>NZ_FYDT01000023.1:0-98772 GCF_900187585.1 Pseudomonas sp. Irchel 3E19
CTGGAAGAGTGCGATGAACCAATTTGCGATTCTGTACGGAGATCGATTTATCAGGCCGACCTGGTAAAACCCGGCCTGCCTGACGGCAGGCCATTACCGGCCCGCACACAAAAAATCTGACACTCTCTTGGCTGCTGCTTCAACGACAAATATTGAGTCGGCGTATTCGTAATGCGCACTGCGTTTATTTAGTTTTCAAAGTCAAAAGATCGCAGCCTTCGGCAGCTCCTACAGTGGCATTGCGTACACCGTGTAGGAGTTGCCGAAGGCTGCGATCTTTTGATCTGCGCTCTCAATCCCCCATCTGCCGCAACCGCTTATAAAGCGTATTGCGACTAACCCCCAACCGCCGCGCCAAGTGCGAAATGTTCCCCCCGGCCGCCTTCAACTCCCGATTCAACGCTTCAACATCATTCAAATCCAGCCCCAGCGGCTGCACGCTCTCCACCGGCTCCATCTCCAGATCGACAAAAAAATCATCCGGCAAATGCTCCGGCCGCACCGGTTGCTCCTCAGCCATCGCCAGCGCCACCTGCATCACGCTGCTGACCTGACGCAAATTCCCCGGCCATGGATGCTTATCGAACAGTTCCAACACTTCGCGACTCAACCCCGCCCACTGCGTTGGCTCGCGATGCTGTTCCCACAACCGTTTGAACAGCGCCTCTTTGTCACTGCGCTCGCGCAAGGGCGGTAACTCCAGGGTCAAGCCACCGATGCGGTAATACAAATCTTCGCGGAAACGCCCCAGTTGCACCTGTTCGCGTAGCGAGCGGTTGGTCGCCGAGATGATCCGCAGATCCACCGGGAACAGCTCACTGCTGCCTACCGGCTGCACACAACGCTCCTGCAAAACCCGCAACAGCCGCGCCTGCGTCGGCAGCGGCATATCGCCGATTTCATCGAGGAACAGCGTGCCTTTGTCGGCTTTGCGAATCAGGCCGATGCTGCCTTTCTGGTTGGCACCGGTAAACGCGCCTTTCTCGTAGCCGAACAGCTCGGATTCCACCAGTTCGGCGGGGATCGCTGCACAGTTGACGGCAATGAACGCTTGTTTGCTGCGCGAACTGGCCTGATGCAGGGCTTTGACGAAGACTTCCTTGCCGACCCCGGTTTCACCATGGATCAGCAGCGGAATGTCTTTTTCCAACAGGCGCTCAGCCTGGCGCACCGCTTTTTCCACACGGCTGTCGCCAAAGTGCAGGGTGTTCAGACTGATCCCTGTTGAAACGGCGGGTTTAGGCTCAGCAGTAAACACTCGCGCCTGAATCGACGCCTGTTTCGGCCGCTTCAGCAAACACTGAAAACGGTTACGCCCGGAGGTCTGCAAGGCGAACGGCAAACCTTCAGGCTGATTGATCAACTCCAGCAACGACACCTTGAACAGGCTCTCAACGCTGACCCGCGACAAGCGCACGCCCAACAGATTGTCTGCGCGGCGATTGGCCGACAGCACCTGGCCACTCTCATCGAAAATCAGCAACCCGGCCCATTGGCTGTCGAGGTTGTTCAACCCGGTGTTGAAGGTCAGTTGAAAGTGCTGGCCATGAAACAGGTTGAGAATCAGCCGGTTTTCCACGGTCTGGCTCATCATCTTGACCATGCCCAAGGTGTGCGAGGGCGGCAGATAGCTGTCGCTGGACACGTCGAGCACGGCGATGACCTTGCGCTCGGCATCGAAAATCGGTGCGGCGGAACCGGTCATGAAACGGTTGGCCTTGAGGAAATGCTCATCGTGTTCAATGTGTACCGCCTGCTCACAGGCCAGCGCAGTGCCGATGGCATTGGTGCCACTGCAGCGTTCCATCCAGCTTGCACCTGCCTGAAAACCCCGGGCCAGACTGGGTTCGATAAAACGCTGCGTGCCCCACGACGTCAGCACCTGGCCCTGATGGTCGGCGAGCATGATCAGGCAGTTGGAATTACTGAGGATGTTCTCGTAATACGGCAGCACTTCCTGGTGGGTGGTCTGCACCAGCGAGTGCTGACTGTCGAGCAATTGCGCAATGCCGGCGGCGGGCAGTTGATCGAAGGCCGGGGCGCTTTGATGGTCGAGACCAAACGCGCGGCAGCGTTGCCAGGAACACTGGACGATCGCGTCGTGGGACAGCGGCGGGGCAGGTGCGGCCATGGCGGTCAGCCTCTGATGCGGCGATTTTTATTGTTGTTATGAACCCATCTCTTGAACACAACACAGATCCCCATGTGGGAGCGAGCCTGCTCGCGAAAGCGGTCTATCAGACACAATTGCATCGACTGACACACCGCTTTCGCGAGCAGGCTCGCTCCCACAGGGATCTGTATCGTCTTCAGGATCGGGCAAAAAGCGTTCATAGAGTGTTGTTCACTATTGTTCATTGTCAATCGCCCAACTGTTCAAATGTGTTCAGCTCTGAACGCCGTTTCCCTACTGTTTCAACGATTTTCACGACAAATCAACCACTTGCCATTTCTGGCACGAATGTCGCTCCCGTGCACAGGTCGCTTGACTCCAATAATAAAAAGGCCGAGCCATGTCACTCACCCTGGAGCACGTCTGCCGTACCGTCGAAGGCCAGACCTGGATCGACGATGCGTGCCTGAAATTCGAACCCGGTTCCTTCAACGTTTTGCTCGGGCGCACCTTGTCCGGCAAGACCAGCCTGATGCGCCTGATGGCAGGTTTAGACAAGCCCGACAGCGGCCGCATCCTGATGAACGGCGTCGACGTCACCCAACGTCCGGTGCGGTTGCGCAACGTGTCGATGGTCTATCAGCAGTTCATCAATTACCCGACGATGACCGTGTTCGAGAACATCGCCTCGCCGTTGCGCCAGGCCGGTGTGTCGAAAGAGATCATCCACAGCAAGGTGCAGGAAACCGCGAAGATGCTGCGCATCGAGAAGTTTCTGCAGCGCTACCCGCTGGAACTTTCCGGGGGACAGCAGCAACGCACGGCCATGGCCCGGGCGCTGGTCAAGGATGCCGAACTGATCCTGTTCGACGAGCCGCTGGTCAACCTCGACTACAAACTGCGCGAAGAACTGCGTCAGGAAATGCGCGAGCTGTTCAAGCTGCGCCACACCATTGCGATTTACGCCACCACCGAGCCCAACGAAGCGTTGGCGCTGGGCGGCACCACGACCATTCTTCACGAAGGCCGGGTGATCCAGAGCGGCCCGTCGACCTCGGTTTACCACCAGCCGCAAACCGTGCTGGCCGCCGAGTTGTTTTCCGAACCGCCAATCAATCTGATGCCGGGGCGAATTGCCGGCAATGAAGTCAGTTTTGCCAACTTCGTCCACTTCCCGTTGAACGTTGACCTGCGCCCGGTGGGCGAGGGCGAGTTCCGCTTCGGCGTGCGCCCCAGCCATATCTCGCTGGTGCCGAGCAACGATGACGATCTGGAATTGGCGGTCACCGTCGAAGTCGCCGAGATCAGCGGTTCGGAAACCTTCCTGCACGTGCGCAACGAGCATTTCCTGTTGGTGCTGCACCTGCCCGGCGTTCACGAATACGACGTCGATGCGCCGATCCGCATTTACATCCCGACCCACAAACTGTTCGTTTTCGATGCGCAGGGCCGTCTGGTGCAAGCACCGGGGCGGCGTGTCGCGAGGGTTGCCTGATGGCCGAAATCCGTTTGCAACACCTCGCCCACAGCTACAGCAAAACCCCCGGCGGCGCGGAGGATTACGCGATCCGCGAAATGGATCACGTCTGGGAACAGGGCGGCGCCTATGCCTTGCTTGGGCCTTCGGGTTGCGGCAAGTCGACCTTGCTCAACATCATTTCCGGCCTGCTCAGCCCCTCGCAGGGTCATGTGTTGTTCGACGGCAAAGCGGTCAACGACCTCTCGCCGGAGAAGCGCAACATCGCTCAGGTTTTCCAGTTTCCGGTGGTTTACGACACCATGACCGTGTTCGATAACCTCGCGTTTCCCCTGCGCAATCAGGGCATGGCCGAGGCGAAAGTGCACAGCAAGGTGCAGGAAATTGCCGAGGTCCTCGACCTGCAAAACCTGCTGAGCAAAAAGGCCCGCAACCTCACCGCCGACGAGAAACAGAAAGTCTCCATGGGCCGTGGGCTGGTGCGTGACGACGTCTCGGCGATCCTCTTCGATGAACCGCTGACGGTGATCGACCCGCACCTGAAGTGGAAACTGCGGCGCAAGCTCAAACAGATCCACGAGCAGTTCAACATCACCATGGTCTACGTCACCCACGATCAACTGGAGGCCTCGACTTTCGCCGACAAGATCGCGGTGATGTACGGCGGCCAGATCGTCCAGTTCGGCACGCCACGCGAACTCTTCGAGCGGCCGAGCCACACCTTTGTCGGCTACTTCATCGGCAGCCCCGGCATGAACCTGATCGACGTGCAGCCGCAGCCCGGCGGCGTCGGTTTCGCCTCGACCCACTTGCCGTTGTCCGACGCCATGCAACGCCATATCGAACACGGCCAGTGGAAAAATCTGAAGGTCGGTATCCGCCCCGAGTTTATTCATGTGTGGGACGAGCCGTTTGACGACGCGATGCAGGCCAGGGTCGTACACGTCGAAGACCTCGGCACCTACAAGATCATGACCCTCGACCTCGATGGCGCGCCGCTGAAAGTGCGTCTGGCGGAAGACAAACCGGTGCCGCAGGGCACCGCGTACATCAGTTTTCCGGCGCAGTGGCTGATGGTCTATGCCGATGAGTTTCTGCTCGAAGCCGACGATGAGGTGCAGCCATGAACAAGGTGCAGAACAACAAGGCCTGGTGGCTGGTGTTGCCGGTGTTCCTGCTGGTGGCGTTCAGTGCGGTGATCCCGATGATGACCGTGGTCAACTATTCGGTGCAGGACATCTTCGACCAGTCCAGCCGTTATTTCGTCGGTGCCGACTGGTACAAGCAAGTGCTGCTCGATCCGCGTTTGCACGACTCGCTACTACGGCAGTTCATCTACTCGGCCTGCGTCTTGTTGATCGAAATCCCGCTGGGCATCGCCGTCGCCCTGACCATGCCGACCAAGGGCCGCTGGTCGTCACTGGTACTGATCATTCTGGCGATTCCGCTGCTGATTCCGTGGAATGTGGTTGGCACCATTTGGCAGATCTTTGGCCGCGCTGACATCGGCCTGCTCGGTTCCAGTCTTAATGCCATGGGCATCAGCTACAACTATGCGGCCAACACCATGGACGCCTGGGTCACGGTGCTGGTGATGGACGTCTGGCACTGGACTTCATTGGTGGCGCTGCTGTGTTTCTCCGGGCTACGGGCGATTCCCGACGTGTATTACCAGGCCGCGCGAATTGATCGGGCTTCGGCCTGGGCGGTGTTCCGCCACATTCAGTTGCCCAAGTTGAAGAGCGTGCTGCTGATCGCGGTGATGCTGCGCTTCATGGACAGCTTCATGATCTACACCGAGCCGTTCGTGCTCACCGGCGGCGGGCCGGGTAACGCTACGACCTTCTTGAGTCAGACGTTGACGCAAATGGCCGTAGGCCAATTCGATCTCGGTCCGGCAGCGGCTTTCTCGCTGGTGTACTTCCTGATCATCCTGTTGGTGTCCTGGCTGTTCTACACCGCCATGACGCACTCCGACGCCAACCGCTGAGGCCCGGCCATGAGCAAAAGAAAGCTGATTCCGTTGCTGGTCTACATCTTGTTCCTGCTGGTGCCGATCTACTGGCTGCTGAACATGTCCTTCAAGAGCAACACCGAAATCCTCGGCGGCCTGACGCTTTTCCCACAGGATTTCACGCTGGCGAACTACAAGGTGATCTTCACCGATCCCAGTTGGTACACCGGTTATCTGAACTCGCTGTATTACGTCAGCCTGAACACGGTGATTTCCCTGAGTGTGGCGTTGCCGGCAGCCTATGCGTTTTCCCGCTATCGTTTTCTCGGCGACAAGCACTTGTTCTTCTGGCTGCTGACCAATCGCATGGCGCCGCCGGCGGTGTTCTTGCTGCCGTTTTTCCAGCTGTATTCGTCGATTGGCCTGTTTGACACGCACATCGCCGTGGCATTGGCGCATTGCCTGTTCAACGTGCCGTTGGCGGTGTGGATTCTGGAAGGCTTCATGTCGGGTGTACCGAAGGAAATCGACGAAACCGCCTACATTGATGGCTACAGTTTTCCCAAGTTCTTCGTGAAGATTTTCATCCCGTTGATCGGCTCCGGGATCGGCGTCACGGCATTTTTCTGCTTCATGTTTTCCTGGGTCGAGCTGCTGCTGGCGCGCACGCTGACCTCGGTCAACGCCAAGCCGATCGCGGCGGTGATGACCCGCACGGTCTCGGCTTCGGGTATCGATTGGGGCGTGCTGGCGGCGGCGGGGGTGTTGACCATTCTGCCGGGCATGCTGGTGATCTGGTTTGTTCGCAACCACGTGGCCAAGGGCTTTGCCCTCGGTCGGGTCTGAGGAGCTGATGATGGAATGGATGAGTTGGACGACACCTACAGCCGCATTCTTTATCGTCATCGGCCTGATTTTGGCGGGTATGACCACGTGGGAATTGCGCTCGCCGAGCATTCTGCGGCGAGGTTTTCTGCCGATTGCCACCACCCGTGGCGATCGCTTGTTTATCGGTCTTCTCGGCAGCGCCTACCTGCATTTGCTGGTCATCGGCGCCACCGACTGGAGCATCTGGGTCGCGTCCGCGTTGTCCCTGGTGTGGCTGTTGGCTGTGATGCGTTGGGGCTAGTCGAGTCGCTCGACAATCGTGCTCCGAAATCCTAAACAGGAGGTCTCTATGTTCGACAAAAACAATAAGCTGCGACATAGCATTTCATTGGCAGCCATGCTGGCACTCAGTGGTTTGAGCGCATCTGCCTGGGCCGATGCCTACGAGGACGCTGCGAAAAAATGGATCGGCAGTGAATTCAAACCGTCGACCCTGACGGCCGAACAGCAGCTGGAAGAATTGAAGTGGTTCATCAAGGCGGCCGAGCCGTTTCGCGGCATGAACATCAAGGTGGTTTCGGAAACCCTGACCACCCATGAATACGAGTCCAAGGTGCTGGCCAAGGCCTTCACTGAAATCACCGGGATCAAGCTCACCCACGACCTGCTGCAAGAAGGCGACGTGGTGGAAAAAATGCAGACGGTGATGCAGTCCGACAAGAATATCTACGACGGCTGGGTCAACGACTCGGACCTGATCGGCACGCACTTTCGCTACGGCAAGACCGAATCGATCACCGACCTGATGGCTAACGAAGGCAAGAACTTCACCTCGCCGACCCTCGACCTCAAGGACTTCATCGGCATCTCGTTTACCACGGCGCCGGACGGCAAGATCTATCAACTGCCCGACCAGCAATTCGCCAACCTGTACTGGTTCCGTGCCGACTGGTTCGAACGGGCGGATCTGAAAGCCAAGTTCAAGGAAAAGTACGGCTATGAATTGGGCGTGCCGGTGAACTGGTCGGCCTATGAAGACATCGCCAAATTCTTCAGCGAAGACGTCAAGGAAATCGACGGCAAACGTGTTTACGGGCACATGGACTACGGCAAGAAAGACCCGTCGCTGGGCTGGCGCTTCACCGATGCCTGGTTCTCCATGGCCGGTGGCGGCGACAAAGGCCTGCCCAACGGTTTGCCAGTGGACGAGTGGGGGATTCGCGTCGAGGACTGCCACCCGGTCGGCTCCAGCGTGACCCGCGGCGGCGACACCAACGGCCCGGCGGCAGTGTTTGCCACCACCAAATACGTCGACTGGCTCAAGGCCTACGCGCCACCGGAAGCGGCGGGCATGACCTTCTCCGAGTCGGGGCCGGTGCCGTCGCAGGGCAACATCGCCCAGCAGATTTTCTGGTACACCGCGTTCACCGCCGACATGACCAAACCCGGCCTGCCGGTGGTCAACGCCGACGGCACGCCGAAATGGCGCATGGCGCCGTCGCCTAAAGGGCCGTATTGGGAAGAGGGCATGAAGCTCGGTTATCAGGATGTGGGGTCGTGGACGTTCATGAAATCCACGCCTGAGAAACAGAAACTCGCGGCGTGGCTGTACGCGCAGTTTGTGACCTCGAAAACTGTTTCGCTGAAAAAAACCATTGTCGGTCTGACACCGATTCGCGAGTCGGACATCAACTCGCAGGCCATGACCGATCTGGCGCCGAAACTCGGTGGTCTGGTCGAGTTCTACCGCAGCCCGGCCCGCGTGCAATGGTCGCCTACCGGCACCAACGTGCCGGACTACCCGCGTCTGGCGCAATTGTGGTGGAGCCATATCGCGGAAGCAGCGAGCGGCGAGAAAACTCCGCAACAGGCGCTGGATGGCTTGGCGAAAGATCAGGACGCGATCATGACGCGCCTCGAACGCTCCAAGGCCCAAGCCACTTGCGCACCAAAAATGAACCCGGAACGCGATGCGCAATACTGGTTTGACCAGCCGGGCGCACCGAAACCGAAACTGGCTAACGAGAAGCCGAAGGGCGAGACCGTCAGCTACAACGAACTGCTGAAATCGTGGGCGGATGCGCGTAAGTAAACGCTGAAATGTGAAAGGCAAACGGCACCGCGAGGTGCCGTTTTTTTTGGCACCTGATCTACCGCTTTCGCTTGCAGGCAAGCTCCCACAGGTTTCTGAGTCACTCACAAATTCCGAGTGCACCCGAAACCACTGTGGGAGCTTGCCTGCAAGCGATTCGGTCTGACATTCAACATTGATATCGACAGACCCACCGCCATCGCTGGCAAGCCAGGCTCCCACAGGTTTCTGTGATGTTCACAAACTCCGGGCACGCCGCAGATCACTGTGGGAGCTGGCTTGCCAGCGATTCGGTCTGACATTCAACATTGTTATCGACTGACCCGCCGCCATCGTCAACAGGCTGGCTCCCACAGGTTCAGGGGCGGTGGTTAGACTAAAACAGCCAGATCGGTGTACCGAGCAACCAAAGGATCAGCCGTGAGCAACTTCATCGGTTCGGTCATTGCTGTGGCCACGATAATGCGGTCAAACGGATCACGGTGATGGTGCTCAAGATCCTTAACGGCGATGGCGTGCTCTGCAGTCACTGGCAGTTCGATAAAGCCACTGTCGAGACAATATTGGCGGAGTTCTTCCAGATCAACATTCAGCTTGCCGAGCCCGACCTTGATCGCCATTTCCCAGAAGGTGGCGGCGCTGATGTAGATTTCGGCGGCGTTCTCAATCAATTTTCTGGCTTTGCCGGACAGTCTGGCGTCATCACTGAGCGTCCAGAGCAAAATGTGCGTGTCGAGCAGAAGCCTCATACTTGAGTGCCCTCAAATGCATCAAGCATGTCATCGGGCAATGGTGAGTCGAAATCGTCGGGCAACACCAGTTTGCCTTTCATTGCGCCAATACGCTGAGCGCTGGGTTTTCCTACGGGAACGAGGCGGGCCATCGCCCGCCCATGCTTGGCAATCGTGATGACTTGGCCAGCAGCGGCATCATCGACGAGTTTGGATAAATTGTTTTTGGCTTCAGCCAGCGGAACGATGATCATCAGCTCACCCCTGTATTCTGGACAAATATAGCCAGAATATTTCAACGCTGCCAAACCATAGACTTCTTCAGCCCATTCGCAAACGATATCCCTGTTCATTTTTAGCCTCTCGTCGGTTTTCCATCTGCCATGCCTCCACCATAGAGCTATGTACTCAAACTGGCTGTAGGACAAAACGGAGGTTGCGGCGAGAGCTTTCGGCGTTTGTGTGGGGACGGGAGCAAATCGGTAAAAAATCGTACGAAAATATCGGCCGACACGATGTCCGAAAATCTATGTAGGAGCTGTTGCAGGCTGCGATCTTTTGATCTTGATTTAAAAACAAGAGCAAAAGATCGCAGCCTGCGGCAGCTCCTACACGGATGATTCGGTGGTGGGGAAGCCCAGGCGGAACACCGTCATTACCCCCGGCAAGCTCTTAACTTCCGCCACCCCCTGATGCAGGCTCATGATCGAGCGCACGATCGCCAACCCCAATCCGGTGCTGCCCTGCGATCTTGAGCGACTGCTATCAACGCGGTAGAAGCGGTCAAACAGATACGGCAAGTGCGCCGCTTCGATCCCGGCGCCGGGATTGCTCACTAGCAACGACGTGTGCGTCGCCCCTTGTTCTATCAACAACGTGACGGTTTTCCCGTTGGGGCAGTGCCGCAAAGCATTCGACAACAAATTGGAAATCGCCCGCTGAATCATCAGCCGATCACCCAGCACCGTCGCGCTCCCGACCACGTTCAAATGAATGCCCTTATCCTGCGCTGACAACGAAAACATCTCCGCCACTTTCGTCACTTCAACCTCCAGCGCCACCGATTCAAACGGCGCCAGCGCCGACGGATGACTCACCTGCGCCAGAAACAACATGTCCGACACTATCCGCGCTACACGTTCCAGTTCTTCGGTGCATGACACCAGCACATCCTTGTATTCCTCCACCGAGCGCTCGCGGGACAAGGTCACTTGCGCCTTGCCCATCAGGTTATTGATCGGCGTGCGTAACTCATGGGCCAGATCATCAGAAAACTGCGACAACTGCTGCACCCCGGCATCCAGCCGATGCAGCATGAAGTTGATGCCGTGCGCCAGTTCGCTCAGCTCCTGTGGCATGTCCACCACCGACAGCCGATGATCGAGATCCTGGGTCGAGACCATCGCCGCGACCTTGCGAAACTCGCGCATCGGCGCCAGTCCGCGTTGCACCGCGCCCCACGCCGTGAGGCCGATGAACACCAGCAATAGCGGCAAGGCAATCAGCGTCGAGCGCAAGTAGGCGCTGAGCAACGCCTCATCGTGGGCGTTATCCACCGACAACAGCACTGGCACGCTGTTGCCGTCCTTGAGGCGAATCAGTTTGGAGGCGGTGAGGAATTTCTTCCCGTCAGTGTCGGTGCTGTCGCTGTAGGCCAACTGATCTGTGGTCGCGCGAACCGCCTTCAATTCAACCCGTGGATCGGCCAGGCCAGAGCCGGATTTGAGCAGCGGCGAGCGTTGATTGAGGCGGTCGTAAATGGTCAGCGTGAGGTTGTCGTGGCCCATTACCTGATCGAGCAAAATATGCGGTTTACCGCTGATTTCGTTGGCGTCGACGTACAGCGACAGGCTGTGTTCGACCTGTTGCATTTTCTTTTCAAGGCTGTCTCTGGAAAGCGCATTCAGTTCATGGGTCAGGGCGAAATAAGCGAGGATCGCCAGAAACACCACCAGCAGCGCACCGAGAATACTCACCGTCAATCCCAGGCGCATCGACAGGCTGGCGGGCTTCATTCGCGCGCCTCCAGCACATAGCCGACGCCGCGCAGGGTGTGGATCAACTTATTGTCGAACGGCTCATCGATCTTCGCCCGTAACCGGCGGATCGACACCTCGACCACGTTGGTGTCGCAGTCGAAATTCATGTCCCATACCAGCGAAATGATCTGCGTGCGGGTCAGCACTTCGCCGGACTGGCGCATCAGCAGATGCAGCAGGGCGAATTCCTTGGTGGTCAGGTCGATGCGCTGCGCACCGCGGAACGCGCGATGGCGGCCCGGGTCGAGTTCCAGGTCCGCGACTTTCAGCACTTGCGGCAGGGGAATGTTTTCGCTGCGACGCATCAAGGTGCGCACCCGCGCCAGCAGTTCGGGGAACTCGAACGGTTTGACCAGATAGTCGTCGGCGCCCAGATCGAGGCCACGAATCTTGTCCGCCAGACGTCCGCGCGCGGTGAGCATCATCACCCGAGTGGAGTGAGTGCGGCGCAGTTGTTCCAGCACGCCCCAGCCGTCCAGTTCGGGCAGGTTCACATCGAGAATAATCAGGTCATAGGCCTGTTGTTGCGCCAGGTGCAAACCATCGGCGCCGGTGGCGGCGTGGTCAACCACATATCCACTTTCGGTCAAACCCTGATGCAGGTATTCGGCAGCTTTAAGCTCGTCCTCGACGACAAGGATTCGCATGATCTTTCACCACTTATATTTAATGGATATTTAATTAAGGTGGCCGGGATAGTTGTTGTTTTTGTAAGGACTTCCGGACGGAGTTCAATCAATGAATGGCGTGCACGGTAAAGGCTGAAGTGACTACGGAGTCAACGCTTGACGGCTTTAAATCGGCTGTCTGCGACAGGCTGTCGCAGCATAAGGGTCGAGTTTCCTACGACTTTGATTCCGGCAAGTACTGTTCGGCGGATAACTGCAGAGCATTTGTTTCGATGTATTGCTACAACGCTGTTGGCACTCCGCATCGTAGATCAAATCAACTTGTACAAACCGTGGATAACGGATTTGTAATGTTCCAGTCACCTTGTCGATAAGTTCAAAACCCTACCGTGACGGCATCAAAGATTCTTGAATAAAGGAAGTCTGCCATTGCCCGGTTTAATTGAACTGACGGCGCGATCACGCCTGCAAAAAACACTCGGCGGCCTGCTGTTATTGGTCAGTGCCAGCGTGGCGAATGCCTCGACGTTGACGCTGGATCAAGCCCTGTACAGCGCCTTCGCCGGCAACCCGGATCTGGCCGCTGCGCAATGGGAAATCGGCATCGCCGAGGGTGACCGCAAACAGGCTGGCCTGATCCCCAACCCTGAAGTCTCGTGGGAGGCCGAAGACACCCGCCGCGATTCGCGCACCACCACAGTGATGCTCAGCCAGCCGATCGAACTGGGCGGCAAACGTGGTGCCCGCATCGATGTCGCCAGCCGTGCACAGGACGCCGCCGGCATTGAGCTGGAGCGCAAGCGCAATGCCTTGCGCGCCGATGTGATTCAAGCGTTCAACAGCGCCCAGACTGCGCAACAGCGCTTGCAGTTGTCCCGCCAATCCATGCAATTGGCCGAGCACGGTTTGCGCGTTGCGCAAGGACGGATTGAGGCCGGCAAATCCTCGCCCGTCGAAGGCACACGGGCGCAGGTGCAACTCTCGGAAGTGCGCCTTGAGCTGAGCCGCGCCGAACGTGACCAGGCCAACGCCTACCAACAATTGGCGCAGGTCATGGGCGCACCGTTGCCGACCTCGACAAATGTACAAGCCGCCACGCAAAGGCTCGCCGTCGTGCCACCGCCAGCCCGACTGCTTGATCGTCTTAACGAAACCGCCGAGTTGCGTCTGGCCAAACTACAGATCGATCAACGCGAAGCGTCGTTGGGCCTGGAAAAGTCCCAGCGTATCCCCGACCTGACCGTAAGCCTGGGCAGCCAATACAGCGAAACCGAGCGCGAACGGGTCAACGTGGTCGGACTGTCGATGCCGATTCCGCTGTTCAACCGCAATCAGGGCAACGTGCTGGCCGCCGCGCGTCGCACCGATCAGGCACGGGATCTGCGCAACGCCACCGAACTGCGTTTGCGCACGGAGATCCAGACCACGTTGGCGCAATGGCAGACCGCCAACGGCGAAGTCAGCGCGTTCAACCAGACCATCCTGCCCGCCGCGCAACGTGCGGTGGACAGCGCCACGCGCGGGTTCGAAATGGGCAAGTTTGGCTTCCTCGATGTACTCGATGCGCAGCGCACGCTGATCGCCGCGCGTAGCCAATACATCCAGGCCGTCAGCGAAGCCACCGACGCCCGCGTACGCATCGAACGGATCTTCGGCGAGCTCGCCGTCAGCCCTTGAATTTCATCTTTTTGAGCACTGCGCGATGGCACGGCGCAGAGGAGTTTCCATGGACAAAAAACTGATTATGGCCGCTGCGGCGACGTTGGCGCTGGGCATTGGTGTAGGCTCGATGTGGTCGGGCAACGCGTCCATCGACGCGCATGCCGATGAAGCGGCGGATCACGCCGATCATGCGCAGGAGGGCGCCGCTGAAAGCGAGCATGACGAAGAAGGGCACATCGAACTGACCGCCGAGCAGATCACCGCCGCCGGCATTCAACTGGCTGAAGCGAAACCGCAAAACATCAGCCTCGGCCTGCCGTTCCCCGGCGAAGTGCGTTTCGACGAAGACCGCACCGCCCACGTCGTGCCGCGTGTTCCCGGTGTGGTCGAATCGGTGGCAGTCAACCTCGGCCAATCGGTGAAGAAGGGCCAGTTGCTGGCTGTCATCGCCAGTCAGCAGATCTCCGATCAGCGCAGCGAGCAAGCGGCCGCGCAACGGCGTTTGGCGTTGGCGCGCACCACCTATGAGCGCGAAAAGAAGCTGTGGCAGGACAAGATTTCTGCCGAGCAGGATTTTCTCCAGGCTCGTCAGGCATTGGAGGAGGCTGAGATTGCCGTGAGCAACGCCCGGCAAAAAATCAGCGTGCTCAGCGGCAGCGTGGTCGCCACCGGCGGCAATCGCTACGAGCTGCGTGCACCGTTCGATGGTGTGGTGGTGGAAAAACACCTGACGCCGGGCGAGGTGGTCGATGAAAGCACAGCGGCATTCACGCTCTCCGATCTGTCGCGGGTGTGGGTGACCTTCGGTGTTTCGCCCAAGGATCTGAACAAGGTGCAAGTGGGTAAAACGGTCACCGTCAGCGCACCCGAACTGAACGCTGAAGTGGCTGGCAGCGTGGCTTATGTCGGCAGTTTACTCGGCGAACAAACCCGCACTGCAACCGTTCGCGTGACGCTGGAAAACCCGCAAGGCTCGTGGCGTCCCGGCCTGTTCGTCACCGCGCTGGTGGCGACCGACAGCCGTCAGGCGCAAGTCGCGGTGCCGGAAACCGCAATCCAGACCGTCGAGGACAAACCCACGGTGTTTGTGCGCACCGACGACGGCTTCAAAGCGCAAGCGGTAGAGCTGGGCAGTCGCGCGGCGGGGCAGGTGGAAATCACCCAAGGCCTGGAGGCCGGCGCGCAAGTCGCCAGCGCCGGCAGCTTCGTCCTCAAGTCGGAACTGGGCAAAGCCTCGGCCGAGCACAGTCATTAATTCTGGAAGGTCCCCATGTTCGAACGCCTGATCCAGTTTGCCATCGAGCAGCGCATCATCGTCGTGCTCGCCGTTCTGCTCATGGCCGGCCTCGGCATCGCCAGTTATCAGAAACTGCCGATCGACGCCGTGCCCGACATCACCAACGTCCAGGTACAGATCAACACCGGCGCCGCCGGGTTCTCGCCGCTGGAAACCGAGCAGCGCATCACCTTCCCGATTGAAACCGCGATGGCCGGTTTGCCGGCCTTAGAGCAGACCCGTTCGCTGTCGCGTTCGGGGCTGTCGCAGGTCACCGTCATCTTCAAGGACGGCACCGACCTGTTCTTCGCCCGCCAATTGGTCAATGAGCGTCTGCAGATCGCCAAGGAGCAATTGCCCGAAGGCGCGGAAGCGGTCATGGGACCAATTTCCACCGGCCTCGGCGAGATCTTTTTGTGGACGGTCGAGGCGCAGGAGGGCGCTCTCAAGGATGACGGTAGCGCTTACACACCGACTGATCTGCGGGTGATTCAGGACTGGATCATCAAGCCGCAATTGCGCAACGTGCCGGGCGTGGCCGAGATCAACACCATCGGCGGCTTCGCCAAGGAATATCAGATTGCCCCGGACCCGAAACGCCTGGCCGCGTACAAGCTGACCCTCACCGATCTGGTCACCGCGCTTGAGCGCAACAACGCCAACGTCGGCGCCGGTTACATCGAGCGCAGCGGCGAGCAGTTGCTGATTCGCGCGCCGGGCCAAGTGGCGAGCACCGAGGACATCGCCAATATCGTCATGGCCAACGTCGACGGCACGCCGATCCGCATCAAGAATGTCGCCACCGTGCAAATCGGCCGCGAACTGCGCAGCGGCGCGGCCACGGAAAATGGTCGTGAAGTGGTGCTTGGCACGGTGTTCATGCTGATCGGCGAGAACAGCCGCACGGTCTCGCAAGCGGTCGCCAGCAAGCTCGAACAGATCAACAAATCGTTGCCCAACGGCGTGATCGCCGTGCCGGTTTACGACCGCACGCACCTGGTCGACAAAGCCATTGCCACGGTGAAGAAAAACCTCATCGAAGGCGCGATTCTGGTGATCGCGATTCTGTTCCTGTTCCTCGGCAACATCCGCGCGGCGCTGATCACGGCGATGGTGATCCCGCTGTCGATGCTGTTCACCTTCACCGGCATGTTCAGCAACAAAGTCAGCGCCAACCTGATGAGCCTCGGCGCGCTCGACTTCGGCATCATCGTCGATGGCGCGGTGGTGATTGTCGAAAATACCCTGCGCCGACTCGCTCATGCGCAGCAGCACCATGGGCGATTGTTGACGCGTGCCGAGCGTTTCAAGGAAGTGTTTGCGGCCGCCAAAGAAGCACGGCGGCCGCTGATTTTTGGCCAGTTGATCATCATGGTCGTGTACCTGCCGATCTTCGCCCTGAGCGGCGTTGAAGGGAAAATGTTCCACCCGATGGCGTTCACTGTGGTGATTGCGTTGCTCGGTGCCATGCTGTTGTCGGTGACTTTTGTCCCGGCGGCGATTGCGCTGTTCGTGACTGGCAAGGTCAAGGAAGAAGAGGGTGCGGTGATGCGCGGCGCGCGTCGTGTTTATGCGCCGGCGCTGGCCTGGGTCATGTCCCATCGCGCAATCGCAGTGGGCGCGGCGTTGGGTGTGATCGTGCTCAGCGGCGTGCTGACCAGCCGCATGGGCAGCGAGTTTGTGCCGAGCCTCAGTGAAGGCGATTTCGCCCTGCAAGCCTTGCGCGTACCGGGCACCAGCCTGACGCAATCGGTCGATATGCAGCAGCGCCTGGAAACCCTGATTCTGGCCAGGGTGCCGGAAGTCGAACGCGTCTTCGCGCGTACCGGCACGGCGGAAATCGCCTCCGACCCGATGCCGCCGAACATCTCCGACAGCTACGTGATGCTCAAACCGAAAGCGCAATGGCCGGATCCGGGCAAATCCCGCGACACCCTGATGGCCGAACTGCAAGCCGTCGCCGCGACTTTGCCGGGCAGCAACTATGAGCTGTCGCAACCGATTCAACTGCGCTTCAACGAGCTGATCTCCGGCGTGCGCAGTGACGTGGCAGTGAAGGTGTTTGGCGATGACATGGACGTGCTGAACGCCACGGCGGCGAAGATTGCAGCGGCCATGCAGAAGGTTAACGGCGCCTCTGAGGTGAAGGTCGAGCAAACCACCGGGTTGCCGGTGCTGACCATCAACATTGATCGCGACAAAGCGGCGCGTTACGGGCTGAACGTGGGGGATGTGCAGGACACCATTGCCGTGGCAGTGGGCGGTCGTCAGGCCGGGACCTTGTATGAAGGGGATCGGCGTTTCGACATGGTCGTGCGTTTGTCCGATGCCATGCGCAAGGACATCGACGGCTTGTCAGCGCTGCTGATTCCGGTGCCGGCGGTAAATGGTACGGCCAATCAGATCGGTTTCATCGCACTGCAAGACGTCGCCAGCCTCGACCTGGTGCTGGGGCCGAATCAGGTCAGCCGCGAAAACGGCAAGCGCTTGGTGATCGTCAGCGCCAACGTGCGCGGGCGGGACATCGGTTCATTCGTTGCCGAGGCGGGCGAAGTGATCGAACGTGAGGTGCAAGTCCCGGCCGGTTACTGGACCAGTTGGGGCGGGCAGTTCGAGCAACTGCAATCGGCGGCCAAGCGCTTGCAGATCGTGGTGCCGGTGGCGTTGCTGCTGGTGTTCGGCTTGTTGTTCATGATGTTCAACAATCTCAAGGATGGCTTACTGGTGTTTACCGGGATTCCGTTTGCGTTGACCGGGGGCGTCATGGCGCTGTGGTTGCGCGATATTCCGCTGTCGATCTCGGCGGGCGTCGGGTTTATTGCGTTGTCCGGAGTGGCGGTGTTGAACGGCTTGGTGATGATTGCGTTCATTCGCAATCTGCGGGAGGAGGGGCGGTCGCTCACTGAGGCGATCAACATCGGTGCGCTGACGCGATTGCGGCCAGTGTTGATGACGGCACTGGTGGCGTCGCTGGGCTTCATTCCGATGGCGCTGGCGACCGGCACGGGTGCGGAAGTGCAGCGCCCGCTCGCAACCGTAGTGATCGGTGGAATCCTGTCCTCCACCATTCTCACGTTGCTGATCTTGCCGGCGCTGTACCAACTGGCCCATCGCCGGGATGAGGACACGGTCTCCACATAATAGGTGATCCCCCTGTGGGAGCGAGCCTGCTCGCGAAGGCGATCTGTCAGTCAACAATGATGTGACTGAACCACCGCTTTCGCGAGCAGGCTCGCTCCCACAGGGTTTCCGTGCGCTGATCCGGGAGATAACGGATATGTAATTTCCCCGCCACCGTCACGATAGGTTCGGATTGTTACCTTGATCCCGTCAGCTACTTAAACGAGGAATCAAACATGAAATTCGCTCAGATCAGTGCCTTCACCGCCGCCTTGGCGCTGTCTTCCCTGGCCATGGCCGAAGGTGGCGGCGACCGCACCTTCGAAAAAATGATGACCGCCAATGACCGCTCCGTAGAGCTGTTTGTTGCCCGGGAACAGGCCCGCGACCCGGTCGTCGTCAATGACAAGAAAGACGACAAGACTCAAGACCTGTAAACGCAGCCATGCTGGAACAAGCCTGGCATCGCGCATCGATGCCGGGCTTTTTATGGAGGAATTGAACATGAAATTGATCAAGTGGATGGTGTTCGCCGGGGTGATGGCGATGTCCATTAATGTGCTGGCCGAGGGCGGTGGTGACCGCACGTTTGAGCGCGCATTCAGTACCAACGCCAAAGCCATGGAGCAATACGCCGCCAACCAGGGCAAAGCGCCGCCAGTGGTGAAGGATTATGCGTACGGGATGAAGCTGGATGTGGTCAAAGTGGTGAGCGTCATCAAGCCGCCGGCGACTTGCGCCGTCGTCCCCACTGCCATGACCTACGAAGATTCGAAGGGTCAGCTCAACACCGTCAAATACACCGTGGCCGGCGATTGCCGCCAGCGCGGCTGATCTGGCAACGATCAGAACACTCCCCCCGTGTAGGAGCTGAATTTCAATATCACGATGTGTATTTCGATTCTGGATGTTTAAAGGTTGTGTGGGAAATGCAGAACCTTCCCACAATGTTTTCAGGTTGTCCGTCGGACGTCAGCTCTCTAGCCTGTGTGGGTCGCTGCCAAATCAGCGATCGGGTTTGGAACCCCGGGACCCAAGAAGCGCAAAAGTGGCTTTCATGACGTATGCTTGCGCACCTTCATGGTGTGCACTTTGTTATGGCGGCTGTGCGCGGGAGACTTCGAGTCTGCCGGGTTTTCTCTGGTCCCCGGGTTCCAACCTGCGTACAGCTGCCACCCCTCGCGTGGAACCGAATGGGCCAGCTCCACCGTAAGACTGGAGATACACCATGAAAAAGCCAACACCCAATCCGCCCGAACCAACCGTTCCTGCGGACGCCAATACAACGTCCCCCTACGCTTGCGAAGACACTCGCAAACTCCACGAAGCCGCCGACCGCGCCCTCGACTTCTACCTCAAACCCACGGCCGCCATCATGGCCACGCCCTACGTCCAGAACCAGATGTTCCAGGTCAATCCGAAGGCCGACACCGAATCCCTGCTGGCCAACGCCAGCGAATCCCTGGGCTCGGCCAGCGTCATGCTCGGCGACTTCGCGGCGCTGCTGCAAGGCACGCATCGCAAGACGTTGCTGGGGATCGCCCAAGTCGTCATGCTTGGTGAACTGGCGGTGAACAGGGCGCTGGATAACGTCGAGCCCACCGCATAATCGTGTGGGAGCGAGCCTGCTCGCGAAAGCGGTGAGTTAACCGACGATGGCGTTGGCTGTGCCGACGTCTTCGCGAGCAGGCTCGCTCCCACAGGTTTTGGCGTTGCGTTGAAGTCCGGACATAAAAAAGGCGCCCCGAAGGACGCCAAAAAATTCACCTCTTTCCAAAGGAGCAAGGAGCTTCTAAAGGTGAATGTGCATTGCTCGTGAACTCAGAGAATCGCCAACGGATACTCGACAATCACCCGCACTTCATCCAGATCCGACTCGAACGCCGTGGCGCGAGTGGTGGCCTGGCGCAAGCGCAGTGACAAGTCCTTCAACGAACCGCTCTGCACCACGTATTTGACTTCGATGTCGCGCTCCCAGCGCTTTTGATCGGTCAGCGGATTACCATCGGCATCGCGGCGCATGTACACGGCGTTGGCGTTGGAATAGTCGGCGTCGGTGCCGCGCGCGTAGCGGGTCATGAACGACAAGCCCGGTACGCCGTAAGTGCTCATGTCGAGGTCGTAGCGCACCATCCATGAACGTTCCTTGGGCGAGTTGAAGTCGCTGTACTGGATGGAGTTGTCGAGGAAGATCGAGTCGGACTGGCGCAGGTAATCGAAATCGTCGTTGCCGTTGTTGCGTTGGTGCGAGAGGGCGACGGAATGCGCGCCGAGTTTTACCCCGACACGGCCGCTCCAGATGTTGTTGTCGAACTCGCCGAGTAGTTGTTTGCCCTCGTCGACTGCCTTGTAGTAATTCAAACCACCAAACAGTGACAAGTCATCCGACAGCGGATACGTCCACGCGGCGCCGGCGTAGTACTGATTCCAGGCATCCTTGAGGCGACTGGAGTACAGGCTGAAACTGAGGTTTTTGTTCAGCACATAATCGCCGCCGCCGTAAGCGATCCACGGCGAATTGACCGGGCCGGCATAGAAGGTCGCGAAGTTCTCGCGCATGTCGCTGGACACCGGTTGGCTCATCGCGTGCAGTCGACCGCCCTGAACCGACAGGCCTTCAATACTGGTGTTGGTCGCCGTCACCCCGCGAAAGCTTTCTGGCAGCAAACGAGAGTCACCCGCCGCCACTACCGGGTTGGCCGGGAACACGTCACCGACCTTGACCACCGTATCGAATGCCCGCACTTTCGCCGCGCCCCCGACCTTGGTGTATTCGTCCCGCGCCTCGCCGTCACTGTTGACCGGCAGCACATCAAACGAACTGCGCCCACCGTTGCGCCCGTCACCGGTGTCGAGTTTCAAACCGATCATCGCAAACGCATCAACACCGACCCCGACGGTGCCTTGGGTAAAGCCGGATTCGAACTTGCTGATCACCGCATGCGACCAGGCTTCGGAATAACCGTTGCCGGTCGGGCTGGACTGGCCGTTGCGGTGCTCACGATTGAAATAGAAATTACGGTTGAGCACCGTCAGGCTGCTGCCTTCGATAAAGCCTTCGGCTTTTTCTTCTGCAAACACCATGGACGGCCCGGAGCCAACCACCACCGCTAAAGCGGCCATCGACATTTTTGTATTGTTAACCATCAAACACTCCTTGGGTTCGGCAGAACGGGAACGTGCTTCGGCGTGGGTTTTATTGTTCGACGGGCATGGGGCTCGTCGGCATGGTCGCCGGGGGACATCGTTGCAAGCTGCGGATAACGCCAAGGTGATGAGGGAATTACAATTTCGTCATGTGGGTGTACCTGGAGTTTGTGAGTTCCACACAAACCTGTGGGAGCGAGCCTGCTCGCGATAGCGGAGTGTCAGGCACTGAGGATGGTGGAAGTGCCGACGCCTTCGCGCGCAGGCTCGCTCCCACCCAGCGACTTCGCGATTGACGTACTGGAACAATTCACAGCACTATCGCCCCATGAACACCCAAAATCGAATGACCATGATGTGCGCCTCAATGACCGCTTCCGGCGGGCCATAAGGTCATACGTGTTTGTCATTTGACGTGTACCCGAAGCCCCGCCAGAAATGGACGGGGCTTTTTCATTTCCTGTCTGCACATGGCTCATGGAGAGAGATATGTTCGACATCAGAAGAGCCACCACGAATGACGCCCAAACCGCATTCGACATACGACGCTTGGCGATCAGGCATCAATGCATCGGTGCCTACACCGAGCAGCAAATGCACGACTGGACCAAGGGCTCGGCTGAGGACGGTTACGACACGCTCATGGAAAAGCATTTCTATCTGGGCTGGGTTGAGGACGAGCCAGTGGCAACCGGAATGCTTGATCTGGAGTATCGTGAAATCGGTGCAATCTTCATTCATCCGGATTTCATGCAGCGCGGACTGGGCAAACAGGTTCTGCACTTTCTTGAAGATCTGGCGAGGGCGCTGGGGCTGACAGAGGTCTGTCTGGACGCGACGTTGAACGCTGTCGATTTTTACCGGCGTTGCGGTTACATCGGCGAGGGGAGTGCGATTTATCAATCGCCTTCGGGTCTGCAACTGGCGTGTGTGCCAATGGTGAAAGCGTTGCGATAAAGACCAAGAAACCGCACAAAAAAAACGGCACCCGAAGGTGCCGTTTTCATGTGTAGCCAGCCGAGCGATCAGCCCGCCAGACCCGCCTGCTGAACCAGCGTCAGCAATGGCTGCGGGTAAACGCCGAGGAAGAACGCCACCAGGGCGATGGCCAGCAGCATCACGCCGCCTGCCTTCTGTTCCCAGTGCAGTTGCGCATCGTGGCGGCGCAGGTTTGGCTCGATCAGGTACAGGGTGACCATCACGCGCAGGTAGTAGAAGACGCCGATGGCGCTGCCCAGTACCAGCGAACCTACCAGCCACCATTGGTGCGATTCGACACCGGTGGCGATGATGTAGAACTTGCCGATGAAGCCCGCGGTCAGCGGGATACCGGCCAGGGACAGCATCATCACGGTCAGTACGGCGGTCAGGTACGGACGGCGCCAGAACAGACCGCGGTACTCGTACAGGGCGTCGGCGTCACGGCCGTTGTACGGCGAGGACATCAGGGTGATCACGCCGAATGCGCCGAGGCTGGTGATCACGTAGGTGATCAGGTACACGCCGATGGCTTCCACCGCCAGACCCTTGCTCGCCACCAGTGCAATCAGCAGGTAGCCGAAGTGCGCGATGGACGAGTAACCGAGCAGACGCTTGAGGTTGCTCTGGGTCAGGGCCAGCAGGTTACCGAACAGGATCGAAGCGACGGCGATCACGCTGAGCACGTCGCTCAGTACGCCGCTGCTCGCGGCAGGGGAGATCTGGAACAGACGCACCATCACCGCAAACACGGCAACCTTGGACGCAGTGGCGAGGAACGCAGCGACCGGTGCCGGAGCACCTTCGTAGACGTCAGGCGTCCACAGGTGAAACGGTACCAGCGACAGCTTGAACGCCAGACCGATCAGCATCATGCCCAGGCCCAGTTGTGCCAGCGGGCTAGGCAGACCAGTGGCGGCCAGGGCCTGACCGATACCGACGAAGCTCAGCGAACCGGCGTCTGCGTACAGCAGCGCCATACCGAACAGCAGGAACGCGGAACCGGCGGCCGACAGCACCATGTATTTGATGCCGGCTTCCAGCGAGCGCTTGTTGAAGAAGGCGTAAGCCACCAGACCGTAGACCGGCACCGAGAGTAGTTCCAGACCGATGAACAAGCCGGCCAGGTGCTGCGCGCTGACCAGAACCAGACCACCGGCGGCGGCCATCAGGATCAGCAGGTACAGTTCTTCACGGTTGCCCGGGTAACCCGAGCCGCCATCGCCCAGATAGGCGTGGGCGAGGGTGACGCAAGCGAGGGTGGCGACCAGGATCAGCGCCATGTACAGGCAAGCGAAGGTGTCGATCTGCAGCAATGGGGTCACGGCCAGAGGCGCGACTTTAAGAGCTGGCAGGATCGACAGCAAGGCCAGGTTCAGACCCGCCACCGAGATCAGGAAGGTCTGCGAGTGGTTGCGGCGCCAGGCGATTGCCAGCATCACCACGATAATGGTGAGGCTGGTGATCAACAGTGGCGCAAGCGCAATAAAGTGTTGAATCGTGAATTCCATAGCGCTCTTACCGGGCCGAAGCGAGTTGAGTGAAGGCGGTGCCGAGCCACTGCTGAACGCCATGCATCGTGGCGGCAGAAGTGTCGAGGAACGGTTGCGGGTACACGCCGATGTAGATCAGCAACACCGCAAGGCCCAACACCATGATCAGTTCGCGAGCGTCCATACCGTGCAGGATCGAATCCGATTTCGACGGACCGAAGTACGCACGGTGGATCATGATCAGCGAGTAGACCGAACCGAACACCAGACCGGAAGTGGCAATCGCAGTGATCCAAGGCCAGCTGGCGAAGGAGCCTATCAGGATCAGGAACTCACCGACGAAGTTACCAGTGCCCGGCAGACCCAACGAAGCGGCTGCGAAGAACAGGCTGATCGCCGGCAGGTAAGCGATACGCGACCACAGACCGCCCATCTCACGCATGTCACGAGTGTGCAGGCGCTCGTACAACTGACCGCTGAGGATAAACAGTGCGGCTGCCGAAACACCGTGCGCCAGCATCTGGATCACTGCACCTTGCAGGGCCAGTTGGCTGCCGGAGTAGATGCCGATCAACACGAAGCCCATGTGGGAAACGGAAGAGAAGGCGATCAGACGCTTGATGTCGGTTTGCGCGAACGCCAGGAACGCACCGTAGAAGATCCCGATCAGACCGAGGGTCATGGCGATCGGCGCGAACTCGGCCGAGGCATTCGGGAACAGCGGCAGGGCGAAACGCAGCAGACCGTAGGCCGCGGTTTTCAGCAAGATACCGGCGAGGTCGACGGAACCGGCAGTCGGCGCCTGGGCGTGAGCGTCAGGCAACCAGGAGTGGAACGGTACGACAGGCAGCTTGACCGCGAAGGCGATGAAGAAGCCGAGCATCAGGATGTACTCGGTGGTCATCGACATCTTGGTTTTCAACAGGTCGGCGTAGTTGAAGGTAATCACGCCAGTGTTGTTGAAGTTGACCAGTACCAGACCGAGGATCGCCACCAGCATGATCAGGCCGGAAGCCTGAGTGAAGATGAAGAACTTGGTTGCTGCGTAGATCCGGGTTTTCTTGCCGTCCGAAGAACTGTGACCCCAGAGCGCGATGAGGAAGTACATCGGCACCAGCATCATTTCCCAGAAGAAGAAGAACATGAACAGGTCGAGGGCGAGGAACACGCCGACAACACCGCCCAGGATCCACATCAGGTTCAGGTGGAAGAAGCCAACGTGACGTTGAATCTCCTTCCACGAGCAGAGTACCGAGAGGATACCCAGCAGACCGGTCAGCAGGATCATCAACAGCGACAGGCCGTCGAGGGCCAGGTGCACGCTGATGCCGAAACGCGCGATCCAGATGTGCTTGAACTCAAGCGCCCAGGTTGGATCGGCGCCAGGCGCCGGGGCAAATGAATAGTTGCCGGTAGCCCACAGCCAGAGGCCGATCGCGAGCAACAGGGACATGGTGATCAGCGCAATCCAGCGGGGCAGGGTAGCGCCGAAGCGCTCACCCATCCAGCACAGCAGGCCGCCGATGAAGGGGATCAGGATTAGCCAAGGCAGAATCATGACGGGCTCGTTTCCTTTCGCAAATTCGCAAGGTTCATATCAGACCGCTACCAGCACGATGGCGCCAATAACCAGCACGGCACCAGCAGCCATCGAAGCAGCGTACCAACGCAGTTGACCGGTCTCGGTGCGGCTCAGGGCAGTGTGACCACCCTTGGCCATACGCGGGATCAGACCGATGGTCTGGTCGAGTGGGTCTTTGCGCAGGATGTGGCTGATCGCAAGGTACGGCTTGACGAACAGTTTGTCGTAGATCCAGTCGAAGCCCCAGGCAGCGAACCACCAGGCCGAAAGGAAACGCCCGACGCCGCTGTTGGCAATCGCCGTGACGAAGCGACGCTTGCCGAGGAACAGCAGGGCCGCCAGCAGGATACCGGCCAGGGCGATGGCGCCCGACGCAATTTCCAGACTGTGCTTGGCTTCGCCACCGGCATGGCCAACGCTTTCTGGCAGTACGCCGTGCAGCGGTGGCACGATCATCGCGCCGATGAAAGTCGACAGCACGATCAGCACCGACAGCGGCAACCAGTGAGCGATACCGTGACCGGCGTGCGCTTCAGTCTTGGCTTCACCGTGGAACGTGATGAAGATCAGGCGGAAGGTGTACAGCGAGGTCATGAACGCGCCGACCAGACCTGCGTAGAGCAGACCGTGGTTGCCGCTGGCGAACGCTTCCCAGAGGATTTCGTCTTTGGAGTAGAAGCCGGCGGTGACCAGAGGCAGAGCAGCCAGAGCAGCACCACCGACGATGAAGCTGGCGTAGGCCAGTGGCAGTTTCTTCCACAGACCGCCCATCTTGAAGATGTTCTGCTCGTGGTGGCAGGCAACGATCACCGCACCGGAAGCAAGGAACAGCAGCGCCTTGAAGAAGGCGTGGGTCATCAGGTGGAAGATCGCGCCATCCCATGCGCCAACGCCCAGCGCCAGGAACATGTAGCCGATCTGGCTCATGGTCGAGTAGGCGAGGATACGTTTGATGTCGGTTTGAACCAGAGCGGCGAAACCGGCGAGTACCAGCGTCACACCACCAACGATGCCGACCAGGTGCAGGATGTCCGGCGCCAGGGTGAACAAGCCGTGGGTACGGGCGATCAGGTAAACACCTGCGGTCACCATGGTCGCGGCGTGGATCAGTGCCGAAACCGGGGTAGGACCGGCCATCGCGTCCGCGAGCCAGGTTTGCAGCGGCAGTTGTGCAGACTTACCAACAGCACCGCCCAGCAACATCAGGGTCGCCAAGGTGATCCAGAAGTCGCCGACCTGGAATTTCTGCGGTGCCAGCACCAGCAGTTCCTGGATGTTCAGCGTGCCCACTTGCTGGAACAGGATGAACAGGCCGATGGCCATGAACACGTCGCCGATCCGGGTCACGATGAAGGCCTTGAGTGCGGCGTTCCCGTTGTTGCGGTTGCTGTAGTAGAAACCGATCAACAGGTACGAGCACAGGCCCACGCCTTCCCAGCCGAAGTACAGGAACAACAGGTTATCGCCCAGGACCAGGAACAGCATGCTGGCGATAAACAGGTTGGTGTACGAGAAGAAGCGCGAGTAACCCGCTTCACCGCGCATGTACCAGGAGGCGAACAGGTGGATCAGGAAACCTACGCCTACCACCACGCCGAGCATGGTGATCGACAGGCCGTCGACGTAGAGCGCGAAGTCAGGCTTGAAGCCTTCCACCGCCATCCACTGCCACAGCACCAGGGTGTAGTGACCGCCTTCGGGAGGCGCGACGTTGAATTGCCAGATGACGTAGGCGGTGACAATCGCCGACAAGCCAATGGAACCCACGCCGATCAGCGCCGAAAGGTTTTCCGACCAGCGTCCACGAGAGAACGACAGCAGCAGGAACCCGATCAGGGGGAATACGAAAGTCAGAAAGATTAGGTTCATCCGCGCATCTCACTGGCAGCGTCGATATCGAGCGTGTGGAAGCGGCGATACAGTTGCAGCAGGATCGCCAGACCAATACTGGCCTCGGCAGCTGCAAGGCTGATCACCAGGATGAACATGATCTGTCCATCCGGCTGGCCCCAACGGGCGCCCGCAACGATGAAGGCCAGTGCAGAGGCGTTCATCATCACTTCCAGACTCATCAACACGAACAAAATGTTGCGGCGGACCATCAGGCCGACCAGACCAAGGCAGAACAGGATGCCGGCGACGGCTAAACCATGTTCGAGAGGGATAGCAGGCATGTCTTACTCCTTCGCCTCGTTGCGGCCCAAATGGAACGCCGTGACGGCTGCAGCGAGCAGCAGCATCGAGGCGAGTTCGACCACCAGCAGATACGGGCCGAACAGGCTGATGCCCACGGCTTTCGCGTCTACGGTGGTGTGGCCGATGGCCTGACCGCTCTGGTGAGCGAACAGCACATACAGCAGTTCGGCCAGCAGCAGCGCGGCAAGAATCACCGGCCCTGCCCAGATGCCGGGCTTGAGCCAGGCGCGTTCTTGCTGAACTGCGGCGGGGCCGAGGTTCAGCATCATTACCACGAACACGAACAGCACCATGATGGCGCCGGCGTAGGCGATCACTTCCAGCACGCCGGCGAACGGTGCGCCGAGTGCGAAGAAGGTCATGGCCACGGCGATCAACGAGATGATCAGGTAGAGCAGGGCGTGCACAGGGTTGGTGTTGGTGACCACACGTAGCGTGGCCACGACAGCGATACCCGATGCGAAATAGAAAGCGAATTCCATCGTTCTTCCTTAAGGCAGCAAGCTCTTCACGTTGATCGGTTCGGCTTCGTTCTGTGCGGAGCCTTTCGGCTTGCCAGCGATTGCCATACCTGCAACACGATAGAAGTTGTAATCAGGGTTTTTGCCGGGGCCGGAGATCAGCAGATCTTCTTTCTCGTACACCAGGTCCTGACGTTTGAACTCGGCCATCTCGAAATCCGGAGTCAACTGGATTGCGGTGGTCGGACAGGCTTCCTCGCAGAGACCGCAGAAAATGCAGCGCGAGAAGTTGATACGGAAGAAGTCCGGGTACCAGCGACCGTCTTCGGTTTCAGCTTTCTGCAGCGAGATGCAACCCACCGGGCACGCCACGGCGCACAGGTTGCAGGCTACGCAGCGTTCTTCGCCATCGGGGTCGCGGGTCAGGACGATGCGACCACGGTAGCGTGGTGGCAGGTAGACCGCTTCTTCCGGGTATTGCAGGGTGTCGCGCTTGCGAAAGCCATGGCCGAAGACCATGACCAGGCTGCGCAACTGGGTACCGGTACCCTTAACGATGTCGCCAATATATTTGAACATGGGTCAAATCCTCACTGAACCGCAACCGCGGGCGTGTTCAACAACACAACCGCAGCGGTCACCAGCAAATTGATCAGGGTCAGTGGCAGGCAGAACTTCCAGCTGAAGTCCATCACCTGGTCATAACGCGGACGCGGGATAGAAGCGCGCAGCAAGATGAACAGCATGATGAAGAACGCGGTCTTCAGGGCGAACCACAGGAACGACAGTTGCGGCAGGATGCCGAACGGACCGTGCCAGCCACCGAAGAACAGGGTGACCAGCAGCGCCGAGATCAAGATGATGCCGATGTATTCGCCAACGAAGAACATGCCCCATTTCATGCCGGCGTATTCAATGTGGTAACCGTCAGCCAGTTCCTGCTCCGCTTCCGGCTGGTCGAACGGGTGACGGTGAGTCACGGCGACGCCAGCGATGAAGAAGGTACAGAAGCCGAAGAACTGCGGAATGATGAACCACAGGTTCTGCGCCTGGTACTCGACGATGTCGCGCATGTTGAACGAGCCGACCTGCACCACGATGCCCATCAGGGCCAGGCCCATGAACACTTCGTAGGACACGGTCTGCGCCGAGGCACGCAAGGCACCCAGCAGGGCGAACTTGTTGTTACTCGACCAGCCGGCGAACAGCACCGCGTAGACCGACAGACCGGCCATGGCGAAGAAGAACAGCAGGCCGATGTTCAGGTCCGCGACACCCCAGGTCGGGGTGATCGGGATGATCGCGAACGCAATCAGCAAGGCCGACATGGCCACAACCGGTGCCAGGGTGAAAATCACCTTGTCGGCAAACGGTGGCGTCCAGTCTTCCTTGAAGAACATCTTCAGCATGTCGGCGGCGATCTGGAACATACCAAACGGACCAACGCGGTTCGGACCGTAACGGTCCTGCCACCAGCCCAGCAGGCGACGTTCGACAAAGCTGAGCAACGCGCCCGCGACCACAACGGCCAGCAGAATCACGATAGCTTTGACGACCGTCAGGATCACATCGATCACTTCAGGGGTGAACCAGGTCATTGCGCTGCCTCCTGCAGACCGTCGACGGATACGCCGGCGAATGCCGGTGGAATGCCGGCGATGCCCGCAGGCAATGCCACCAGACCTGCGCCCAGTTCTTCGTTGATGCGCAGCGGCAGACGCAGGGTCTGACCGGCCACGTTCAGGCTCAGCAGCGCACCTTCGTTGACGCCCAGGCGATCCGCTTC
Organism: Pseudomonas sp. Irchel 3E19; assembly: GCF_900187585.1. Taxonomy (NCBI): domain Bacteria; kingdom Pseudomonadati; phylum Pseudomonadota; class Gammaproteobacteria; order Pseudomonadales; family Pseudomonadaceae; genus Pseudomonas; species Pseudomonas sp. Irchel 3E19. Next base: position 29,565 of record NZ_FYDT01000023.1, read on the forward strand.
GGACTTGGCCAGTGCAACGTAAGCCGCCGGAATGCGTTCCTGAACCGGAGCGGCTTTCGAAGAGGTTTCTTCGCTGCCGAACAGGTGGAAGAACGGCACGGCTTGCCAGGTACCCGGCATCGGGTTGAACGCACGCGGCGCGGCAGCGAACCAGTTCAGCGAATCGCCAGTGCTTTCGATCAGGCGGGTGCCCGGATCGCCAGCGCGCAGGTGACCACCGACTTCGTCCTGGAACTTGTTCCAGGCTTGCGGCGAGTTCCAGCCCGGCGACCAGGCAAACGGCACTTGCTGACGTGGTTCGGCAGAGCCCGAGTAACCTTCCATGGAGAAGGCGAACGCGGTGTCTTTGTCTTGCGGGGTGCGTGGTTCGTGAACGCTGATGTCGGCGCGCATCGCGGTGCGACCGGAATAACGCAGCGGCTCACGCGCCAGTTTCAGACCCTTGATGCGGAACGCGGCGGACGGTGCAGCGTCGACGATACGCGCCAGTTGCTCGGTGCTCGAAGCCACGGCGGCGGTGACGTGGTCGAGTTGCGTCCAGTCGATCGGCTGGTTCAGCAGGGTCGAGCGCAGGGCGTGCAGCCAGCGCCAGCCTTCGTGCACCAGAATGCTCGCGTCCAGGTATTGCGGATCGAAAACCTGGAAGAAACGCTGGGCGCGACCTTCCTGGCTGACCAGCGTACCGTCGCCTTCAGCGAAACTGGCGGCTGGCAGAACCAGATGCGCGCGGTCAGTGGTAGCGGTTTTCTGATGGTCAGCAACGATCACTACTTGCGCAGCGTTCAGTGCGGCATCGACCTTCTCTTTGGCGGTGCGGGTGTACAGATCGTTTTCCAGCACGACGATGGCGTCGGCTTTACCGTCGATGACCGCTTGCAGCGCAGCATCCACCGATTCGCCACCGAGCATGGCCAGACCGAGGCTGTTGGCTTCTGGCACGATCAGGCTGATCGAACCGTTCTTCTCGCGCAGCTTCAGAGCCTTGGCGATGTTCGCAGCGGCTTCGATCAGGGCTTTGGAACCCAGCGAAGTACCGGCGATGATCAGCGGACGTTTGGCCGCGAGCAGGGCGTCGGCGATGCGCTTGGCCAGGTCCAGTGCTTCAGCGTCCAGACCTTCAACGGCAGGGGCGCTGGCGTCCAGCGCGTGAGCCACGGCGAAACCGATGCGCGCCAGATCGTCGGGAGCGGCGTGAACGCACTCTTCGGCGATGTCGTCGAGCTTGGTTTCAGCGAGGCTGGCGATGAACAGCGGGTTCAGCGCGTGCTGACCGATGTTCTTCACCGCCGCGTCGAGCCAAGGCTGAACGCGCATGGCTTCGGCCATATCTTCAGCTTTGCCCTTGACCGATTGACGCAGCGACAGCGCCATACGGGCGGCGGTCTGGGTCAGGTCTTCACCGAGGATGAAGATGGCGTCGTGGTCTTCGATGTCGCGCATGTTCGGCACTGGCAGCGGGCTGTCTTTGAGCACTTGCAGGACCAGACGGATGCGTTCCAGTTCGGAGGCTTCGATGCCCGAGTAGAAGTGCTCGGCGCCGACCAGTTCGCGCAACGCATAGTTGCTTTCGAGGCTGGCGCGCGGCGAACCGATACCGACGATGTTGCGACCGCGCAGCAGATCGGCAGCCTTGTCCAGCGCAGCATCCAGTCCAAGCTTGGTGCCGTCGGCCAGCAGTGGCTGACGTGGACGGTCGGTGCGGTTGACGTAGCCATAACCGAAACGGCCACGGTCGCACAGGAAGTACTGGTTCACCGAACCGTTGAAACGGTTTTCGATGCGGCGCAGTTCACCGTAACGTTCGCCCGGGGAAATGTTGCAACCGCTGGAGCAGCCATGGCAGATGCTCGGCGAGAACTGCATGTCCCATTTACGGTTGTAGCGCTCGGAGTGAGTCTTGTCGGTGAACACACCGGTCGGGCAGACCTCGGTGAGGTTGCCGGAGAACTCGCTTTCGAGGGTGCCGTCTTCAACGCGACCGAAGTACACGTTGTCGTGGGCGCCGAACACACCGAGGTCGGTGCCGCCGGCGTAATCCTTGTAGAAACGCACGCAGCGGTAGCAGGCGATGCAGCGGTTCATTTCGTGGGAAATGAACGGGCCCAGTTGCTGGTTCTGGTGGGTGCGTTTGGTGAAGCGATAACGGCGCTCGTTGTGGCCGGTCATCACTGTCATGTCTTGCAGGTGGCAATGACCGCCTTCTTCGCACACAGGGCAGTCGTGCGGGTGGTTGGTCATCAGCCATTCGACAACACTGGCGCGGAACGCCTTGGATTCATCATCGTCGATGGAGATCCAGGTGTTGTCGGTGGCAGGCGTCATGCAGGACATGACGATGCGACCACGGGTGTCGTTCTCGTCGGTGTACTGCTTGACCGCGCACTGGCGGCAAGCCCCGACGCTACCAAGCGCGGGGTGCCAGCAGAAATATGGAATGTCGAGGCCCAGCGACAGACATGCCTGTAACAGGTTGTCTGCCCCGTCGACTTCGAGCGCTTTGCCGTCTACGTGGATAGTGGCCATGGTTCAAAGGTCTTCGTTGGCCCGGTGTCAGCGGGCGTGGCTAATGGAATCTTGTTATCCGTGCGAATCAAACCAGCCTCGAAAGGCGTCATCGCAGGAGATGAAGGGCACGGGCCCTTCACCTTATTAAGCGTTTACGCGCCGATTACGATCGGCCTTGCCAGAGGCGGGACGGCGGCGCTGACAGGCGCGATACCGGCTTCGAACTCTGGACGGAAGTATTTGATCGCACTGCCCAACGGCTCCACGGCACCCGGTGCGTGAGCACAGAAGGTTTTGCCTGGGCCGAGGAAACCGACCAGACCCAGCAGGGTCTCGATGTCGCCCGGTTGACCCTCGCCATTCTCGATGGCCATCAGCAGCTTGACGCTCCATGGCAAACCATCACGGCACGGGGTGCAGAAGCCGCACGACTCACGGGCGAAGAACTGCTCCATGTTGCGCAGCAGCGAGACCATGTTGACGCTGTCGTCCACCGCCATCGCCAGGCCGGTACCCATACGGGTGCCCACTTTGGCGATGCCGCCGGCGTACATTTGTGCGTCGAGGTGCTCAGGCAGGAGGAAACCGGTACCGGCACCACCTGGCTGCCAGGCCTTGAGCTTGTAACCGTCGCGCATGCCGCCGGCGTAGTCTTCGAACAACTCGCGACCGGTGACGCCGAATGGCAGTTCCCACAGGCCCGGGTTTTTGACTTTGCCGGAGAAGCCCATGAGCTTGGTGCCCATGTCTTCGCTGCCTTCGCGGGCCAACGATTTGTACCAGTCAACGCCGTCGGCAATGATCGCCGGCACGTTGCACAGGGTTTCGACGTTGTTCACGCACGTCGGCTTGCCCCACACGCCCACGGCGGCAGGGAAGGGCGGCTTGGAGCGCGGGTTGGCGCGGCGGCCTTCGAGGGAGTTGATCAGTGCGGTTTCTTCACCGCAGATGTAACGCCCGGCGCCGGTATGGACGAACAGTTCGAAATCAAAACCGCTGCCGAGAATGTTTTTACCCAAAAGGCCGGCGGCCTTGGCTTCTTCCACGGCACGGTTGAGGTGCTTGGCGGCGGTGGTGTATTCGCCACGCAGGAAGATGTAGCCACGGTAGGTTTTCAGCGCGCGGGCACTGATCAGCATGCCTTCGATCAGCAGATGGGGCAGTTGCTCCATCAGCATGCGGTCTTTCCAGGTGTTCGGCTCCATTTCATCCGCGTTGCACAGCAGGTAGCGGATGTTGATGGATTCGTCTTTGGGCATCAGGCCCCACTTCACGCCAGTGGGGAAGCCTGCACCGCCGCGACCTTTGAGGCCTGCGTCTTTCACGGTCTGGACGATGTCGTCCTGGGCCATGTCGGCGAAGGCTTTGCGCGCAGCGGCGTAACCGTTCTTGGCCTGGTATTCGTCGAGCCACACGGCTTCGCCGTCGTCACGCAGACGCCAGGTCAGCGGGTGAGTCTCGGCCGAACGCTGGATGCGGTTGGCCGGGCCGAAAGATGTCAGGGTCATACGTAGCCCTCGAGCAGTTTGGCAACGCCAGCAGGCTGCACGTCACCAAAGGTGTCGTCGTCGATCATCAGCGCCGGTGCCTTGTCGCAGTTGCCGAGGCAGCAGACAGGCAGCAGGGTGAAACGACCGTCGGTGGTGGTCTGACCCAGGCCGATGCCCAGATTGTTCTGGATTTCGCTGACCACCGACTCGTGGCCGCCGATGTAGCAGACCATGCTGTCGCAGACGCGAATGATGTGGCGGCCGACCGGCTGACGGAAGATCTGGCTGTAGAACGTCGCCACGCCTTCAACGTCGCTGGCCGGGATGCCGAGGATCTCGCCGATCGCGTACAAGGCGCCATCCGGCACCCAGCCGCGTTCCTTCTGAACGATCTTCAGGGCTTCGATCGACGCCGCGCGCGGGTCTTCGTAGTGATGCAGCTCGTGCTCGATGGCCGAGCGCTCGGTTTCACTCAAAGTGAAACGGTCTGTCTGGATAAGCGTGCTGTTCATGCTTAGCGGTCCACGTCGGCCATAACGAAGTCGATACTACCCAGGTACGCAATCAAGTCCGCGACCATGCTGCCTTTGATCACCGAAGGGATCTGTTGCAGATGCGGGAAGCTCGGAGTACGGATCCGGGTACGGTAGCTCATGGTGCCGCCGTCGCTCGTCAGGTAATAACTGTTGATGCCCTTGGTCGCTTCGATCATCTGGAAGGATTCGTTGGCCGGCATGACCGGACCCCACGAAACTTGCAGGAAGTGCGTGATCAAGGTTTCGATGTGCTGCAGCGTGCGCTCTTTCGGCGGCGGCGTGGTCAGCGGGTGATCCGCCTTGTACGGGCCTTCCGGCATGTTGCGCATGCACTGGTCGATGATCTTGATGCTCTGACGCATCTCTTCGACGCGAACCATGCAGCGGTCGTAGGCATCGCCGTTGGCGGCCAGCGGTACCTCGAATTCGAAGTTCTCGTAGCCGGAGTACGGGCGCGCTTTACGCAGGTCGAAGTCGCAACCGGTCGAACGCAGGCCGGCACCGGTGACGCCCCATTCCAGGGCTTCTTTGGTGTTGTACTGGGCAACGCCGATGGTACGACCCTTGAGGATGCTGTTCTGCAGGGCAGCCTTGGTGTATTCGTCGAGGCGTTTTGGCAGCCACTCAACGAAGTCTTTCACCAGTTTTTCCCAGCCGCGCGGCAGATCGTGCGCGACGCCGCCGATGCGGTACCAAGCCGGGTGCAGGCGGAACCCGGTAATGGCTTCGATCACCGTGTACGCCTTCTGGCGGTCGGTGAAGGTGAAGAACACCGGAGTCATCGCGCCGACGTCCTGGATGTAAGTACCCAGGAACAGCAGGTGGCTGGTGATCCGGAAGAACTCGGCCATCATGATGCGGATGACGTCGACCTTCTCGGGCACCTTGATGCCGGCCAGCTTCTCGACCGAGAGCACGTACGGCAGGTTGTTCATCACGCCGCCGAGGTAGTCGATACGGTCGGTGTACGGGATGAAGCTGTGCCAGGACTGACGCTCGGCCATCTTCTCGGCGCCACGGTGGTGGTAACCGATGTCCGGGACGCAGTCGACGATCTCTTCACCGTCCAGTTGCAGAATGATGCGGAACGCACCGTGAGCCGAAGGGTGGTTCGGGCCCAGGTTGAGGAACATGTAGTCCTCGTTGGTCCCGGAGCGCTTCATGCCCCAGTCTTCAGGACGGAAGCGCGCGGCTTCTTCCTCAAGCTGTTGCTTGGCCAGGTTGAGGCTGAACGGATCGAATTCGGTGGCGCGCGCCGGGAAGTCCTTGCGCAGCGGGTGACCTTCCCAGGTCGGCGGCATCATGATGCGCGACAGGTGCGGGTGGCCTTTGAAGTCGATGCCGTACATGTCCCAGACTTCACGCTCGTACCAGTTGGCGTTCGGCCAGATGCTGGTGACGGTCGGCAAGCTCAGGTCGCTTTCGGACAAGGCAACCTTGATCATCACGTCACTATTACGCTCAAGCGACATGAGGTGATAGAACACGGTGAATTCGGCGTCCGACGGCAGCCCTTGACGCTTGGTGCGCAGACGCTCGTCCACGCCGTGCAGGTCATAGAGCATGACGTACGGCTTGGGCAGGTTGCGCAGGAAAGTCAGGACTTCGATGAGTCTGGCGCGCGCCACCCACAGCACCGGCATGCCGGTGCGGGTCGACTGAGCGGTGAACGCTTCGGCGCCAAAACGGTTGTTGAGTTCGACGACCACATCCTGGTCGTCTGCCTTATAAGGCGGGATGTACAGAGCGCTGCCTGTAGTCATGGTTATTTTTTCGCTTTCGGTCAACGTAAAGAATGAAGCCAGCTTCTCGTTTCTTTGTAAGAACAGATCTGGATCAGACTTCGTCAGGGCTGCGCAGGTTGGTGACTGCGATTCGCTGTTCGCGGCGCTGTTCTTTTTGCGAAGGCATGTCGGCGCGATAAACGCCTTGATCACCAACGACCCAAGACAGCGGGCGACGCTCCTGGCCAATCGATTCCTGCAACAGCATCAAGCCTTGCAGAAAAGCTTCTGGACGGGGCGGGCAGCCAGGTACGTAGACGTCCACCGGCAGGAACTTGTCCACCCCTTGAACCACGGAGTAGATGTCGTACATGCCACCGGAGTTGGCGCACGAACCCATGGAGATAACCCATTTCGGTTCGAGCATTTGCTCGTAGAGACGCTGAATGATCGGCGCCATCTTGATGAAGCAGGTACCGGCGATAACCATGAAGTCGGCCTGGCGCGGCGATGCCCGGATAACCTCGGCGCCAAAGCGCGCGATGTCGTGGGGCGCCGTGAAGGCGGTGGTCATTTCCACATAGCAGCACGACAGGCCGAAGTTGTACGGCCACAGGGAGTTTTTACGTCCCCAGTTGACCGCGCCACTCAGCACGTCTTCGAGCTTGCCCATGAAAATGTTTTTGTGAACTTGATCCTCTAACGGATCGGAAACGGTTTCCCGTTCGCCGATCGGGTACTGATCGTTAGGAGCATCGGGGTCGATCCTGGTGAGATTGTATTGCATTGCCAAAGCCTCATTGTTTCAGCTTCGCCTGCCGCTTGCGACGAGCTTCCGGAGCCCAGTCAAGGGCGCCCACTCGGAACAGGTAGACAAGACCTGCCAACAGAATTGCTATGAAAACGAGAGCTTCGACGAATCCGGTCCAGCCGCTTTCGCGGACGGACACAGACCATGCAAAGAGAAAGAGGGCTTCGATATCGAAGATCACGAACAGCATCGCGACCAGATAGAATTTGGCTGAGAGCCGCAAGCGGGCGCCACCGGTAGGTAGCATGCCCGACTCGAACGGTTCGTTTTTGCTGCGGCCCCAGGCTTTTGACCCGAGGAGGCTGGAGACGCCAAGCATGAAGGCACAGAGGCCGACAACACCCAGAAGGAAAATGGCAAAGCCCCAGTTGTGGGCCATGAGTCCTGTCGCTTCGGGCATGCTGGTAATCCTTAACAGAGAGCAAAGGTCTCTGAGCTTGATAAAGAAAAAGGCAGTGACGATATGTCGCAGCAATCAATCGCGCTGATTTTATGGCTAAACACCCTGCAAGTAAAATTCCTATAGCGAAATTATTTATTGGAATAAGGACATAGCGCACCTCCGATGCCCCACAGCCCAAGCATAGCGGGCATTAGCCGGGTTTCTGCGAATTATGTTTTGTGCGAGATGTAACGAACATAGTTTCAGCTAAATGATAATTGATATCGTTTGGAGTGGTTTTGTAACTGTTTAACGGGATGTCAGTTGGGAAGTTGTCTTACTTGCGCGTAACTGCAAGTAGCGGTGGCGAGCGTTTTACCGGTTTTTTGTGATGCGGGTACTGGTCTGGATCAATGTTTTGTCTCGCAGGCTTAAGAGGAAACCTGTGGGAGCGAGCCTGCTCGCGAATGCGGTGGGTCAGTCACTACGTGTGCAAGCTGGCACAACGCCTTCGCGAGCAGGCTCGCTCCCACAGGGGATTGATGGTGTCTGGAGATTATCTCGGGCAAAAAAAACGCCCCGAACCAGTCGGGGCGTCAGTCTTGCGGCTCTGCGGTTAGCTTTCTATACGATCCGCAAAGGCCGTTTGCTCAGGCGAAGCAGATCAGTGGAACTGTTCTTCTTCAGTCGAACCGGTCAGTGCGGTTACCGAGGACGAGCCACCCTGAATCACGGTGGTCATGTCGTCGAAGTAGCCGGTGCCCACTTCCTGCTGGTGAGCCACGAAGGTGTAACCCTTGGCAGCGTCAGCGAATTCCTGCTCTTGCAGCTTCACGTAGGCAGTCATGTCGTTGCGGGCGTAGTCGTGCGCCAGGTTGAACATGCTGTGCCACATGTTGTGAATGCCGGCCAGGGTGATGAACTGGTGCTTGTAGCCCATGGCGGACAGTTCGCGCTGGAACTTGGCGATGGTCGCGTCGTCCAGGTTTTTCTTCCAGTTGAAGGAAGGCGAGCAGTTGTACGACAGCAGTTGGTCCGGGTATTCCTTTTTGATCGCTTCAGCGAAGCGACGAGCCTCGTCCAGATCCGGCTTGGCAGTTTCGCACCAGATCAGGTCGGCGTACGGCGCGTAAGCCAGGCCACGGGCAATCGCTTGATCAAGACCGGCACGCACCTTGTAGAAACCTTCCTGGGTACGCTCGCCAGTTACGAACGGCTGGTCGTACGGGTCGCAGTCGGAAGTCAGCAGGTCGGCAGCGTTAGCGTCGGTACGGGCCAGAATGATGGTCGGCGTACCGGCAACGTCTGCCGCCAAGCGAGCAGCGGTCAGCTTCTGTACGGCTTCCTGAGTAGGTACCAGTACTTTACCGCCCATGTGGCCGCATTTTTTCACGGAAGCCAGTTGGTCTTCGAAGTGAACGCCGGCGGCGCCTGCTTCGATCATGCTCTTCATCAGCTCGTAGGCGTTCAGTACGCCGCCGAAACCGGCTTCAGCGTCAGCCACGATTGGCGCGAAGTAGTCGATGTAGCCTTCGTCGCCCGGGTTCTTGCCGGCTTTCCACTGGATCTGGTCAGCGCGACGGAACGAGTTGTTGATGCGCTTGACCACGGTTGGCACCGAGTCCACCGGGTACAGCGACTGATCCGGGTACATCGATTCGGCGGAGTTGTTGTCCGCAGCAACCTGCCAGCCCGACAGGTAGATGGCCTGGATACCGGCCTTGACCTGCTGAACAGCCTGGCCGCCGGTCAGGGCGCCCATGCAGTTGACGAAATCTTTCTCTGGGCGGAAGGACGGCTTGGCACCCTGGGTGACCAGGTTCCACAGCTTGTCGGCGCCCATTTTTGCAAAGGTGTGCTCAGGTTGAACCGAGCCACGCAGACGGACGACGTCAGCAGCGGAGTAAGTGCGTGTCACGCCTTTCCAGCGCGGGTTTTCAGCCCAGTCTTTTTCAAGGGCTGCAATTTGCTGTTCGCGTGTCAGTGCCATGGAGATAAACCTCGTCGCGTCTTTTATGAAAAGTTGTTCTGCGGTGGAAAATTCCTGCGCTCGCTGACCAGAAGCTTAGGTGGTCAAGTCGGATTCGGCGGGGTAGGCGACGGGATGAACGACAGGCTCGAGGGGAAGTGAGCAGGTAGTGGCGGACTGCGAGCGCATTCGGGCGTCGTGGGCCTTTATACGAACTACAGTGTGATGCCGGGTTACCTAATTACGCTTCCGTCCCTCGGGACAACTTCGTTCCAGTCGGCAACCTCGTCAAACACACCTTGTGGGCGGTACAGACACGAAACGGTTCGCGGGGTAGGTGCGAACATCACTTCGAAGGCCCTTGCCAGGGCCTCTGATTAGCGGGAGCGAGGCCATCATGCCTTCGCTTTTTTAACCCGTCAAACGTTTTGTAGTGCTTTTTTTCAAGCACTACATCTTTCGTCTAATACGACTAATCAGTCAGCTTTCGGTGCTTTAGTCCAAGGCGTCGACTTTCACCTTCAGTGTCATGTCATCCCGGCCTTGAGTCGAGTAGCTGCGGGCCAGGCCCTGTTTGTCGGCCTGAGTCTGGCGATTCACGCCGGCCAGGGTGATCCACTCGCCGAGGCGTCCGCTGACTGTTGTGTCGGTGCTTTGCACGTTCACTACATCAGGACGTTCCTGGCTCATGCGGTCACGGTTGGTACTGATTGCCAGATGAACGATGTCGCCGGTGACGCTGGCCGTCACGTAAAAACCCTGGGTGACGTTGCGGTATTGAGTCTGGCTGCTGTAATCGCCATAGGAATTGCTCTGGCTGCTGGTGATCGGCACGCTCTGGCCGACCTGGATCAGCGCTGGCATGCCGTCGGTGGCTTGCACTTGCTGGACGCCGCCGTCACGTGTGGCGGTGCTGCGACTGATGATTCGCGTCTGCGCACCGTTAACCGAATAACCTTCGTCGCCACGGCCGTTGTTTTCGTTGGTGTCGACAGTGATCAGCAGGCGTTTTGGCGCGGTGTCGAGCTGGGTGATCAGTGCCTTGAGTTCCTCAATCTTGTCCGGCTCGGCTTTGACGATCAGTTGATTGCCATAGGCGCTGACCTGGCCGTCCTTGCCGATGAAGTCCTGCGCCATCGGCAGCATATCGGCGCTGGTGCGGTACTTGAGGGGGACGACTTCTGTGGCTGCCATCACCGAAAAACTGCAAGCGAGCAGCAGGGTGGTGAGCAGGGTGCGTAGGGACATGTCCGTTATCTCCGCTTTCGAAAGGCTTGATATTGCCAGTTTGTCGGCCCGGGGTGGGGCAAGTTGAATCGTAGACAGCAAAACGCCCCGGCATCCGAGAATGGCAGGGCGTTTTGTGGTGTTCTTGCTGGCCTCTTCGCGAGCAGGCTCGCTCCCACAGTAGATCTCCAGCGGACACAAATTGTGCGTCAGGCACAGATCCAGTGTGGGAGCGAGCTTGTTCCGGGCGGCGTTCCGACGAAAGCCGCGCCGCGGTCTTAAGTCGAATGACGAACCATATCGACATGCGGAATCCCTGCTTCCAGGAATTCCTCACTGACCAGGCTGAACCCCAGGCGCTCATAGAACGCCGTGGCCTGCACCTGTGCGCTGAGCATCTGCTGCTTCAGGCCGCGCGCTTCAGCTTCAGCGATAACCGCTTGCATCAGTGCGTCACCGACCTTCATGCCGCGCCAGTCTTTCAGCACCGAAACCCGGCCAATGTGCCCGTCGGGCAGCAAGCGCGCAGTGCCGATCGGAAAGTCGCCTTCAAACGCCAGAAAATGCACAGCGGTCGCGTCATCCGCGTCCCATTCCAACTCAGGTGGCACCGATTGTTCGGCGATGAACACCGTTTCACGAATGCGCCGGATCTCGGCGATGTCCTTCTGCCAGTCTGCGACACGTACGCGAATTTTATTCATCAGCGAACCCCAGGCTGCCTTGCTTGACCAGTTCGCACAGCAGGCCGCGACCGTCTTCGTCGTTCAGCCACTCGCCGAGGTTGTCGGTGTGCAGGGCGTCTGCGGCGCAGATCAGCTTCAGCAGCTCGCGCAGTTTGCCCGGCAGATAACGGCTCTGGCCGCTGGCGAACAGCAGCAGGTCGTCATCGACTTCCGACCAGGCCAGGCGCGCGCTCGGGTTGCGGATCAGCACGGCGCCATCTTGCAGGGCGCTGAGGAAGTCTTCTTCTTCGACTTCTTCCGGGCCGACGACCAGTTCCGGGTAGCGCGGCTCGGTCATGTACTGGCCGAACCAGGTCAGCAGCAGACGCTCGTCGCTCATGTGTTCGGCGAGCAGGCTCTTCAAGCGATCCAGTGCATCGTGCTGAATCTGATGTGGGTCAGCGGCTGGCTGCGCGTCGGCATCGGTGTAGCGCTCTTCGTCAGTCAGGAACTGGCTGAGGAAGTCGGTGAAGTGGGTCAGCACTTCAGAGGCGCTTGGTGCGCGGAAGCCGACCGAGTAGGTCATGCAGTTATCCACGGCTACGCCGCAGTGGGCCAGGCGCGGTGGCAGGTAGAGCATGTCGCCCGGTTCCAGAACCCACTCTTCGGTTTCGTGGAATTCGGCGAGAATGCGCAGGTCGGCGTGTTGCAGCAGCGGGCTCTCGGAATCGCACATCTGGCCGATTTTCCAGTTGCGCTTGCCATGACCTTGCAGCAGGAACACGTCGTAGTTGTCGAAGTGCGGACCCACGCTGCCACCCGGGGCGGCGAAGCTGATCATCACGTCGTCGACGCGCCAGCTCGGCAGGAAGCGGAAGTTTTCCAACAGTTCGCTGACTTCCGGTACGAATTGGTCAACCGCTTGAACCAGCAAGGTCCACTCTTTTTCCGGAAGTTTGCTGAATTCGTCTTCAGCGAACGGGCCGCGACGCAGTTCCCAAGGGCGCTCGCCGTGCTCGATCACCAGGCGCGATTCGACTGCTTCTTCCAGGGCCAGGCCGGCCAGTTCGTCGGCGTCGATCGGGCTTTCGAAGTCAGGAATTGCCTGACGGATCAGCAATGGCTTTTTCTGCCAGTAGTCGCGCAGGAATTCGCGTGCTGTGAGGCCGCCCAGAAGTTGAAGAGGAATATCGGAATTCATATGTAACCTATTGAAAAAAAGCACTTTTCAGACGGGAATAAAAACGCCCGGCGCTGCCGGGCGTCTCAAACGATTAAAACGGTCGATCAGATGCGTTTGGCTTGCGCTACAGCGTTACCGATGTAGTTGGCCGGAGTCAGTTGCTTGAGCTCGGCTTTCGCTTGGGCTGGCATCTCCAGGCCATCGATGAAAGTCTGCAACGCTTCAGGGCTGATGCCCTTGCCGCGGGTCAGTTCTTTCAGCTTTTCGTACGGGTTTTCGATGTTGTAGCGGCGCATCACGGTCTGGATCGGCTCAGCCAATACTTCCCAGCAAGCGTCGAGGTCGGCAGCAATCTTCTGCTCGTTGAGCTCCAGTTTGCTGATGCCTTTGAGGCTGGCTTCGTAAGCGATCACGCTGTGAGCGAAGCCGACACCGAGGTTACGCAGTACGGTGGAGTCGGTCAGGTCGCGCTGCCAGCGGGAGATCGGCAGTTTGCTCGCCAGGTGCTGGAACAGCGCGTTGGCGATGCCCAGATTGCCTTCGGAGTTTTCGAAGTCGATCGGGTTGACCTTGTGCGGCATGGTCGACGAGCCGATTTCGCCAGCGATGGTGCGCTGCTTGAAGTAACCCAGGGAGATGTAGCCCCAGATGTCACGGTCGAAGTCGATCAGGATGGTGTTGAAGCGCGCAATGGCGTCGAACAGCTCGGCGATGTAGTCGTGCGGCTCGATCTGCGTGGTGTACGGGTTGAAGCCCAGGCCCAGTTCGTCTTCGATGAAGGCGCGGGCATTGGCTTCCCAGTCGATCTGCGGGTAGGCCGACAGGTGCGCGTTGTAGTTGCCGACGGCGCCGTTGATCTTGCCCAGCAGCGGCACGGCAGCGACCTGAGCGATCTGACGCTCGAGACGGTAAACCACGTTCGCCAGTTCTTTACCCAGGGTGGTCGGCGAAGCCGGCTGACCGTGGGTGCGCGACAGCATCGGCACGTCAGCGAAACGGATGGCCAGTTCGCGGATGGCGTTGGCGGTCTGGCGCATCAGCGGCAGCATCACGTCGTCACGGCCTTCGCGCAGCATCAGGGCGTGGGACAGGTTGTTGATGTCTTCGCTGGTGCAGGCAAAGTGGATGAACTCGCTGACCTTGGCCAGCTCCGGCAGCTTGGCCGCCTGCTCTTTGAGCAGGTATTCGATCGCTTTGACGTCGTGGTTGGTGGTGCGCTCGATCTCTTTGACGCGCTCGGCGTGCTCCAGCGAGAAGTTTTCAGCCAGTTCATTGAGAACGGCGTTGGCCTCGGCGGAGAAGGCTGGCACTTCCGGGATACCGGCGTGAGCGGCGAGGCGCTGGAGCCAGCGCACTTCAACCAGAACGCGGGCACGGATCAGGCCGTACTCGCTGAAAATCGGGCGCAGGGCCTGGGTTTTGCCGGCGTAGCGGCCGTCAACAGGGGAAACCGCAGTGAGCGAAGAGAGCTGCATGGGGTGTTCTCGGACAGTCGGGCAACGAAATGGGGCGCGTATCATACATGAAAAAATCCGCCGGTCCGTTGCCAACTGACCGGCGTATTACGCGTTACAGACTACAAAGCTTTTATTGCGCGGCGATTTACTCGCTGCGCATCAACGGATACAGCTCTTTGAGCAGCTTGCGTCGGCTGACCACCAACTGCCAGCGATGCCCGCCGAGTTGGCGCCAGAGGCGCGCAGAACGGATGCCAGCCAGGAGCAGGGCGCGGATTTTCGACGCATTGCTCGGCTGCTGCAGGTTGCGCATGTCGCCATGCACCTGAATCCGCTGGCGCAGGGTGCTCAGGGTGTCTTGGTACAGCGCGCCGCAGGCAGCGACCACGTTTTCGTGGGCCGGGCCGAAGTGTTCGACCTGCGACTGAATCTGCGGCAGGCGCTTGCCGATGGTGTCGAGCATGTCGTTGCGCTTGGCCAATTGGCGCTCAAGACCGAGCATCGACAGGGCATAACGCAGTGGCTCGCGCTGCAAGGTGCTTGGATCACGCTCAAGTGCACCGATCAGCGCACGGTAGCCTTCACGCAGGTTGATATCGTCGCCGCCGTACACGTCCAGCGTGTCTTTCGGATCACGAACCAGCAGGCTGCCGAGCATGCAACTCAGGCCGGCTTCATTGGTCTGGCCGGTCTTGGCGATCCGGTCGACCAGCACGGCAGCGAGAAACACGCCGCCCAGCGCCGTCAGTTGCTCCTGAGTCGGGCTCATGCCTGGCCGCTCCACGGCTCGGCGACTTCGATCACGCCGCCACCGAGGCAGATTTCACCGTCATAGAACACCACCGACTGGCCTGGCGTGACCGCGCGTTGCGGTTCGTCGAACACGGCGCGGTAGCCGGTGGCGGTTTTTTCCAGGGTGCAGGCCTGATCGCTCTGGCGATAACGCACCTTGGCGGTCAGGCGCAGCGGCTGGCTCAAATCGATCGGGTTGACCCAATAGATTTCCGAAGCGAGCAGGGCGCTAGAAAACAACCATGGGTGGTTATTGCCCTGACCGACGATCAGCTCGTTGTTGTCCAGATCCTTGCGCAGCACGTACCACGGCTCGTCGCCAGCATCTTTCAAGCCGCCGATGCCAAGGCCCTGACGCTGACCGATGGTGTGGTACATCAAGCCATGGTGACGGCCGATGACTTCGCCTTCGGTGGTTTTGATCTCGCCCGGTTGCGCCGGCAGATATTGCTTGAGGAAATCGCTGAAACGACGCTCGCCGATGAAGCAGATCCCGGTGGAGTCCTTCTTCTTGGCGGTGGCCAGCTCGTATTTCTCGGCAATGGCGCGCACTTGCGGCTTTTCCAGTTCGCCGACCGGGAACAGCGTCTTGGCGATCTGTTCGCCGCCGACGGCGTGCAGGAAGTAGCTCTGATCCTTGTTCGGATCGAGGCCCTTGAGCAATTCGGTGCGGCCATCGATGTCGCGGCGGCGCACGTAGTGGCCGGTGGCGATCAGGTCGGCGCCGAGCATCATGGCGTAGTCGAGGAACGCCTTGAACTTGATCTCGCGGTTGCACAGGATGTCCGGGTTCGGCGTGCGACCGGCCTTGTATTCGGCGAGGAAGTGCTCGAACACGTTGTCCCAGTATTCAGCGGCGAAGTTGGCGGTGTGCAGCTTGATGCCGATCTTGTCGCACACGGCCTGAGCATCCGCCAGGTCGTCCATGGCGGTGCAGTATTCCGTTCCGTCGTCTTCTTCCCAGTTCTTCATGAACAGGCCTTCCACTTCATAGCCCTGCTCGATCAGCAGGAGAGCGGAAACGGAAGAGTCCACGCCGCCGGACATGCCGACAATGACGCGCTTCTTGGATGTGTCAGAAGGGGCTGGATCACGCATAGGGATTCAATGAGTGTCTTGAAAAAGGACGCGATTCTATCAGGCTCACGGCCTCAAGGCTAAAGAGAAGGGCGGATCAGTTCGAGGCCGAAGTGATGCCCGGCCAGATAATCATCGATGCAACGGATGATCAGCTCGCTGCGCCAGTTGTCGCGTTGGGCGATTAATTCGTCACGGGTCAGCCACTTGGCGCCGACGATGCCGTCGTCGAGTTGATAATCCGGGTGGTGTTTTATGGCTTTGGCGGCGAAGCAGACACGCTGATAAGTCACGCCATTGCTCGGGGCTGTGTAGAGGTAGATGCCGATCACGCTGGTCGGCTCGACGTCCCAGCCGGTTTCTTCGAGGGTTTCGCGGATGGCGGCTTCGATCAGGGTTTCGTCCGGATCAAGATGACCGGCGGGCTGGTTGAGCACGTTACGCCCGGCCTTATGCTCTTCGACCATCAGGAAGCGGCCGTTGTCTTCGACGATGGTGGCGACGGTGATGTGGGGGAGCCAGTCCATAAACCTTCCTCAATTTATTGGTTGAAACCCAATCCCTTGTGGGAGCGGGCTTGCTCCGGGCGGCGTTCCGACGAAAGCGGTTTGTCATTCAAAGTCTTTATTGGCTGAACCGACGCATTCGCGAGCAAGCCCGCTCCCACATTGGTTTGTATTTCAAAGATAAATGGGTGCAAACGCCACAAAAACAAACCCCGGCACTCGGCCGGGGTTTGTTTACAGCGCTACAACCTTAAACCAGCGCAGCAATCGCCGCGTTGAGGGTTGCGCTTGGGCGCATGGCCTTGCTGATCAGCTCGGCGTTGGCGTGGTAGTAACCGCCGATGTCCACTGGCTTGCCCTGAGCGGCGTTGAGCTCGGCAACGATGGTTGCTTCGTTCTCGGTCAGCGTCTTGGCCAGCGTCGCGAACTGCGCTTGCAGTGCAGCGTCTTCAGTCTGGGCGGCCAGGGCCTGAGCCCAGTACATCGCCAGGTAGAAGTGGCTGCCGCGGTTGTCGATGTTGCCGACTTTGCGCGATGGCGACTTGTTGTTGTCGAGGAACTGGCCGGTAGCCTGATCCAGGGTTTTCGACAGTACCAGTGCTTTCGGGTTGTTGTAGTTCACACCCAAATGCTCGAGGGATGCCGCCAGCGCCAGGAATTCGCCCAGCGAATCCCAGCGCAGGAAGTTCTCTTCGACCAGTTGCTGCACGTGCTTCGGAGCCGAACCGCCAGCGCCGGTTTCGAACAGGCCGCCGCCGTTCATCAGCGGCACGATCGACAGCATCTTGGCGCTGGTGCCCAGTTCCATGATCGGGAACAGGTCGGTCAGGTAGTCGCGCAGTACGTTGCCGGTCACCGAGATGGTGTCCTTGCCTTCGCGAGTGCGCTGCAGGGTGTACTTCATTGCGTCGACCGGCGCCATGATCTGGATGTCCAGACCGGCAGTGTCGTGATCCTTCAGGTAAGCCTGAACTTTCTCGATCACTACGCCATCGTGAGCGCGCATCGGGTCCAGCCAGAAAATAGCCGGAGTGCTGCTTGCGCGAGCGCGGTTGACGGCCAGTTTCACCCAGTCCTGGATCGGCGCGTCTTTGGTCTGGCACATGCGGAAGATGTCGCCGGCTTCAACAGCCTGTTCCATCAGCAGGGTGCCCTTGCTGTCGGTCACGCGAACCACGCCGTCAGCCTTGATCTGGAAGGTCTTGTCGTGCGAGCCGTACTCTTCGGCTTTCTTCGCCATCAGGCCAACGTTTGGCACGCTGCCCATGGTGGTCGGATCGAAAGCGCCATTGGCTTTGCAATCTTCGATCACGGCCTGGTAGATGGTGGCGTAGCAACGATCCGGGATCACAGCCTTGGTGTCGTGCAGCTGGCCGTCGGTGCCCCACATCTTGCCGGAGTCACGGATCATTGCCGGCATCGAGGCGTCGACGATGACGTCGCTCGGCACGTGCAGGTTGGTGATGCCTTTGTCGGAGTTGACCATCGCCAGCGAAGGACGAGCGGCGTAGACCGCGGCCATGTCAGCTTCGATCTGCGCCTGTTGCTCGGCCGGCAGGGCTTTGATGCGCGCGTACAGATCGCCGATGCCGTTGTTCAGGTTGAAGCCGATCTCGGCCAGCACGTCAGCGTGCTTGGTCAGTGCGTCTTTATAGAACTCGGCAACGATCTGGCCGAACATGATCGGGTCGGAGACCTTCATCATGGTCGCTTTCAGGTGCACCGACAGCAGCACGCCTTGGGCCTTGGCGCTTTCGATTTCAGCAGCGATGAACGCACGCAGGGCGTTTTTGCTCATCACGGCGCAATCGAGGATCTCGCCAGCCTGCACGGTGGTTTTTTCTTTCAGGACGGTGGCGGTGCCGTCTTTGGCGATCAGTTCGATCTTCACAGCGTCAGCGGCGTCGATCAGGGCAGCTTTTTCGCTGCCGTAGAAATCGCCGGTGCTCATGTGAGCGACGTGAGACTTGGAGTCTTTGGCCCAGGCGCCCATTTTGTGCGGGTGCTTGCGAGCGTAGTTTTTAACCGACAGCGGAGCGCGACGGTCGGAGTTGCCTTCGCGCAGAACCGGGTTCACGGCGCTGCCCTTGACCTTGTCGTAACGTGCCTTGGCGTCTTTGTCGGCGTCGCTGGTGACGGTTTCCGGGTAGTCCGGCAGGTTGTAACCCTGAGCCTGCAGCTCTTTGATCGCGGCTTGCAGCTGTGGCACCGAAGCGCTGATGTTCGGCAGCTTGATGATGTTGGCTTCAGGCGTAACGGCCAGGTCGCCCAGTTCGGCGAGGTGGTCGGCTACGGCTTTGTCGCCCAGTTGCTCGGGGAAGCTGGCCAGAATACGCGCTGCAAGAGAGATATCGCGGGTTTCCACGGCGATATCGGCCGAGGCGGTGTAAGCCTCGATGATCGGCAGCAGGGAATAGGTGGCGAGGGCTGGAGCTTCGTCGGTGAAGGTATAGATGATCTTCGAGCGGGTGGGCATATTCGGATTAACTCTCTCTTCTTTGCTAAAGCGTGCGCAGAAACTCGAGGGGCGCCGGGTAAGCGCGTTCGTTCAAAGTCATCCATGAACCGAATGTCGAGAATCTTCGCGGTGATGTTGGGTGCATCGTTGAGCGTCAAGCAGTCGGACTGCGGTAACAACCCGACCAATCAGGCGGAAAGTCTCGTGCTAGAGAGGCCAGCCGTCGTGACCCTGTGGTCAGCGGGCGGCATTATACATAGGTAGCTGGCAATCTGCCGATGGTTCATATGCAACGATTCTCGTCCATTGGTCTAAAGGTCGCAGGGCGGGGTGGGGCGTAGAGTCATCGCCAATGCTTGAGTTTGGCGCTTTTCCCTTTGCTTTCAGGCTTGTACGAAACGAGATGTAGGCGCGCCACGAACAGAGGGTTTGCGTGTTGATTTAACTGGGTTACGCTCGAACCAAGCCAGATGTTCAATCCAAACAATGGAGTTCAGCATGGGTTACAAGAAGATTCAGGTTCCAGCCGTCGGCGACAAAATCACCGTCAATGCAGACCATTCTCTCAATGTTCCTGATAACCCGATCATCCCCTTCATCGAAGGTGACGGCATTGGTGTCGACATCAGCCCGGTGATGATCAAGGTTGTCGATGCTGCAGTTCAAAAGGCATACGGCGGTAAACGCAAGATTTCCTGGATGGAAGTCTACGCCGGGGAAAAAGCCACTCAGGTTTATGACCAGGACACCTGGCTGCCTCAGGAAACCCTGGATGCAGTGAAGGATTACGTGGTTTCCATCAAAGGCCCGCTGACGACCCCGGTCGGTGGCGGCATCCGCTCGCTGAACGTGGCCCTGCGTCAGCAACTCGACCTGTACGTCTGTCTGCGTCCGGTGCGTTGGTTCGAAGGTGTGCCAAGCCCGGTGAAAAAGCCTGGCGATGTCGACATGACCATCTTTCGCGAGAACTCCGAGGACATCTACGCCGGTATCGAATGGAAGGCCGGTTCGCCGGAAGCTACCAAGGTCATCAAATTCCTTAAAGAAGAAATGGGCGTCACCAAGATCCGTTTCGACGAAAACTGCGGCATCGGCGTCAAGCCGGTTTCGCTGGAAGGCACCAAGCGCCTGGCACGCAAGGCTCTGCAATATGTGGTCGATAACGACCGCGATTCGCTGACCATCGTGCACAAAGGCAATATCATGAAGTTCACCGAAGGTGCCTTCAAAGAGTGGGCCTACGAAGTGGCCGCCGAAGAATTCGGCGCAACTTTGCTCGATGGCGGCCCGTGGATGCAGTTCAAAAATCCGAAAACCGGCAAGAACGTTGTGGTCAAAGATGCCATCGCCGACGCCATGCTCCAGCAGATCCTGCTGCGCCCGGCCGAATACGATGTGATCGCGACCCTCAACCTCAACGGCGACTACCTCTCCGACGCCCTGGCGGCCGAAGTGGGCGGTATCGGTATTGCGCCGGGCGCCAACCTGTCCGACACCGTGGCGATGTTCGAAGCCACCCACGGTACCGCGCCGAAATACGCCGGCAAGGACCAGGTCAATCCGGGGTCGCTGATTCTCTCGGCGGAAATGATGCTGCGGCACATGGGCTGGGTCGAAGCGGCGGATTTGATCATCAAGGGCACCAACGGCGCCATCAGTGCCAAAACCGTGACCTATGACTTCGAACGATTGATGGACGGCGCCAAGCTGGTTTCGTCGTCGGGCTTCGGGGACGCGCTGATTTCGCACATGTAAAATGCAGGCACACAAAAACCGCCTGACTCGTTGAATTGAGTCAGGCGGTTTTTTATGGCTGAATTTATGGTGTCAGTCAGGCCGTGACAGTTTGCGGGGCGACAGCAGGTGTAAACGTTTCTGCAGTCGCAGCGGCGCTGATGTTGATGGCATGCAGGCCTTTTGGACCCTGGATAATTTCGAATTTGACGGCTTGTCCGGCCTTCAGGGTTTTATAACCATCCATTTTGATGGCCGAGTAATGGGCAAACAGATCCTCATCCTTGCCGTCCTCGACAATAAAACCGTACCCCTTGGCATTGTTGAACCATTTCACCTTGCCGACAGCCATGCTCAAATCCCTCTGCAACAGACTCCATCGCTGGAGTATCATCCAAGTCATCCGCAATCTAATCCGTTAAAAGGATTGACTCCGCGGATCTTTTTTACCCACTGTGGGCTCTATTGGTTGTAACACCGTTTTCCCGATAGTCAAGGTGACCGGGCAGTCGGAGTTGAAAACGTGTGCGGCCGCCCCCACCACTGTATTTGCACAACTGACGAACCTTTCTTTCCATGCATGCAATCAGCCAGATTCGACTAACATTCAATCAGGATCGCCCGCTTCTCCAAAAGGATCTTCCAGAGGAGCACGATGACGATTCGGCAGGCGTTGCTGTTCAGGAAGCAAAGCCTGCGTTACAGGCGCCGCCGATGTACAAGGTGGTTTTGTTCAACGATGACTACACACCGATGGATTTCGTCGTCGAAGTGCTCGAGGTGTTTTTTAACCTGAATCGCGAGCTGGCGACCAAGGTCATGCTGGCCGTCCACACAGAAGGGCGGGCAGTATGTGGAGTGTTTACCCGCGACATCGCCGAGACAAAGGCCATGCAGGTCAACCAGTACGCCAGGGAAAGCCAGCATCCGCTACTCTGTGAAATCGAGAAGGACGGTTAATCGCCGACCACTTGGGTATGAGGTGAAGCTATGTTAAACCGCGAGCTCGAAGTCACCCTCAATCTAGCCTTCAAGGAGGCTCGTTCGAAACGTCATGAATTCATGACCGTCGAACACCTGCTGCTGGCCCTATTGGATAATGAGGCTGCCGCCACCGTTTTGCGTGCCTGCGGCGCAAACCTCGACAAACTCAAGCATGACCTGCAGGAGTTCATCGACTCCACCACGCCATTGATCCCCGTCCATGACGAAGATCGCGAAACCCAGCCAACCCTGGGCTTTCAGCGTGTGCTGCAACGTGCTGTTTTCCACGTACAGAGCTCGGGCAAACGCGAAGTGACTGGCGCCAACGTGCTGGTCGCCATCTTCAGTGAGCAGGAGAGTCAGGCAGTGTTTCTGCTGAAACAGCAGAGCGTTGCGCGCATCGATGTCGTCAACTACATCGCCCACGGCATTTCCAAAGTGCCGGGGCATGGCGATCACTCTGAAGGTGAACAAGATATGCAGGACGACGAGGGCGGTGAGTCTTCTTCTTCAGGCAATCCTCTGGATGCTTATGCCAGCAACCTCAACGAACTTGCGCGCCAGGGTCGCATTGATCCGCTGGTCGGCCGTGAATCGGAAGTCGAGCGCGTGGCGCAGATTCTCGCGCGTCGGCGCAAAAACAACCCGCTGCTGGTGGGCGAGGCGGGCGTGGGTAAAACCGCGATTGCCGAAGGTCTGGCCAAGCGCATTGTCGACAACCAGGTGCCGGATCTGCTGGCCAACAGCGTTGTCTACTCGCTCGATCTCGGTGCTCTGCTCGCAGGCACCAAGTACCGCGGTGATTTCGAGAAGCGCTTCAAGGCGCTGCTCAATGAACTGAAAAAACGTCCGCAAGCGATCCTGTTCATCGACGAGATTCACACCATCATTGGTGCGGGTGCTGCTTCCGGTGGCGTTATGGATGCTTCGAACCTGCTCAAGCCGCTGCTGTCGTCTGGCGACATTCGCTGCATCGGCTCGACCACGTTCCAGGAATTCCGCGGTATCTTCGAGAAGGACCGTGCCTTGGCGCGGCGCTTCCAGAAAGTCGACGTCGTCGAGCCGTCGGTGGAAGACACCATCGGCATCTTGCGCGGGCTCAAGGGGCGTTTCGAGGCGCACCACAGCATCGAGTACAGCGATGAGTCGTTGCGCGCTGCCGCTGAGCTGGCGTCGCGTTACATCAATGACCGGCATATGCCCGACAAGGCCATTGATGTCATTGACGAGGCGGGCGCCTATCAGCGTCTGCAGCCAGTCGAGAAACGCGTCAAGCGTATCGAAGTGGCGCAGGTCGAAGACATCGTGGCGAAGATCGCGCGGATTCCACCTAAGCACGTCACCAGTTCCGACAAGGAGCTGCTGCGTAACCTGGAGCGTGATCTGAAGCTGACGGTGTTTGGTCAGGACGCGGCGATTGATTCGCTGTCGACTGCGATCAAGCTGTCCCGTGCCGGTCTCAAGTCGCCTGACAAGCCGGTCGGTTCGTTCCTGTTCGCAGGGCCTACCGGTGTGGGTAAAACCGAGGCTGCGCGGCAATTGGCCAAGGCGTTGGGGATCGAGCTGGTGCGCTTCGACATGTCCGAGTACATGGAGCGTCACACCGTATCGCGTCTGATCGGTGCGCCTCCGGGCTATGTCGGCTTCGATCAGGGCGGTCTGTTGACCGAAGCGATCACCAAGCAGCCGCACTGCGTATTGCTGCTCGATGAAATCGAGAAGGCGCATCCGGAAGTCTTCAACCTGCTGCTGCAGGTGATGGACCACGGCACGCTCACCGACAACAACGGGCGCAAGGCGGACTTCCGCAACGTGATCGTGATCATGACCACCAACGCAGGCGCCGAAACGGCCGCTCGTGCTTCGATCGGTTTCACCCATCAGGACCACTCGTCTGATGCGATGGAAGTGATCAAGAAGAGCTTCACGCCGGAATTCCGCAACCGTCTGGACACCATTATCCAGTTTGGTCGCCTCAGTCATGAGGTCATCAAAAGTGTGGTGGACAAGTTCCTCACCGAGCTTCAGGCGCAGCTGGAAGACAAGCGTGTTCTGCTTGAGGTTACTGATGCGGCGCGTAGTTGGCTGGCGGCCGGTGGTTATGACTCGGCAATGGGCGCTCGCCCAATGGCGCGTCTGATCCAGGACAAGATCAAGCGTCCGCTGGCGGAGGAGATTCTGTTTGGCGAACTGGCCGAGCATGGCGGTGTGGTGCACATCGACATCAAGGATGGTGAGTTGACGTTTGACTTCGAGACTACCGCTGAGATGGCCTGACGGCTTGGTGTAAGCGAAAGGCGCCTTCGGGCGCCTTTTTGTTGTCTGGGGTTTTTGGGGGTTGGGTGTATATCCGTTGCTGCGGTAACGGCTTCTTAGGGTTCCGCCCTGACGGCGGGTCACTTTTTCCAGACGCCGAAAAAGTAACCAAAAAGGCTTTACCCTGACGTACGGCCCTCGCTTAGGCTCGGGTTCCTTCGCTGCGGGATTGATCCGGGCGCATCGCCTCCGGTTTGCTTCGCTGCACCTCCTCTCGATGTGTTTGGCTTCGCCAAACGGTCGCTGCGCTCCCACCCCCGGATCAATCCCTCCACTCAGCCTGCCGACGGGCGTTTTAAGATCAAGAGCGGTACTCGAGCTTGCGCTCATTGTGTTGAGTGGGGCGGCATGCGCCGCGTGCGGGGTGTAGTCATTTTCTTGTGGGAGCTGGCTTGCCAGCGATAGCGGCCTGACAGCCGACCAAGCTCAGACAGATGTACTCAACCCCTGTGGGAGCTGGCTTGCCAGCGATGGCGGCCTGACAGCCGACCAGGCTCTGGCGGTTGTACTCAACCCCACTGTGGGAGCGAGCCTGCTCGCGAAGGCGGCCGGACAGCCGACCAATCTCAGGCAGATGTAATCAACTTACCTGTAGGCGCTGCCGAAGGCTCGGGCCGCGATCGGACGATCTTTTGATCTTGCTTCGCGTCGCGAAGGCTTTTGACGTTGCTTTTGATCTCCAGGCCCATCGGCAGGCCGAGCGGAGGTGTTCATCCGGGGAGTAGGCGCGCAGCGCCGTGCGGCGCAGCCGCACACATCGAGAGGAGGTGCAGCGAAGCAAACCGTAGGCGATGCCCCCCGGATGGACACCGTAGCGAGGGAACACTGAGCCTAAGCGAAGTGCCGTACGTCAGGGTAAAGCCTTTTGGGTTACCTTTTCGGCGTTTGGAAAAGGTGACCCGCCGTCAGGGCGGAACCCTAATCAGCAACACCCGCAGCAACGGATATACACCCGCAACCCAAAAAAACAAATCCCAGACAAACAAAAACGCCCGGCAAAGCCGGGCGTCTTGTATTGACTTGATTAACGAGCGCGGTAAGTGATGCGCCCTTTGCTCAAGTCATAGGGCGTCAGCTCGACGCGCACTTTGTCACCGGTAAGAATACGAATGTAGTTCTTGCGCATCTTGCCGGAAATATGCGCGGTTACGACGTGCCCATTTTCCAACTCCACACGAAACATGGTGTTGGGCAGGGTGTCGACGACAGTGCCTTCCATTTCGAAGCTGTCTTCTTTCGACATGCAGTAAAGCCCTCGGTATCCAATGAATGGCCCGGTGCAACTGCGCCAGGCAAAAGCGGCGTGCATTGTGCCCGAAAAATGGGGTTTACGCCAAGGGGTTTACGGCTTGGGTTTAGTTGAGGATGACCCAGCGCTGATTAATCAGCAATTCAATGGGGCGATATTGCGTCTTGTAGTTCATCTTTTTGCAGTTCTTGATCCAGTAGCCGAGGTATACCGCCTCAAGCCCGAGACGTTGGGCCTCGGCTATTTGCCAGAGGATGGCAAATCGGCCAAGGCTGCGGCGTTCTTCGGCCGGTTCGTAGAAGGTGTACACGGCTGACAGCCCGTTCGGCAGCAAATCGGTTACCGCCACGGCGAGCAACCGTCCGTCGAGTCGGAACTCGTAAAAGCGCGAGAAGGGCAGGTCACGCACCAGAAAAGTCGAGAATTGATCACGGCTCGGCGGATACATGTCGCCGTCGGCGTGGCGCTGTTCGATGTAGCGCTGGTACAGGTCGAAATACTCTTCGCTGAACTGGGGCTTGGCGGGGCGTACCTGCAAATCGGTATTGCGTTTGAAAATCCGCTTCTGCTGACGATTGGGAATGAATTGCGCTACCGGAATGCGCGCAGGCACACACGCATTGCAGTTCTGGCAATGGGGCCGATACAAATGGTCGCCGCTGCGACGAAAGCCCATTTCCGACAGGTCTGCGTAAACATGCACATCCATGGGCTGGCTCGGGTCGAGAAACAGGGTCGTGGCCTGCTCCTCGGGCAGATAACTGCAAGAGTGGGGCTGAGTGGCATAGAACTTCAAACGCGCCAACTCGGTCATGATCAACCCTCGGGATAAGCTGGTGAATTAAGTGTAAGCCACGCGCGCAAAAGTCGCTCAGCAAACCCAGGTGGCAAGATTGGGTTGATCCAGATGCCGGGCCAGATACTCGGCGAATTCGAGGCGCGGAATCGCCCGGGCGCCGAGACTGTGCAGGTGATCGGTCGGCATCTGGCAATCGATCAGCACGAAGCCCGAGGATTTCAGATGTTTTACCAATGTCGCAAAGCCGAACTTGGAGGCATTGTCGGCGCGGCTGAACATCGACTCACCGAAAAATAACTGTCCCATCGCCAGGCCGTACAGGCCACCAACCAGTTCACCCTGATCCCAGACCTCCACCGAATGGGCGAAGCCGCGTCGATGCAGCTCAACGTAGGCATCCTGCATGGCTTCTGTGATCCAGGTGCCATCGGCGTAGTCCCGTGGCGCGGCGCAGGCGCGGATTACTGCATCGAAGTTCTGGTCGAAGGTCACTTGGTAGCGCTGCTGGCGCAGCAATTTTCCCAAGCTGCGCGAGACATGCAGTTCGTCGGGAAACAGCACGGTGCGAGGGTCAGGCGACCACCAGAGAATCGGCTGGCCTTCGGAAAACCACGGAAAGCAGCCATGGCGATAAGCCTGAATCAGACGATCAGCGGACAGGTCGCCACCCGCGGCGAGCAATCCGTTGGGGTCGCGCATGGCCTTTTCCAGTGGCGGAAAAGTCAGGGAGTTGCGTTGTAACCAAGTCAGCATGGCATCCAGGCTTGCAGAAGGGGAGGGCGATGCGGGCGGTGCAGCCCGCGCTAAAGTGTGCCGTTAAATGACACGAATGTCGTGCCGATCTGCGCGACGCAGGTCGTGTTGCAACTTGGCGAGCTCGACGCGGTCGTAAGCGAGCGCTGCGGGCTGGCCTGCAACCGGTCATCAACAGCTTCGCTACGTTCATCAAATACAGCTCATAAGCCTTTGTCACAAAAGGTAATGCATGCTCAAATTGCTTCGCAGGTTGTGTGCGCTTGGCTATGCTCAATGCTGGGCTTTGAAGCATGGCATCAGACGTACAAACCCGTACAATGCCGGGCTGTTACAGAATATTCGCTGGGCGTCGTGTTTATAGCGGTATTTATAAAATCGGCAGCACAGTGTTAAAAGTAGTCTCAGTTGTGCCCGTCAATTTTTTTACCTGCCTGGATTGGGCAGTTTTTTATCGTCATTCAATAGATGGACGCGCCTCGGGCGCAGGAAAAGTAGCGTTTTGAAGAAATCCACCGAAGCACCAAAAACAGTCGTTCCGCTCTGGCGTCAGCAATTGCACTACCGGCTCAAGGAAGGTGCATTGATCGCCATTGGCGCCTTGTGCCTGTTCCTGATGATGGCTTTGCTCACCTACGGCAAGGACGATCCGGGCTGGAGCCACAACAGCAAGATCGACGACGTACAGAATTTCGGCGGCCCGGCGGGCTCCTACAGCGCCGATATTCTGTTCATGGTGCTCGGTTACTTTGCTTATATCTTCCCGTTGCTGCTGGCGGTCAAGGCGTATCAGATCTTCCGCCAGCGCCACGAACCGTGGCAGTGGAGCGGCTGGCTGTTTTCCTGGCGCCTGATCGGTCTGGTGTTTCTGGTGCTGTCGGGTGCCGCGCTGGCACATATCCATTTCCACGCCGCCACCGGTCTGCCCGCTGGCGCCGGTGGTGCGCTGGGTGAAAGCCTTGGCGATCTGGCCAAGAATGCGCTCAACATTCAAGGCAGCACGCTGCTGTTCATTGCCCTGTTCCTGTTTGGCCTGACGGTGTTCACCGACCTGTCGTGGTTCAAGGTGATGGACATCACCGGCAAGATCACCCTCGACCTGTTCGAACTGTTCCAGGGCGCGCTCAATCGCTGGTGGTCGGCGCGTACCGAGCGCAAGCAACTGGTCGCGCAACTGCGGGAAGTCGATGATCGCGTCCACGACGTGGTCGCCCCGACCGTCACTGACAAGCGTGAGCAGGCCAAGGTCAAGGAGCGCCTGATCGAACGTGAGCAGGCGCTGAGCAAGCACATGTCCGACCGCGAGAAACAAGTGCCACCGGTCATCGCCCCGGCACCGGCCAAGGCGCCCGAGCCGAGCAAGCGTGTGCAGAAAGAGAAGCAGGCGCCGCTGTTCGTCGACAGTGCGGTGGAAGGCACCTTGCCGCCGATCTCGATTCTCGATCCTGCGGAAAAGAAACAACTCAATTACTCGCCGGAATCCCTGGCAGCGGTCGGCCACTTGCTGGAGATCAAGCTCAAGGAATTCGGCGTCGAAGTTACGGTGGATTCGATCCACCCAGGCCCGGTGATTACCCGTTACGAAATCCAGCCTGCCGCCGGGGTAAAAGTCAGCCGTATCGCCAACCTCGCGAAAGATCTCGCGCGCTCCCTGGCCGTGACCAGTGTGCGGGTGGTCGAGGTGATTCCGGGCAAGACCACGGTCGGTATCGAGATTCCGAACGAAGACCGGCAGATCGTGCGCTTCTCCGAAGTGCTGTCGACGCCTGAGTACGACAACTTCAAATCGCCGGTCACGTTGGCCCTGGGCCACGACATCGGCGGCAAACCGGTGATCACCGACCTGGCGAAGATGCCGCACTTGCTGGTGGCCGGTACGACCGGTTCCGGTAAGTCGGTGGGTGTGAACGCCATGATCCTGTCGATCCTGTTCAAGTCTGGCCCGGAAGACGCCAAACTGATCATGATCGACCCGAAGATGTTGGAACTGTCGATCTACGAAGGCATTCCGCACCTGCTGTGCCCGGTGGTGACCGACATGAAGGATGCCGCCAATGCCCTGCGCTGGAGCGTCGCCGAGATGGAGCGTCGCTACAAGCTGATGGCGAAGATGGGCGTGCGTAACCTGTCCGGCTTCAACGCCAAGGTCAAGGAAGCCCAGGACGCCGGCGAGCCGTTGAGCGATCCGCTGTACAAGCGCGAAAGCATTCACGACGAAGCGCCGCTGTTGCAGAAGCTGCCAACCATCGTTGTGGTCGTCGACGAATTCGCCGACATGATGATGATCGTCGGCAAGAAGGTTGAAGAACTGATCGCCCGTATCGCCCAGAAAGCGCGTGCGGCCGGTATTCACTTGATCCTGGCGACCCAGCGGCCGTCGGTGGACGTGATCACTGGTCTGATCAAGGCCAACATTCCGACCCGTATGGCGTTCCAGGTGTCGAGCAAGATCGACTCGCGAACCATCATCGACCAGGGCGGCGCCGAACAATTGCTCGGCCACGGTGACATGCTCTACATGCCGCCGGGCACCAGCCTGCCGATCCGGGTTCACGGCGCGTTCGTTTCCGACGATGAAGTCCACCGTGTGGTCGAAGCGTGGAAACTGCGCGGCGCACCGGAATACAACGACGACATCCTCAACGGTGTCGAAGAGGCGGGCAGTGGTTTTGAAGGCAGCAGCGGTGGCGGTGACGGTGATGATCCGGAAGCCGATGCGCTGTATGACGAAGCCGTACAGTTCGTGTTGGAAAGCCGTCGTGCCTCGATCTCCGCGGTGCAGCGCAAGCTGAAAATCGGCTACAACCGTGCCGCCCGGATGATCGAAGCCATGGAAATGGCCGGCGTCGTCACATCAATGAACACCAACGGTTCGCGTGAAGTTCTGGCCCCTGGCCCGGTACGCGACTGAGCCCAAAAGCAACAGGCGGGACAATGATGTCCCGCCGCTCTCCCACGAGTATTCAAGAGGACTCCCATGCGTCTTATCCGCATGCTGCTGCCAGTACTGGCTCTGACCACATTCACGGCCCACGCCGATGACAAGGACGTGGCTCGTCTGACCCAATTGCTGGAAACATCCAAGACCCTGAGTGCAAACTTCTCGCAGCTGACCCTCGACGGCAGCGGCACTCAGTTGCAGGAAACCACCGGCGACATGACCCTGCAGCGTCCGGGCCTGTTTTACTGGCACACCAATGCGCCGGCCGAACAGACCATGGTTTCCGATGGCAAAAAGGTCACCCTGTGGGATCCGGATCTGGAACAGGCGACCATCAAGAAGCTCGACGAGCGTCTGACCCAGACCCCGGCGCTGCTGCTGTCCGGTGACGTGTCGAAGATCAGCCAGAGCTTCGACATCAGCGCGAAAGAGGCGGGCGGCGTGATCGACTTCACCCTCAAGCCGAAAACCAAGGACACCCTGTTCGACAACCTGCGCCTGTCGTTCCGCAACGGTCTGCTTAATGACATGCAACTGATCGACAGCGTCGGCCAGCGCACCAACATCCTGTTCACCGGGGTGAAGGCCAACGAAGCCGTGCCGGCGTCGAAGTTCAAGTTCGACATCCCCAAAGGTGCCGACGTGATCCAGGAATAAGCTCCAAAACCCCTTGTGGGAGCGAGCCTGCTCGCGAAAGCGGTATATCAGTCACCTTCAATGTTGAATGACAAATTGCTTTCGCGAGCAAGCCCGCTCCCACAACGGCCATCTGATCGACCGGATTCAAATAGAGGTTTCAACGCTACGTGATGGATCTGTTTCGCAGTGCACCGATTGCCCAGCCACTGGCCGCGCGTTTGCGTGCGACCAATCTGGATGAGTACGTCGGTCAGGAGCACGTGCTCGCTCGCGGCAAGCCTCTGCGTGAGGCGCTGGAGCAGGGTGCCCTGCATTCGATGATCTTCTGGGGCCCGCCGGGCGTTGGCAAGACCACGTTGGCGCGGTTGCTTGCGGAAGTCTCGGATGCACACTTCGAAACGGTCTCGGCGGTCCTCGCCGGGGTCAAAGAGATCCGTCAGGCCGTTGAAATCGCCAAGCAGCAGGCCGGCCAGTACGGCAAGCGCACCATTTTGTTCGTCGATGAAGTGCACCGTTTCAACAAATCCCAGCAGGACGCGTTCCTGCCGTATGTCGAAGACGGCACGCTGATCTTCATCGGCGCCACTACCGAAAACCCTTCGTTCGAACTGAACAACGCGCTGTTGTCGCGGGCGCGCGTCTACGTGCTGAAAAGTCTCGACGAAGCAGCGCTGCGCAAATTGGTGCACCGCGCGCTCACCGAAGAGCGCGGTCTGGGCAAGCGCAACCTGACGCTGAACGACGAAGGCTTCCAGATGCTGCTGTCCGCCGCCGATGGCGATGGCCGGCGCCTGCTCAATCTGTTGGAAAACGCCTCCGATCTGGCCGAAGACGACAGCGAGATCGGCACCGAGCTGCTGCAAAGTCTGCTCGGCGACACGCGCCGGCGTTTCGACAAGGGCGGTGAAGCGTTCTACGACCAGATCTCCGCGCT
The DNA here is from genome assembly GCF_900187585.1 of Pseudomonas sp. Irchel 3E19. NCBI lineage: Bacteria > Pseudomonadati > Pseudomonadota > Gammaproteobacteria > Pseudomonadales > Pseudomonadaceae > Pseudomonas > Pseudomonas sp. Irchel 3E19. Next base: position 60,696 of record NZ_FYDT01000023.1, read on the forward strand.
GCACAAATCGGTACGCGGCTCCAACCCCGATGGCGCGTTGTACTGGTTCGCACGGATGATCGACGGCGGTTGCGATCCGCTGTACCTGGCCCGGCGCGTGGTGCGCATGGCCAGCGAAGACATCGGCAACGCCGACCCGCGCGCGCTGAGCCTGTGCCTGGCGGCGTGGGAAGTGCAGGAGCGCCTCGGCAGCCCGGAAGGCGAGTTGGCCGTGGCGCAGGCCATCACCTATCTGGCCTGCGCGCCGAAAAGCAACGCGGTGTACATGGGCTTCAAGAGCGCTTTGCGCGCCGCCGCGGAAAACGGCTCGCTGGAGGTGCCGCTGCACCTGCGCAACGCGCCGACCAAACTGATGAAACAATTGGGTTACGGCGACGAGTACCGCTACGCCCACGACGAGCCGGACGCCTACGCCGCCGGCGAAGACTATTTCCCGGAAGAGCTCGACCCGATCTCGTTCTACCAGCCAGTACCGCGAGGCCTGGAATTGAAGATCGGCGAGAAGCTCAACCACCTCGCTCAACTTGATCGTTTAAGCCCTCGGCAACGGAGAAAATAGTGCTTCCATTGATCATTGCGGTCTCCGCCGGCGGGGTTGCCGGCACCTTGTTGCGCTTCGCTACCGGCAATTGGGTCAACGCCAATTGGCCGCGGCACTTCTATACCGCGACGCTGGCCGTTAATATCGTGGGCTGTCTGCTGATTGGCGTGTTGTACGGCCTGTTTTTGATACGCCCGGAAGTGCCGATCGAGGTGCGTGCCGGGTTGATGGTCGGCTTCCTCGGGGGGCTGACGACTTTTTCATCCTTTTCACTGGATACGGTGCGCCTGCTGGAAAGCGGGCAAGTGTTGCTGGCCCTCGGCTATGCGGCACTCAGCGTATTCGGCGGGCTGCTCGCGACGTGGGCCGGCCTGTCCTTGACCAAACTTTGATAACGAGAAACCGACATGCTCGATTCTAAACTGTTACGTAGCAACCTTCAGGACGTAGCGGACCGCCTGGCTTCCCGTGGCTTTGCCCTGGATACCGCGCGCATCGAAGCGCTGGAAGAACAGCGCAAGACCGTCCAGACCCGCACCGAAGCACTGCAGGCTGAGCGTAACGCGCGTTCCAAATCCATCGGTCAGGCCAAGCAGCGCGGCGAAGACATCGCGCCGCTGATGGCGGACGTCGAGCGCATGGCGGGCGAGTTGAGCGCCGGTAAAGTCGAGCTGGACGCAATCCAGACTGAACTGGACTCGATCCTGCTCGGTATCCCGAACCTGCCACACGAATCCGTTCCGGTCGGCAAGGACGAAGACGACAACGTTGAAGTGCGCCGCTGGGGCACGCCGACCGCGTTCGACTTCGAAGTGAAAGACCACGTGGCGCTGGGCGAGAAGTTCGGCTGGCTGGACTTTGAAACCGCCGCCAAACTGTCCGGCGCGCGTTTCGCCCTGTTGCGTGGCCCGATCGCCCGTCTGCACCGCGCACTGGCGCAGTTCATGATCAACCTGCACGTCAACGAACACGGCTACGAAGAGGCGTACACGCCTTATCTGGTTCAGGCCCCGGCGCTGCAAGGCACCGGTCAACTGCCCAAGTTCGAAGAAGACCTGTTCAAGATCGCTCGCGAAGGCGAAGCCGATCTGTACCTGATCCCGACCGCCGAAGTGTCGCTGACCAACATCGTCGCTGGCGAAATCGTCGATTCGAAACTGCTGCCGATCAAGTTCGTTGCTCACACGCCGTGCTTTCGCAGTGAAGCCGGCGCGTCGGGTCGTGACACTCGCGGCATGATCCGTCAGCACCAGTTCGACAAGGTTGAAATGGTCCAGATCGTTGAGCCGTCGACCTCGATGGAAGCGCTGGAAGGCCTGACCGCCAACGCCGAAAAAGTTCTGCAACTGCTTGGCCTGCCTTACCGCACCCTGGCGCTGTGTACCGGTGACATGGGCTTCGGCGCGGTCAAGACTTACGACCTCGAAGTGTGGATCCCGAGCCAGGACAAATACCGTGAAATCTCGTCGTGCTCCAACTGCGGCGACTTCCAGGCCCGCCGTATGCAGGCGCGCTTCCGTAACCCGGAAACCGGCAAGCCTGAGCTGGTACACACCTTGAACGGTTCCGGCCTGGCGGTCGGTCGTACCTTGGTTGCGGTGCTGGAAAACTACCAGCAGGCCGACGGTTCGATCCGTGTGCCGGACGTGCTGAAGCCGTACATGGGTGGCCTTGAGGTTATCGGCTAAATGAAATATCTGCCGCTGTTTCACAACCTGCGCGGCAGTCGTGTGTTGGTCGTCGGTGGGGGGGAAATTGCCTTGCGCAAATCCCGCCTGCTGGCCGATGCCGGTGCGCTGCTGCGGGTGGTCGCACCTGAAATCGAAACGCAACTGCGTGAGTTGGTTGTCGCCAGTGATGGCGAGTGCCTGTTGCGCGGTTACGTTGAGGCGGATATGGACGGTTGCGTGCTGATCATCGCCGCCACCGACGACGAAACGCTTAACGCACAAGTTTCCACCGACGCCCATCGGCGTTGTGTGCCGGTCAACGTGGTCGACGCACCTGCCCTGTGCAGCGTGATCTTCCCGGCGATCGTCGATCGCTCGCCACTGATCGTCGCGATCTCCAGCGGCGGCGATGCGCCGGTGCTGGCGCGATTGATTCGCGCCAAGATCGAAACCTGGATTCCCTCGACCTACGGCCAACTGGCCGGTCTCGCCGCGCGTTTCCGTAATCAGGTGAAAAGCCTGTTTCCGGATGTGCAGCAGCGTCGCGGTTTTTGGGAAGACGTGTTTCAAGGGCCGATTGCCGATCGGCAACTGGCCGGGCAGGGCGCCGAAGCTGAGCGCCTGTTGCAGGCGAAGATTGATGGCGAAGCCGACATCACCACGGGTGAGGTGTATCTGGTGGGAGCAGGGCCGGGTGACCCGGATCTGCTGACCTTCCGTGCGCTGCGTCTGATGCAGCAGGCCGATGTGGTGCTGTACGACCGTTTGGTCGCGCCGGCCATTCTTGATCTGTGCCGTCGCGATGCCGAGCGGGTTTACGTCGGCAAGCGTCGCGCTGAGCATGCGGTGCCGCAGGATCAGATCAACCAGCAACTGGTCGATCTGGCCAAGGCCGGCAAGCGTGTGGTGCGCTTGAAGGGCGGTGATCCGTTTATCTTCGGCCGTGGCGGCGAAGAGATCGAAGAGCTGGCTGCCCACGGCATTCCCTTCCAGGTGGTGCCAGGCATCACGGCGGCGAGCGGTTGTGCGGCGTATGCCGGGATTCCGCTGACTCATCGTGATTACGCGCAGTCAGTGCGCTTTGTCACCGGGCACTTGAAGGACGGTTCCACCGATCTGCCATGGGCCGACCTCGTCTCTCCGGCGCAGACGCTGGTGTTCTACATGGGCCTGGTCGGATTGCCGGTGATCTGCGAGCAGTTGATCAAGCATGGTCGTGCGGCGGATACCCCGGCGGCGTTGATTCAGCAGGGCACCACGGTCAACCAGCGGGTCTTCACCGGCACGCTGGCCGATTTGCCGAAGATGGTGGCGGAGCATGAAGTGCATGCGCCGACACTGGTGATCGTTGGCGAAGTGGTGCAACTGCGCGAGAAGCTGGCGTGGTTCGAAGGGGCTCAGGCGCAGGTCTGAGAACCGAGTTGCCCCATTCGCGAGCAGGCTCGCTCCCACATTGGATCTGTGTCATTCACAAATCCCCTGTGGGAGCGAGCCTGCTCGCGAAGAGGCCTTCAAAAACGCTGAGTAACTCAGCCCCGGCGCCAAATCCCTTTCCCAGCCAACCGCGTCCGATCATGCGCCACAGTGAAATCCTGCTCCGGCCCCTTCGGCACAACCCCCGTCGGATTGATGGTCTTGTGGCTGCCATAGTAGTGATTTTTGATGTGCTGGAAATCCACCGTCTCGGCAATCCCCGGCCACTGATACAACTCACGCAACCAGTTCGACAGATTCGGGTAATCGGCAATCCGCCGCAGGTTGCACTTGAAGTGCCCGTGATACACGGCGTCGAAGCGAATCATCGTGGTGAACAGGCGAATATCCGCTTCAGTCAGGTATTCACCACTCAGATAACGGTTGGCACCCAGCCCCCGCTCCAAGTGATCGAGTTCGGCAAACACCTCGTCGAACGCTTCTTCATAAGCCTGTTGCGACGTCGCGAACCCGGCGCGATACACGCCATTGTTCACCGCCGGGTAAATCCGTTCATTCAGAGCATCGATCTCGCCACGCAGCGCAGCCGGGTAGAAGTCCAGATCATTGCCAGTCAGATCATCGAACGCGCTGTTGAACATGCGGATGATCTCCGCCGATTCGTTGCTGACAATGCGCTTTAGCTTTTTGTCCCACAGCACCGGTACGGTGACGCGACCGGTGTAGTCGGGCGTGTCGGCGGTGTAGCGCTGGTGCATGAAATCGAAGTGGTCGAGCTTGTCGCCGGTGGAGCCGAGCGTCGTGTCGAAGGTCCAGCCGTTTTCCAGCATCAACCAACTGACCACCGAAACGTCGATCAGACGTTCCAGACCTTTGAGTTTGCGCAGGATCAGCGTGCGATGCGCCCATGGACAGGCGAGCGAAACGTAGAGGTGATAGCGCCCGGCTTCGGCGGCAAAACCGCCTTCACCGCTCGGGCCAGGCTGGCCGTCGGCGGTGACCCAGTTGCGTCGTTGCGCCTGTTCGCGCTGGAACGCGCCGTCCTTGCTGCTCTCGTACCACTTGTCCTGCCAGTGGCCATCGACTAATAAACCCATGTTCAAGACTCCTGAAACCAATAAGCGTTGGAGTCGAGTCTATTCGCATGAGTTCGAACAAAAAGCGCAAAGATCGGGCGTGAATGATCGGTTAAATCGATTTGTCTCGTGCGGCCCAATACTGCTCGGCGGTGTCGAACGCTTGGTCGCGGCTTTGGCCAAGGCCTCGCAGCGCCAACGCCATCGTCGAGATCAAGGCCATTTGCGGGTAGCTGTCGACCACTTCGCCGCGCCACACCGCTTTCAAATGCTCAACATCCAGCGAGGCCGGTTTGACGTGGCGCTGGGCTGACAATTGCGGCCATTCCTCGTCCCAGCTCTCGCCGCCGCTGGTGCCATAGAGATGGCTGTCGGCATCCGGGTTGATCTCGATTTCGCCGCCATCGCCCTTGACCACAATCGCCGTGTCGCCGAGCAAACCGCTGGCATCGCGATGCACGGCCTGATAGCCAGGGTGGAAAATGCTTTGCAGACCGCAACGCGCGCGCAGCGGATTGAGAATTCGCGCCAGCGAGTGGATCGGCGAACGCAAGCCCATGGTGTTACGCAGGTCGATCATCTTTTGCAACTGCGGCGCCCAATCCATCAGCGGCATGAACGCCAGACCGCCGTTATTCAGCGCTGTGCCGACCTGCTGCCAGTTACGGCACAACGGGATGCTCAGCTCGCCCAGCAGTTGCTCGGTGTACAACCGCCCGGCGGTGTGTGCGCCGCCGCCATGCATGAAGATGCGTACGCCGTTCTGCGCCAGGCACTTGGCTGCCAGCAGATACCAAGGCAAATGGCGTTTCTTGCCGGCGTAGGTCGGCCAGTCCAGGTCGACGTTCAGCGCTGGCGCCTGCAACCGCTCGCGCAGGGCCTCGGTGAAACCGGCCATTTCTTCGGCGCTTTCTTCTTTATGCCGCAGCAACATCAGAAACGCGCCGAGCTGGGTGTCTTCGACCTTGTCGTCGAGCACCATGCCCATGGCTTCGCGAGCTTCTTCGCGGGTCAGATCGCGCGCTCCGCGCTTGCCCTTGCCAAGAATCCGTACGAACTGAGCGAACGGGTGCTCGGCAGGTGTTTCGAGGGTCAGCGCTGGATATTCAGTCATAAGCAATTCGTCGGTTTGGGCAGGCCCGCCAGTTTTGCGGCGAGTTTGGCAGGGGTGCCTTTGAACAGTCGGTTCAGGTGCAGGCTATTGCCTTTTTCGGGGCCAAGTTTCAGCGCGGTGTACTTGATCAGCGGCCGGGTCGCCGGCGACAGCTGGAATTCTGCATAGAAGCTGCGCAGCAGTTCGAGGACTTCCCAGTGTTCCGGGGTCAGCTCGATGCCTTCAGCGACGGCGAGGGCGCTGGCGACCTCGCGTGACCAGTCGCTGAGGTCGACCAGAAAGCCATCCTTATCCAGTTCGATGGCGCGGGCGCCGACGGTCATGGAGTTCATAGCCAGCTGTTGACCTTGTCGTGGTGGATCGACAGTTCGACAAAGGCCGGATAGTCGATGGCTTGGGCCCAGTCTGGAGTCTCTACGGCGCGGGCTTGTGCATCTTCCGCCAACACGAACAGTTTTACCTGTCCGGTTTGCAGCGCGGCGAACGGCGCGGTGCCCGGTTGCAAGGCATATACCGCGTCGCCACAGAGCAGCAAGGCGTCGGCACTGCCGATCACGCGCAGGCAACTGGTCAGGCGATCGTCGCCGAACGGGGAATGAGACAACACATGCAAAGTCGACATCAGAGGGTGATCACCTGGTCGTAACGGTCAATAAGGGCGGTGATTTGCTCGGCGGCGAGCGGTTGCGCTTCGTCCAGCGACAGCGTGTTCAGGCCACGGCTGGAGGCGCTGTCGGCACAGTAGAACAGCTCTTCAACACCGAACATCGGCAGCGCTTGCAGGTTGGCACTCAGGTCTTTCTGTTGCAGGGCCTTGGCATTTTGCCCGGCGGCCAGTTGCAGCACGCCGTCATCGAGAAACAGCAGACCGATCGGCAGATCGAAGGCACCGCCGGCCAGTACGATGTCCAGCGCTTCGCGGGCGCCGGGGCCGGACCATGGCGATTGGCGGCTGATGATCAACAGGGATCTGGCCATTTCACGCGCCTCCGAAACAGATCAGGCGGTCGGCGTCTTGCACCGCGTCATGCAACTGGCCGAGGCCGGACAATTCCCACGGTGCGCTGACGGACACGGCGTCACGCTGATAGCGCTTGGCTTCTTCGTCATTCAACACACCACGGCGCAGGGCAGCAGCGATGCACACCACGGCGTCGAGGTTCTGCTCGCTGATGAAAGCGCGCCATTGCTTGGGCAAGTCCAGTTCGTCTTGCGGCGTAACTACCGCATCGGAGGCGTTGTAGACGCCGTCCTGATAGAAAAACAGCCGGACAATCTCATGCCCACCGGCCAGTGCAGCCTGCGCAAACAGCAGGGCACGGCGCGAGGAGGGCGCATGAGCGGCGGAACACAGCGCGATGGCAAACTTCATGACGGACTCGGTCAGCAAAACTGCGGCCATGATAAAGCTTTATCGAGGCAGCCGCGAAACCCAAGTTGCGTACGTACATAACCCTGTAGGAGCTGTCGAGTGAAACGAGGCTGCGATCTTTTGATTTTGCTTTTTAAAAACAAGATCAAAAGATCGTCCGATCGCGGCCCGAGCGTGCCGCAGCTCCTGCAGGGGTATCGTGTTTTCAGCGAGGCATGTAGCCGAGTTGCCAGCGCCGGGGGATTTTCAGAGAGAGCAGCCCGATTATCGCCGCCAGCACACCACTGACGAACATCGCCTTGAGCCCCAAATGGTGTTCCAGCACCGCGCCAAGAATCGCGCCGATGAACATCCCGCTCCACGGCACCAGTTGCACGCGCCAGCCGCTGCGCCGCTCGCCCAGCATCCACCGGCCCAGTCCACGACCAAACCGCGACAACGCCCCGGTGACATAGGTCAGCCCGACCGGCAGACCATTCACCTCTTCGACCGACGCATTGAGCATGCCCATGGCGATGATCGCCGCCAGCAGTGCCGGCAGTTGCGAGTCAAACGGCCAGGCTGCCGCGGCGCAGAGCAGGGTGGCGATGCACAGCAGCAGCGGCAGCGCCCGTCGTCCGCCGAGGCGCGCGACAAGCACGCCCAGGGCATTGCCGACAATAAAAGTCGCGACAAGAATCACCAGACGCACGGTCAGCCCGAGATCGCCATCACTGATCGCTACTGCCAGCCGCGTGGTGTTGCCACTCATGAACGAGACGAAGTCGCCGCTGGCCATGAAACCGACGGCGTCGGTCATTCCGGCCAGCACCGACAGGCTGGCCACCAGCGCCAGCCCCACGCGGCCACGCCATTTCTGCGTGTGCAGATGGCCGGGACTGGCGCGGTGAGTCGAGGCGGAAGGCAGCATCGTCAATTGTTTCCTTGAGCGGCGGTTACGGTTTTATTCCATACAGGTCGCAATACTCCAGCCACTCCATGCCGGCCATTTCCGCTACTTCGCGGTGCACCTCAAGACGCTGGGCCTGATATTCCTCAGGCGAATCGGCCGTCAGTTTCAAAGTCAGTTCCCAAGCAAACAACCCGAGGCTTTCTGCCTCCTCCTCAAAGGCTTCGTGCAGGCGTTCTTCGCGATACTGCGCCTGGGTTTCACCCTTGGCTTGGGCCAACAGCGGATTGAGATGATCAAGCGTTTCGCGCAATTCGGGGCGTTGATCGAGAAACAGTTTCAGAGCGTGTTCATGTCGCTGATCGGTAGGCGCCATGGGTTTTCCTTGTGAGGCTGATGACCTTAGGTTGCCGCAGCGGCCTGCGCGTGTCGCGCTATAAATGCAGTAAAGCAGAACGATTACTGCTGCTGCGGTGATACAGTCCGCTTTTTTCTGAATGAGCCAATGCAATGCGAATTCTGATGGTGGCGCTGGCCGCGACGGTGCTGGCCGGTTGCGCGGGTTCGGTGATGGACGATGCTCGCACTAAAACTCCCTACAAAACCCTGACCTCGGACAAGCCTGAGAAAGTCGTCGCCCAGTGCGTGCAATTCGCGTGGCAGGACGAAGCGGTGTTCGGCGTGGATGCCGGGGCTTATCTGCAACCGGGCAAGACGGGCGGTTCGACGGTGTATACGCGTTCGGCGGAGTCGTTTGTCGATGTCAGCACGCAGGCGTCGGGCACGGCGTTGAGTTATTACGCGCAGAAGGACGATTTCGTGGCCAAGCGTCGTTTGGCGGCGTTGGCGACTTGCCTTTGATGATGTGTTGAGGCGGCTTGCGTCTTCGCGAGCAGGCTCGCTCCCACAGCAATGCATTTCAAGGTGGGAGCGAGCTTGCTCGCGAAGGGGCCGTCAAATTCAATCCCTCAAGCGCTTCTGGAAAAAATGCCGCTTGTGCCCCGGCGGATAATCGACGATCTCGCCAAACTGGCTGAACCCCAGCTTCTGGTAAAACCCAGGCGCCTGAAAGTCGAAGGTGTCCAGCCACATGCCCAGGCAATTCTTCTCTCTGGCCAACGCTTCGGCCATGGCCATCAGTTCCGAGCCAATGCCCCGTCCCCGGCTCTGTTCGGGCACTGACAGCAACTCAATGAACATCCACTGAAAAATCACACGACCATACAAGCCGCCAAGGATTGCGTCGTGGTCATCGCGCACCATGAGGGCGAACGGTTCTGACTTTGAGCCGCCCGTTTTGGCATCGTTATACGCAATCAGGGGCAAGAGTATGGCTTGGCGTTGTTCGTCGGTGGGGTTGTGCGACAACTCGATACGCAAGTTCATGCATGACTTCCTTGTGGTGAGAACCCGCAGCCTATCCTGTGCAGGGGGCGTCCTCCAAGCCCCTCTGTAACTCGGTGGAACCGCCGCGCTCGCGCTGCGGTCTAGCTTTTTACAGCGTCATTCCAGAACGCGGTTGATGAGGACACCCCATGAACATTTTCGAAGCTCTTCGCGAAAGCCATGACCGCCAGCGCACCTACGCCAAAGCCCTGATCGAGACCAGCGGCGATACGCCGGAGCGCGTCGAGGCCTACAAACAGCTCAAAGCCGAACTGCAAGCCCACGAAACCGCCGAAGAACGCCACTTCTACATTCCGTTGATGGAATTCGATAACGGCGTCGATCTCAGCCGTCACGCCATTTCCGAACACCACGAGATGGACGAGATGATGGAGGAGCTGGATGAGACCGAGATGTCGAGCCCGGCGTGGCTGGCCACTGCGAAAAAGCTCTCGGACAAGGTCCATCACCACCTCAAGGAAGAAGAGCAGAAGTTCTTCCAGATGGCCGGCAAGTTGCTCAACGAAAAACAGAAAGAGCAGCTAGCCGGAGCGTACGAAAAGGAGTTCCAGGCTCAATTGCCGTGAGTCGCCGATGCGCGACTTAGTGACGTCGACCTGTACGCCTTTGGCTATGCGTTGAGTAGGAATCGCCACAATGTACTGTGTTTATATCCAGTATTTTCGGTGTTTGACCCATTGTGTCCATCCTGGCTGCGACAAAACCGCCGATGGACAAAAAATCCCCCTCCGTTAGCGTGAAGACCTCTCCTCGGAAAGGAGAGTTCTTAAATCAACGGAGTGAAAACCATGAATCAACCACAACCACAAACCCAACTGCGACACGGTCGCGTCGTCTCCCCGGCGAGCCGCGGTGCGGTCGCCATCGAGCAAGGATTGCTCGGTGCCTGGCAGGTCAATGAAATGGAAGGCGGCAAGAACTTCCCGGCACTGGCGGCCGGGCCGTTTCCGGCGCCCTACGAAACCGACTCTGCCAGTGTCGCGCCGCCGGCTGACGGCTACATCCTCAGCGGCGGCAAGACCGATCCGCGTGATTGCGTGAACTTCACTGATGAAGAGCTGAGCAAGAAGCTCGGGCGTCCGTTCTCTTGGCCGCTGCTCAATGTCACCGCGGGCCAGACCCTCGAGGTCAAATGGGAATACACCGCGCCGCACACCACCCGTGGCTATCGCTGGCTGATTACCAAGGATGGCTGGGACCCGAAACAGCGCATCAGCCGTGCGCAACTGGAAGCGCAACCGTTCTTCGAGGACTTCTACACTCAGGTGCCTTATTACAGCCATTCGGCGGAGCTGAAGGCCAAGGTCAACCATTCGGTGAAACTTCCGGCGAACAAGAAGGGGCATCACGTCATCGTGCTGATGTGGATCGTCGCCAACACCGGCAATGCCTTCTATCAGGCCTTCGACGTCGACTTCAAATAACGGAGCAACGCGCCAAACCCACAGGTTCTGAAGGATTAGAACATGTCAAAAATCGACTTCTCTTTAATGCAAAACCCGGCAACTGATGCGGCGTCGCTGATGCCAAGCATTGCCGGTAAAAAGATCCTCATGGGCTTCTGGCACAACTGGCCGGCAGGACAGAGTGATGGCTATCGGCAGGGCCGGTTTGCCAGCATCGCGCTGGAGGATGTGCCCAAGGAATACAACGTGGTCGCCGTGGCCTTCATGAAGGGCAGCGGAGTTCCGACCTTCAAGCCGTTCAACGTTTCGGATGCCGAGTTCCGCCGTCAGGTCGGCGTGCTCAACAGTCAGGGGCGGGCGGTGCTGATCTCCCTTGGCGGAGCCGATGCGCACATCGAACTGCGCAGCGGGCAGGAACAGCCGCTGGCCAACGAAATCATCCGTCTGGTGGAGACCTACGGCTTTGATGGGCTGGACATCGATCTTGAACAGAGCGCGATTGATTTCGCTGCCAACAAGACCGTTCTGCCAGCCGCGCTGAAACTGGTCAAGGATCACTACGCCGGCGAAGGCAAGCACTTCATCATCAGCATGGCCCCGGAGTTTCCGTACCTCACCAGCAACGGCAAGTACGTCGATTACCTGCAAGCGCTGGAAGGCTACTACGACTTCATCGCCCCGCAGTTCTATAACCAGGGTGGCGACGGGGTCTGGGTGCCGGAGGCCAACAACGGCGCCGGCGCGTGGATCGCGCAGAACAACGATGCGCTGAAAGAGGATTTCCTCTACTACCTGACGGAAAGTCTGGTGACGGGCACGCGGGGTTTCACCCGGATTGCCGCCGAAAAGTTCGTCATCGGTCTGCCGGCCAACGTCGATGCAGCCGCCACCGGTTATGTGATCGACAAGACTGTGGTGGGCAATGCGCTCAAACGGTTAGCGATCAAGGGTCATCCGATCAAGGGCCTGATGACGTGGTCGGTCAACTGGGACAACGGCGTCAGCAAGGACGGTGTGCCGTACAACTGGGAGTTCAGTCGGCGTTATGGGCCGCTGATTCATGGCGCCCGAACAGCGGCGCAGGAAACGGATGACGCGTTGTCGCGCGTCGCTCGTTAGTCGCACATAAAGAAGCCCGGTAGCGCTGCCGGGCTTTTTTGCGTGGGCCAGGCAAGCAAGGCTCGGATGTGAGTCATAGCGGGGCGGGTTGTTTATCCGATTGGGCGTGCTCGGTACATTGAGTGAATGACTTGATGAGATCCAGCAAGCTGGCAGCTGCCTGGTTGATCTGTGAATCTGTAAGCGCCGCGTAGCCAATCAGAACGCCGGGTTTGACCGCGTGACTGCTGGTGAATGCGCAGACCGGTTGCAGGCAAAGGTTGAAAAGGGCAGCCCGTGTGCAGAATTCTCTTTCATCAATATCTGCCGGTAACCGGAGCACAAAATGTAATCCGGATTGCTCGCCAGAAATGTGCAGATCAGGGTTTTCTCGCAGCTTTGAGATCAGCAAATCTCGTCGATGTTGATACGTCTGTCGCGAGATGCGCAAATGTCGTACATATTTTCCGGTGCAGAGAAACTGGTTGAGTGCGAGCTGACCCAGTATGCCTGGCGTTTGGCCGGTGTCTTCGATGAGGTTGATGACTTTCTTCTGCAAATGTTTGGGAATAACCATGAAGCCCAGACGAAAGTTGCTGAACAGGGTTTTATTGAAGCTGCCGCAGAAAATCACCCGGTCGTGTGTATCTATTGATTTGATGGCGGGCAAGGGCGCACTGCCATAGTTGTACTCGCTGTCGTAGTCGTCCTCGATGATGATCGCATTCGCGGCGGTCGCCCAGGCCAGCAGGGCCTTGCGGCGCTCCATGCTCATGCAGACGCCCAAAGGCGCCTGATGAGAGGGCGTGACATAAATGGCCTGAACTTGACTGGCTGGTGACAGCGCTTCAACGATCAGACCTGCATCGTCCACTGGAATATCGATGATTGTGTTGCTGGAGCAATTGAATATCCGCCTTGCCCAGTAATAGCCGGGATCCTCCATGGCGACGACTGCCTCTTTTCCCAATACCCGGCTGATAAGGTCGAGGCAGTGTCTGATGCCATGGGTAATCACGATGTCTTGAGGTGAGCAGTCAATCCCCCGGTAGATCTGGATATGGTCGCAAATGGACTTGCGCAAGTTCTCGTCACCCCCAAGTGATGAGGCCGATACTGCGGTGGCGAGGTCTTTGGCGGATGGTGTGCATAACGACTTTAGATCTTTTTCTTCTAGCAATCCCGGATCGGCCAGTCTGGCAATAAACGGAACATACGGCTGTAAATAAGTGATGGACGCCGGTGAATCAGATGACCGGTGAGTATCAAGTTCGACTTGCAGTTCCTTCGTTCTGGCTGCCGCGATCATGTCGTCCGGCAATGTCGCACAGACAACCGAGCCGGCACCCTGCTTGCGAATGATGAAACCTTCTTCGCGTAATTGATCGAAAACTGTTTCCAGGGTCCCTCGTGAAACTCCCCATCTTTGCGCAAGCGTGCGCGTGGAGGGCAGCGCTTCGCCGGATTGGAGTCGACCGGAACTGATCAGGTGTTCAAGGAAACGGCACAAAAGCTGATGTTTGGTGGACAGCGAATGTTCAGTCAATTCGAACGGCAAGACTAGGTCGAGGCCAACTGGCCGCTTACCTCTGGTCATAGTGGTACACACCAAAATCCATTTAATGGATCTTCATCTTATCGCGGCATACAAATACGCTCAACGCCGCTCAAGCTAACGCGTTGAGGGGTGGCGCGCGAGTCATTGGGGTCAAGAGAAACTGGATTGGTATAGGGATATCGACGGCAATGACTGCTTTTGAAAAACTGTCAACACTCAATAAGACTAATCATCGCGAGCCGCAACTAAAGATTGCGATAGTCGGAGGGGGGGCAACAGCGATTAGTGTAATTGATGCGTTGCAGCGAGACGTAAAGCTGAAAAGTATGGATGTTGCAATTACCCTTTTTGAGCCTGACAAGAAAATCGGTCCAGGTCGCGCTTATCAAAACGATGGTGATTATGGATTGATTAATCGCCAGGCCCGATTCATGTCCGTGAAAAGTGATGATCCCCGGCACTTTGTAGGGTGGGTCACTCATAAATATGGAAGTGCATTGGCGCAACTTGATTTCTTGCCCCGTCACTATTTTGGCGAGTACTTGTCTGATTGTTTTGCCGAGCAAGTGGCGCTGGCGCGCGACCTGAAGCGTCCGATTCGGGTGATCGGGCAAAAGGTCACCAGCTTGACGATGCACGATGACAAAGCGGTCGTCGGTGTGGAAAACGGGCCGCAGCAAGTATTTGACCGTGTGATTCTGTGCATAGGTACCGCTGAGCCGGCGGATATCTTCTCGTTGGCCTGTTCCCAGAACTACATCGGCAATCCGTATCCGATGTGGACCAAATTTTCCGCGATTGGCGGCGACGATCAGGTGGCGATCATTGGTTCCAGCCTCTCAGCTGTCGATGCGGTCCTGGCCCTGAATGCCCAGGGACACCGTGGGAAGATCGTCATGCTGTCGCGCAATGCTTTGCTGCCAGCGGTGCGCATGCCGCATCACGACTTCACTTACAAGGTCATCACCCGCGAACGTATCGAAGAGCTGCGTGATGAAGCAGGGATGATCTCCTGGTCGAAATGGCTTGGCCTGATCACCTTCGAACTGACTGCCCAAGGGGTGGATCTGGAGAAGCTCAAGGCTGAACTGGCGCCTGGTCAACTGCCTTTCGAGCGGCTGGAGCGCCATCTTCAAGCGTCGACCCGCGGTGAAAAGTGGCTGTCCATTCTGATTGATATTGCCAACGACTACGTCGAGCTGGCCTGGGATAGCCTGAGTGCGGGCGATCGCAGTTATTACATGGCCAACTATCATTCGATTTTCATGAGCCTGTGCAACCCGATGCCTCCGGCGACGGCCAACAAATTGCGCAATATGCTCGAATCCGGGCACCTGGTGATTCGTCCTGGCCTGAAGGGCGTGGAACTGAGCCCCGGTGGCGGTTTTGTCCTGAATTACCAGGCAGGCGCTTGTCATTCCGACTGGGTGATCAACGCCACGCGATCTGAAACGGGTGGTGTCGGGCAGACAGGTACCGAGCTGGTGTCCTCGATGGTCAACAATGGCGTCGCTCAGCACCATCCGTTTGGTGGGCTGCACGTGTCATTCGGCTCGCACAAGGTAATCGACCGCAGTGGCAAAGCCAGCGACGCTATTTATGCCCTGGGCCAACTGGCTGCCGGTAACCACTACTACACCAGCTCACTGGCCATGATCACACGTCAGATCGACCGGGTCCTGCCGCATTTGCTGACTACTGATCAATACCTCAAGGAGCTTTCTGCGTGAAGTCCAGCAGCCCCGTCATCCTGTTGCCTGCAGCTTTATTGGCGGCTGTCATCGTGCCGCAGCTCGGACTCGGCCTGATGACCCCCACCGTGGCAAAACTGGCTGAGGAGTTTCGAGTCCCTCATGAGGCGATTCAGGAAACGTTCGTTGTTTACATGATCGGGTATGCGTTGTCGGTGGTATTGGCAGGTATTCTTGCCGATCGTATCGGAGCCCGTCGCGTACAGATTTCGGGGTTGCTGATTTGTGCTGCCGGGTGCCTGCTTGCAGCGCTCTCGGACTCCTTTTACCTGTTTGCGGTTGCGCGTTTCATGCAGGCCCTGGGAGGTTGTGTGGGAACCGTAACGACCAGACTGATCGTGAAATCGGATTATCCGGAAAGCAAACGACTGCGAATTCTCACCACCCTTGCCTCGGCGATCGCACTCACGCCATGTATCGCACCGTTGCTCGGCGGCATGCTGTTACCTTCGATAGGATGGCGCTGGATGATGGGCGGTGTGGGGATCTTCAATCTCGCGGCATTGGTGCTTTTCTGGCAGGTCGACACCTCTCCGGGGGCATCGGATTCGACGGGACGCAGCATCATTGCTGTTTATGCCGACAACTTCAGAAATGCGGATTATCTGGCATACGCTGCCGGCATCAGTCTGGTGTGGATGAGTTACTTCGTGTTCCTGTCCTGTTCGACTTATGCGCTGCAGACGGAACTGGGCCTGTCCAGCCTGGGTTACGGCGCGGTGATCTCCCTGTGCGCCGTCGGTTATGTGATTGGCAGTACGCTGGCGCGAGTCTTGAGCGCCAGGTGGGAGTTGAACGAGATCCTGCTGCTTGGAAGCAGAGTAGGCATGGCCGGGTGCATTTTGCTGGGCATTCTGTTGTCGATGTTTGGCAGTGGGCTGCCGGCGCTGCTGATTCCAATGGTGTTCATTCTGTTGTCGGTCGGGATGGTGATTCCCGCGACTCAGGCCGGGCTATTGAAGAGTGTCAGCCGCGATATCGGTATTTCCTCCGGGCAGTTTTTCTTTTTCCAGATGGCTGCGGGGGCCGGTTACGGTTGGCTGGTCAGTTCCTTTTCTGAACTGGGCGTTCGTGGCCTGGCACTGTTTATCGCCATTCCGATTGTCGTGTTATTCGTTTTCCTGAATATGTCGCAGGCACTGTCGAAGTCCCCGGAAAAACAGTTGAAGGCAGTCTCTCGGAGTTGAGATTGCTGTTGCTGCGACCCTGATAAAAAAAACAAGGAAGTGTAGTCGTGCAGTATCTGAAATCGCTGAAGTTGAACAGTGTGTGTTATGACATTCGTGGCCCGGCACTGGAACAGGCCAAAAAGATGGAGGAGGACGGCCAGCGCATTCTCAAGCTGAACATCGGCAATCCGGCTCCCTTCGGTTTCGAGGCGCCCGAGGAGATACTCCAGGATGTGATTCGTAATTTGCCCACGGCGCAAGGTTACAGTGACTCCAAAGGCTTGTTCAGCGCACGCAAGGCAGTCATGCAGTACTGTCAGCAGAAGCAGATCGAGGGCGTCGGCGTCGACGATATCTACCTGGGCAATGGCGTCTCCGAGCTCATTGTGATGTCACTGCAGGCGCTGCTGAACAATCGCGATGAAGTACTGGTGCCTGCACCGGATTATCCGTTGTGGACCGCCGCGGTGAGTCTTGCCGGCGGTAATGCGGTGCACTACATGTGCGACGAACAGCAGGACTGGTGGCCGGACCTCGATGACATGCGGGCCAAAATCACCCCCAACACCCGAGCTCTGGTCATCATCAACCCCAACAATCCCACCGGTGCGGTGTACCCGCGAGACGTGCTGCTGGGAATGCTGGAGATCGCGCGCCAGCACAATCTGGTGGTGTTCTCCGACGAGATCTACGACAAGATTCTCTACGACGAGGCTGTGCACATCAGCACCGCGTCGCTGGCGCCGGACCTGCTGTGCCTGACCTTCAACGGGTTGTCCAAGTCGTACCGGGTGGCCGGGTTTCGCTCCGGCTGGCTGGTGATTTCCGGGCCCAGACAGCATGCCGCCGGCTACATCGAAGGCATCGACATGCTGGCGAACATGCGCCTGTGCGCCAACGTTCCGGCACAGCATGCAATCCAGACCGCGCTGGGGGGTTACCAGAGTATCAATGACCTGGTCTTGCCTCAGGGGCGCCTGCTCGAACAGCGCAACCGGGTGCATGAACTGCTCAACGCTATTCCTGGCGTCAGTTGCGTCAAGCCGATGGGCGCGCTGTACGCGTTTCCAAGGCTCGATCCGAAAGTTTGCCCGATCAAGGATGACGAGAAGTTTGTCCTCGAGCTTTTGATGTCGGAAAGGCTGCTGGTCGTCCAGGGCACCGCGTTCAACTGGCCCGCTCCCGACCATTTTCGCGTGGTCACGTTGCCGGCATTGCCGGACATCGAAGACGCCATGGCGCGGATTCATCGATTCATCAGCAGCAAGTCGGTCAACAACCTGAGCGTTCGCCGAATGTCGAATAACGCCCGGCACCTGTGGCCAGTCTTCTGAATCCAAACGCAGATCAAACAAGCAAGTTGTCATGCCAGACGTAAGTTCGTGGCAGGTGTGACAGCGCAAAGTGCCAGACGGCTGGATGCCACGCTCGGCCAACTCTCTAAGTTGTGCAGCATAAAGGAATGGGTATGCGGAACTTTGATGCGCAGGTTTCTTATCGGGTCATGCTTTCTCAAGATGAGGTTAATCATCATGGAAGCCGTTGGGAGAAAGAGGCCTTGAGTGAGCTGGAAGAGCGACTTGGGGCAGGTTCCGACTTTCCCTGCATCTTTTCCAAGAACGCATTCAAGAAGTCTTCGATCAAGTTTGTATTTGTCGACGCTTTGGATGCCCAGGGGCTGGCGAAACTGGCTGAAGGCTTGAAAGAGTATGTAACGCTTTCCAGAACATGGAGTGGTTCAATCGAAGACGCTTATCCGCTGATCGTGTTCTTTTCAAAGGACGCGATATCGGCCAGTACTGCGCAGGAGTATCAAGCCGCCGGGTGGGGGGTGCTGCAGAGCCTGCACTGGCTGGATGAAAGCCCCTGGCCGGACAGCGTCGATGTCGACCCGGAGTCACCGTTCTGGTCGATGTGCTTTGCTGGAATGCAACTGTTTGTGAATATGAGTTCTCCCGCACACACAGTACGCAAGAGCAGAAACCTGGGCTCCAGATTTGCACTGGTGATTAACCCGCGTGAACGCTTCGATGTATTTGCCGGCGATACCGTGGGCGGACGTAATGTTCGCGCCAATATCCGCAAACGCATCCTTAAATATGATTCGGTGCCCCACGCCTTGCAATTGGGCGGTTTTGGATCTGGCGCCAAAGAGTGGTGGCAATACGGTTTGATTGAAGAAAATGCAGAGCGCACGGATGTTTGTCCATTCAAACATTCCAGCCATGAAAATAAAGAGGAAGCCTGATGTTCAAGTTGATTGTATCCAACGGCAGAGTGGCAGACCGCACGGCATTTACCCGCGTCGGTGCCTTGAAGGCCGCGTCGGCACTTGAAGCCAGGTATGGTGTGGTGCCGCTGTATATCGGTGATGGCCGGTGCGAGCCGGCTGCCGATGACTGGACAGTCAGTCTGCCGGCGGGACGTGAGCAGATCGACGCACTGCATCGCGCCGTGGCCTGTGCGGTAGAGGAGCAGCAACTCACGGTGGTCATCAACGGAACGTGCCCGGCCAGCCTGGGCAGCGTACCTGCGGTGGCGAGACATTACCCGGACCTTTGCCTGGTGTGGATCGATGCCCATGGTGACTTCAATATCCCGACGACCACGGACACGGGCTACCTGGGCGGGATGGTGGTGTCTGCATTATGTGGTCTCTGGGACAGCGGCTGTGGCGCCGGCATCCGTGCGCAGAACGTCATTCTGGTCGGCGCGCGCGACATCGACGGGCAAGAGCAGCGTCTGCTGAGCGCCAATAATGTGCGCACGCTTTCCCCGCAGCAGGCAACGGCTGAAGCCGTGCGCAGCGCTATCGGCCAATCACAGGTCTGGGTGCACATCGATTGGGATTCGCTTGAGCCTGGCTACGTGCCCGCCGATTACGCAGTGCCCGGAGGTCTGCTGCCGCAACAGCTCGCGGCGATCCTGGGAGCGATTCCGCTCGAGCAGATCGTCGGCCTGGAAATCGCCGAGTTCAATGCATCCTGCGATGCGGCGACGGCACAGCGCGCGACCCGCTGCATCATCGATATCGTTGACCCGATCCTGTCCAAAGCGTGTCTTGAGGCGAGTGTGTGCCATGCATAAACCGGCTGATGCTGCCCGGCTGCGTTTCAGCAAGATGCACGGTGCGGGCAATGACATGATCATTCTGGATCTGCGTGATGCGCAGGATCCGTCGCGCGAATTGTGCAAATACCTGGCTAACCGCCATAAAGGTATCGGCGCCGATATGGTCCTGGGTGTCAAGGCCGCGCGCAATCCATCGTCCGTTGCCTCGTTCGATATCTGGACGGCGCAGGGCGAGTCCTCCCGGCAATGCGGCAACGGCGCGCGGTGTGTCGCCGCATGGCTGGTTCGGGCAGGCCTGACGGATGCGTCCGAGTTCACCCTCGACAGTCCTTCCGGTACCCACAAGGTCCGGGTCATGGAGGACGGCAACTATCAGATCAGCATGGGCGCGCCGAATTTCTCGCCCGACGCCATCCCGGTGTTCGGCTTCGACAAAGCGCAGTCGGCTTATCAGCTCGAACTCGCCGGGCAACACCTGGAGTGTTCGGCGGTATCAATGGGCAACCCGCACGCGGTGATCGAGGCCGAGCGCAATCAGTATGAGATTCCTGCTGTCGGTAGTGCCCTGCAAAACTCTGGGTATTTCTCCCCTGAAGTCAATGTCGGATTCGTGCAGTTGCAATCCCGGAACAGGATAAAACTCAAGGTCTACGAATTCGGCGCTGGCGAAACGCTGGCCTGCGGCAGCGGTGCCTGCGCGGCGGTCGCGGTGTTGGCGCGGGCCGGGCGGGTCGACAGTTCGGTCGAGGTCGAACTGCCCGGCGGAACCCTTGAAGTCACCTGGGAGCGTGGCTTGTCCGCGATGTACCTCTCTGGCCCTGCTGAATTCGTATTTGATGGAGAACTCGCTCATGCCGTTGTATGAAAGCATTCTGGACACGATCGGCCGTACGCCAATCGTCAAGCTGCAAAGGCTCGCCCCGGAACACGTCAGCATTTATGTGAAGGTCGAGTCGTTCAACCCCGGTGGTTCGGTCAAGGACCGACTGGCGCTGGCTGTGGTACTCGACGCCGAAGCCAGGGGCCTCTTGAAGCCTGGCGATACGATCGCCGAATGCACTTCCGGCAATGTCGGCATTGCGCTGGCGATGGTTGCCGCGGCGCGTGGCTATAATTTTGTGGCGATCATGTCCGACAGTTACTCGATCGAACGGCGCAAGCTGATTCGTGCCTATGGCGGCAAGGTTCTGCTGTTTCCTGCTCACCTGGGCAGCAGCGGCGGCAACCAGATTGCCGATGAACTGGCGCACAAGTTTGGCTGGTTCAGATCCCGACAATTCGATAACCCGGCCAACCCTTCCTATCACCGTGAAACCACCGCCACCGAAATCCTCGGTGATTTTGCCGGTAAATGCCTGCATTACTTTGTCACTGGTTTCGGCACCAGCGGCACCCTGACCGGCGTTGGCCAGATGCTGCGAGTTGCGCGACCTGCCGTGCAGATCGTTGCCGCAGAACCGGAAAATGCCGCGTTGCTGTCGGGCGGCACATGGGGCGTGCACCAGATCCAGGGGCTCGCGCCCAACTTCACGCCGACCATCATGGACAAGACTGTCATCGATAAAGTCCTGACCGTGAACGAGTACGATGCGCGCGACACTTCGCAGCGTCTGGCCAGGGAGGAGGGGATCTTCGTCGGCATTTCCTCGGGCGCCTCGGTCGCCGCAGCGTTGAAGGTTGCCGAAACCGCAGCGGCCGGTTCAGTGCTGCTGGCCATGCTGCCGGATACCGGTGAACGTTATCTCTCGACCTTCCTGATGGAAGGCATCGCCGAAGATTCCGACGATGACTGGTTGCAGTCGCTCTAGCCGTAACAGGCAACCGGTTACTTGGCGAAGCAGGCGCTCTAAGGGATTAGCATCATGGTGGAAACTCTTCCGGCAGCAGATTACATCGAGTTCGCGCGCCCGTTTCCAATGCATCGTGGAGGTGTACTGGAAGATTTCAGGCTGACGTATGAGACGTTCGGACAACTGAATGATCGTCGCGACAACATCGTCCTGGTGCTGCCCGGCATGTCCGCCAACAGCCACGTCTGCAGTGTCGTCCGCGATCCTGAGACAGGTTGGTGGGAGGACTTTGCAGGTTCAGGCAAGCCGATCGATACAGACCGCTGGTATGTGATCTGTTTCAACTACCTGGGTGGTTGCAAGGGCTCGACGGGGCCGATGTCCACCGAGCGCGCGAGTGGCCAACCTTACCAGTCGCGCTTTCCCGAACTGAGCATCGAAGACATCGTCGACACGATCGTCATGGCCGTGAAAGCGCTGGGCATGGAGGAAGTGAACTGCCTGATCGGTGCTTCGATGGGGGGTATGTGCGCGCTGGCCCTGTTGACCCGGCATCCGGGTTTTGTCCGGCATCACATCAATTTGTGCGGTGCGGCCAGTTCGCTTCCCGTGTCTACAGCCTTGCGTTCATTGCAGCGGGAAGCCATCCGCAGTGATCCGCTTTGGGCCGGTGGGGAGTATTCGCCGGATGCGCGTCCGGTCCACGGCATGACGCTGGCCCGCAAGATCGGCCTGTTGAGTTACCGCTCCGGCGCGCAATTGAATCGCCGTTTCAGCCGCAGCGATCAGTCGGCAGGAAAATCCGCCGGCATGACCCACGACTTTGAAGTCGAGGACTATCTGCAGGCCAATGCCTGGCGATTCGCACGGGATTTCGACCCCAACAGTTATCTGCAGTTAAGCCGCGCGATTGATCTCTATGCCTGTCTGAAGCAACCGCAGGGCGGTTTTCAGACTGCCGGGCTGGAGCAGGTTCTGGTGGTCGGCGTCGAGAGCGACACGCTGTTTCCTGTCGCGCAACAGCAGTACATCGCTCAAGGGCTTGAGCAGGATGGTGCAGAGGTGACCTTTGTCCGGCTCGATTGCCCGGACGGGCACGACGCCTTTCTGACCGATCTGCGGGCGTTCGGGCCGCTGCTGGACCATTTCATGAAGCGTATTGGTTCCGTCCTCCCAGCGGGCAGGTCGGAGCGTTGTCTGGAGTTGCACGATGAACGATTTTGACAAGGTTGCATTAGTGACCGGCGCCAACCGTGGCATCGGTTTCGAGGTGGCGCGACAACTGGCCGCCGAGGGGGTGACTGTGCTGCTCAGTGGCAGGAATTACCAGGCTGTCGCTCAGGCGGCCGATGCGCTGATCGCCGTGGGGCTCAAGGTGTTCCCGTGCCAGCTGGATGTCACGGATGAAGACAGCATCGCCTCGGCCGTCAGACTGATCGAGGCGAAGTTCGGTCGACTGGATATCCTGATCAATAACGCCGCGATCCGTATCGAGTCCTACGGGCTGAACCCGTCGCAACAGCCACTTCAACAGTGGCGACAGACGTTTGAAACCAATCTGTTCGGCATGGTCGCGGTGACCCAGCATTGTCTGCCGCTGATTCGCCAATCTGCGGCCGGACGCATCGTCAACGTATCCAGTCTGCTGGCATCGCTCACCACGCATACCAATGTGGACTCATACGCCTATTCCCCCATGTTCAAGTCCTTGCCGGGCTACAGCGCCAGTAAAAGCGGGGTGAATTCGTGGACGGTTCACCTGGCTTACGAACTTCGCGACACGCCCGTCAAGGTCAATGCGGTGCATCCCGGCTACACCAAAACCGGCATGAATGACGGCGCCGGTGATCTCGACGTGCAAGAAGGTGCGCGGACCAGTGTCGCTCTGGCGCTGATCGGTGCAGATGGCCCCACTGGCACTTACCGCCATCAGGACCGTGTGATTCCCTGGTAAGTCGTTGCTGTTTTTCTGCTTCTAACTGTTCAGTAGAAAGGATTCTTCATGATTAAGCTTGCACTCGTCACCGATAAGCCGAACTTGCACATTGACTACGACATGCCGCCATTGCTGGAAGCCTGCAAGCAACTGGCGATCAACGCCGATGTGTGCTTCTGGGATGATCAGTCAATCGATTGGGCAGCCTACGATGCGGTGTTGATCCGCTCACCCTGGGACTGCATTGAAAACCTCGACGGATTTTTTGCCTGGTGCGACAAGGTGCATGCACTGACTTGTCTGTTGAACGTGCCGTCCGTGGCCCGGTGGGGATTGAACAAGCTGTACCTGAAGGACATTGCTGCGCACGGCGTGCCGATTATTCCCAGTGTGTTCCTGGCGCCCGACGATGCCCCCGAGGGTTATCTGGCTGATTTTCTCGAGGCGAACACCGACAGCCACGAATTTGTCGTCAAACCGACGATCGGCTCGTATTCGCGCGGGGTGAAAAGGTTTGTCCGCGCCGGTTCCGAGGCCGCGCTGGCGCACATCCGCGCCCTGCAAAAGCGCGGTTCGCACGTGATCATTCAGCCGTACATCACCACCATCGACACCTACGGCGAGACAGACCTGACCTTCTTCGATAACACGTTCAGCCATTCCATCCGCAAGGGCGCCATGCTCATGGCGGACGGTACGGTGAATGTGCCGACCCCCGAGTTTCGCCAGCCGCGCGAGGCGGATGCAGAAGAGCAGGCGGTAGCGCTATCGGCGCTGGTGGCTTCTGCCGAGGTGCTCGGGCTTGAGTTGCCGTTGCTCTACGGCCGGGTCGACGTGATCCGCGACTATGACGGTCGGCCGATGATCATGGAAATGGAGATTTGCGAACCCTCGCTCAACCTGCCGTTTCGGGCTGACAGCGCGATGAACCTGATCGAAGGTGTGCTCAAGCGCATTGACAGGCGCCTGGTCGATCTCTGAAACATCCGTGAACGCCAGTAAACAAGCCCGACAGCATTGCCGGGCTTTTTTTGTGCGCGCGATTACCCGAATATGGGCGTTTTCCGATGGCACAAGGATCAGGCGTCATGACCAAGACAGCCGAGCGGGTCAGCATTGTCGACACTCAGGTGTTGTCCCACGACTGGTACCTGTTGAAGAAAATCACCTTTGACTACCTGCGTAACAACGGTGACTGGCAGCGGCAGACACGCGAGGTCTATGACCGTGGCAATGGTGCGGCGATCCTGTTGTTCAATCGCGAAAAGCGCACGGTGGTGCTGACCCGCCAATTCCGTCTGCCGGTGTTCGTCAACGGTCACGATGGATTGCTGATCGAAGTGGCAGCCGGGCTGCTGGAAGGTGCGGCGCCGGAACAGCGGATTCGCGACGAGGCCGAAGAGGAAACCGGCTACCGTGTGCACGACGTGAAGAAGGTATTCGAGGCTTACATGAGTCCCGGTTCGGTGACCGAGAAACTGCACTTTTTCATTGCCGAGTACGACGCGCAATCAAAGGTCAGCGAGGGCGGTGGCCTGGAAGAAGAAACCGAAGAACTGGAAGTGCTGGAATGGGGTTTCCATGAGGCGCTGGCGGCGTTCCAGCGCGGCGAGATCTGCGACGCCAAGACCATCATGCTGTTGCAGTATGCGGCGATGAACAATCTGTTCGCCCGATAAAGCAAAGATCGCAGCCTGCGGCAGCTGCATTGAAATACGTTCCCTCTGTAGGAGCTGCCGCAGGCTGCGATCTTCTGATCATCTAAAACAACTCCCCAGTCCTGCCTGCCGCCGTCCAGTCACCACCCTCCAGCACCAGCAACCGCTCTTTTGCCTCCAGCCCACCCGCAAACCCGGTCAACTTCCCCGACGCGCCAATGACCCGATGACACGGCGCCACAATCGAAATCGGATTACGGCCATTCGCCGCTCCCACCGCGCGCACGGCTGTCGGATTTCCGATCTGCTCGGCGATCTGGCTGTAAGTGCGGGTTTCGCCAAACGGAATGGTCAGCAACGCCGCCCAGACTTTTTTCTGAAAATCGGTGCCGACAAAGTCCAGCTCCAAATCAAAGCGATCACGCGTCCCGGCAAAATATTCTGCAAGTTGCCGCGCGGTTTTCATCAGGATCGGGTTGCCCGGCGCTTCACTCATCGGCCCAAGGCGCACCCGGTTCGGTTTGTCGTTTTCCCAGAGGATGGCCGCCAGTCGTGATCCGTTCGCGACCAGCTTCAATTCGCCGACCGGTGAGGGCAGGGTGATGAACGTAAAAGACATGCGAGCAATCTCCGGACCGGCACGGCAACAGCGCCCAGCATACTGCCTGATCAGGGAGGCGCAAACCGCAAACCCGACCATACTGCTTGTTGCTCCGGAAGCGTTCCACCTCTGCTTTGCACAGCCCCTAAAACAAAAAAGAGATCGACTCATGAAGTACGAACCTTTGGCCAAATCGCTGATAGCGACCTCACTGGCACTCAGTTGCCTCATGGCTCACGCCGCCTCGGTGGCACCGGTTGCCGCTGAAAACGGCATGGTGGTCACCGCACAACATCTGGCCACGCATGTCGGCGTCGATGTGCTGAAAAGCGGTGGTAACGCCGTGGATGCGGCGGTTGCCGTCGGTTATGCGCTGGCGGTGGTTTATCCCGCAGCGGGCAACCTCGGTGGTGGCGGTTTCATGACCATTCAACTGGCGGACGGGCGCAAGACTTTCCTCGATTTCCGCGAAAAAGCTCCGCTGGCGGCGACTGCCAACATGTATCTGGACAAGGACGGCAACGTCGTTCCGGATCTGAGCACCCGTGGTCACCTCGCGGTGGCGGTGCCGGGCACCGTGTCGGGCATGGAGCTGGCGCTGAGCAAGTACGGCACCAAGCAGCGCAAAGAGATGATCGCCCCGGCGATCAAACTGGCTGAAGACGGTTTTGAGTTACAGCAAGGCGATGTCGAGTTGCTGGAATACGCCACGGACGTATTCAAGAAGGACATGCGCGATTCCGGTTCGATCTTCCTCAGTAACGGCGAGCCGATGCAGGTCGGGCAGAAACTGGTGCAGAAAGATCTGGGCAAAACCCTGCGCACTATTTCCGAAAAGGGTGCCGACGGTTTTTATAAAGGCTGGGTGGCCGACGCCATTGTCACCTCCAGTCAGGCCAACAAGGGCATCATCACCCAGGCCGACCTCGACAAATACAAAACCCGTGAACTGGCACCGGTGGAGTGTGACTACCGTGGCTACCACGTCGTTTCGGCGCCACCGCCAAGCTCGGGCGGGGTGGTGATCTGCCAGATCATGAACATTCTCGAAGGCTATCCGATGAAGGATCTGGGCTTCCATTCAGCCCAGGGCATGCATTACCAGATTGAAGCCATGCGCCACGCGTATGTCGATCGCAACAGCTACCTCGGCGATCCGGACTTTGTGAAAAATCCGATCGAGCACCTGCTGGAAAAGAACTACGCGACCAAACTGCGTGATGCCATCCAGCCGCAAAAGGCTGGCGTCTCTGCCGAATTGAAACCGGGCGTCGCGCCTCATGAAGGCAGCAACACTACCCATTATTCGATTGTCGACAGGTGGGGCAACGCGGTCTCGGTCACCTACACCCTTAATGACTGGTTCGGCGCGGGTGTGATGGCGAGCAAGACCGGGGTGATTCTCAACGACGAAATGGATGACTTCACTTCCAAAGTCGGCGTGCCGAACATGTACGGTCTGGTGCAGGGCGAGGCCAACGCCATCGCGCCGGGCAAGGCGCCGCTGTCGTCGATGAGCCCGACCATTGTCACCAAGGATGGCAAGGTGGTGATGGTGGTCGGCACCCCGGGCGGCAGCCGCATCATCACCGCTACTCTGCTGACCATGCTCAACGTCATCGACTACGGCATGGGCCTGCAGGAAGCGGTCGATGCGCCGCGCTTCCACCAGCAATGGATGCCGGAAGAAACCAACCTCGAAGACTTCGCCGCCAGCCCGGACACGAAGAAGATCCTCGAAAGCTGGGGTCATAAATTTGCCGGGCCGCAGGACGCCAACCACATCGCTGCGATTCTGGTCGGCGCGCCGTCGCTGGGCGGCAAACCGGTCGGCAAAAACCGCTTCTACGGCGCCAACGATCCACGCCGCAATACCGGGTTGTCACTGGGTTACTGAGAGGCGTAAAAAGGGGGCGGGCGTACGTCTGCCCCTGTCTTCAGTATCGATCAAGGAAGTCACACCATGACCACCGCATTACTGATCATCGACGTCCAGCGCGCCCTGTGCTCGGGCGAATACCAGTGCCACGACATCCATCGCGTGATCGAAACCATCAACGCCCTCAGCGCCCGCGCGCGCCAGGCCGGGGTGCCAGTGGTGCTGATTCAGCATGAGGAAAAGGACAGCCCGCTGGCCCATGGCGCCGAAGGCTGGCAACTGGCCGAAGGACTTGAAACGTCCCCGCAGGATTTGCGCGTACGCAAGACCACACGGGATTCGTTCTACCAGACTGACCTGCGCAAACTGCTGCCCGGAGAGGATTTCGAACGATTGGTGATCTGCGGCCTGCAGACCGACTACTGTGTCAACGCCACCGTGCGCCAGGCCCATCAACTGGGCTACGACGTGGTGCTCGCCTCAGACGCGCACTCCACCGTCGACAACGGCAACATGAGCGCCGAAGACATCATCGCCGAACACAACAAGGACCTGGCGCACCTGACCGGCTCCGTGGCGCGGATCGATGTCAAACCCGCCGCCGATATCGTGTTCTGACTACACCCCCTGCAGGCTCGCTCCCACGGGGTTCGCGTTTTCCAGAAACCGTTGTGTACACCGAGGATTTCCCGCGGCAGCACTGGCATACTGCCCGCCGCCTGAAGAATGGAATCCTCTCGATGCTCGCTTTCAACTTCCGTCACGCCTTGGCGCTGACTTCTCTCGCGTTTGCCTCCGTTATTCACGCCAGCAGTTTTGATTGCGCCAGTGCTGTCAGCAAGACTGAAAAGGCCATCTGCAGCACTCCGGATATTTCAGGCCTTGACGATAAACTCGCAGAGCGTTGGCGCTCGATCCTGGCCAAAGTCCCTAATCCCAACGTCCTCAAGACAGATCAACGGCAATGGCTGAAAAATCGCAACGCCTGTGGCGACTCAGCGGCCTGCTTACGCCGAGCGTACCTGATGCGCCTTGCCGAACTTGAACATGCCACTGAGCCCTTCAGTTGGGACGCGACCTGGCAACTCATTCCGCCAAGTTCTTCAACATCGGCCATGGTGATCACTCAGCGTCGTGATGCCACGCACATCGCCTTCGACATCACGGCGGGTGAGGGTGCCAATTCCGGGGATCTGGAGGGAGTCGCCACGCTCAAGGGCGATGGAGCCTTTTACAGCGAAGGCGAATGCAACCTGAGTTTCACGCCCGTCAATGGCGTGCTGGATATCTCGCCAGTTGGCTCGGGTGGCTATTGCAGCGCCGGCATGGGCGTGTACTACACCGGTCGGTTTGTCGCCTCGCAGCAACCGTTGACGCTGGATTACGACATGCTCAGCCTTGGCCTGGCGCGAACGCCAGAAGAAAACCAGGCCCTGCACAAACTGCTCAAGGATGACTATCAGAGACTGGTGGAATTATCCGGCTCTTTGATGGCCGGTGAGCCTTCAAGCGATGTGCCAGGTAGCCAGGTCGCGCAAATGTGGATGCGCGGTCTAGGCGGCACCGGCATCGTCATGTATTCAACTGACGCGCGTTTCTGGGTGTTGTTACAGACCTACGATGCCAAAGGCCAAGCGTTCCTGCGCTATTACACCAACGCGGCGCAATGGAAAACCCGTCTACCCGATGCCCTGCAAGCCTGGAATGAAAGCAAGAAAAGCTATCAGGATCTCCCCGTGGAATTCATGCCCTGAATCCATGGCCATGCATCGCTTGTTAGCGGTAAATCCAGCGCACTCAACTGACAGCGCTATGCTGGTTCGATCATTGATTTCAAACGGATGACGGCCATGACTATTCAGGCACTACGGGCGAACGCGACCCATCTGGATGCGGTAGCGCCATTGTTCGACGCTTATCGGTGTTTCTACGAACAACCGTCGAACCTTGAACAATCACGAGCGTTCATCGCCGAGCGCATGGCCGGCAACGAATCAGTGATTTTTCTCGCTCAGGATGACAAGGCTGAAGTGCTGGGCTTTGTGCAGTTGTACCCGACGTTTTCCTCCATCGACGCCCATCGCACCTGGCTGCTCAGTGACCTGTTCACCACGCCTGCCGCCCGTGGTCGCGGGGTCGGCAGACTGTTGATGAACACCGCACGAGACTTCGCGCTGCAGACCGGTGCCAAAGGTCTGGTGCTGGAGACCGCGACCGACAATGTCACCGCGCAGGGTTTGTACGAGTCGCTGGGCTATGTGCGAGATACGGGTTACTACACCTACCTCCTCGATTTGCGGCAGGACTGAGCAAATATTTTTCTCGAATTGCCAAATTCAGGCTTTCCCCAGCCGATCACTCTCTCTAGAATCCGCCCGGCCTTTGTAGTAGAGGCGCATTGCCATCATTCAGCATTGTTCATAAAGGGACGGACATCATGCAATTCGGGAAAATTCTGGCGCTGGGCCTGGTGCTCGCGCTGGGCGGTTGTGCCAGTTTCACCAAAGACGAAGTGGCGCCGGTGACAATGCCGTCGATGGCCAACTACACCAACAAGCCTAACGTCTACGTCGATTTCGACTTCTATCAGGGCGAGCCGAAAAGCGCCTCCGCCACAGAAGTGCCGCAGGCACGCGATCAGCTCAAGCCGCAGCTGCAAAAAATTCTGACCGATTCCGGTCTGTTCGGCCGTGTCACCCTGGACGAGTTCCAGAAGCAGCCGGGCGACTACAATCTGCGCCTGAAGGTCTACAACCATCCGCCGAATGCCGGTTCGATGGTGCTGGCCTACGTCAGTGGTTTCAGCATGATGGTAATCCCGGCTTATGGCACCGATCAGTACACCATGAGCCTGGAAGCCGTGGATGGCCAAGGTCAGGCACTGACCACCGCGAGTAATCACGACGCGGTCGGCACCTGGATTGGCATCTGGTTTATCCCGTTGATGGGCAACACGACGAACAAGGCCGTGACCGACACGTTCACCCGTCAGGTCAACGCGCTGCTCAAGCAAGTGGTCGAGACCAACAGCCTGAAGTACTCGGCGCTGGAAACCCGCATTCCACGGGCCTAAGCCAAAAAAAGAGCCGCGATTGCGGCTCTTTTTTTGTCTGTTACTTCAATGCCTGAATAAACTGCGGATCGCTGTACAGTTCCTTCAGCAGGTCTCGCAGCATCGGGTTGTAAGCGTTGACCGCGTTCGGGATCGCAATGAAACCGAAGAAGCTGCTGCTCCACTGGCTGCTGACATCCTTGGTCGCGTCGTACACCACATCGTTGCCGTTAAGCAGGGTGAAGCGCGCAGCCAGCTTGCCGTTACCCGTGCCCATGCCAGCGGTCAGTTCATTCTTCACCACCAGCACTTTCAACTGCCGCTGAGCTTGCGGATCCAGCAGGCCAGCCTTGCGCAGTTCTTCGGTGATCGCATCCTGAATGTGCGCCGGGATGCTGCCGGACGGCGAACGGACTGGGTTGGCGCGCACCATCAGTGAACCTTCACCGGACTCGGCAGTGACCTGAGGATTGCTGATCGCGTGCAGCGGCGGAGTTTGTTTGAGCTTCTGGACGTTTTCGTAGTTCGGCTCGTAGCGGAGCATGGTCATGCCACAACCTTGCAGCAACAGCGCCAGCATCGGGATCAACAACAACGACTTCTTCACGGCAGTTCCTTGCGTGGGAATGTAGGGGCGCGAATTATGGGCAGAGTGCCATCATCGAGCAACCACCCCTGCATATTCACTGGCGATGGGTCCGTTTCAGCCTCGCCCAGTCAGCAGTTTCTCGATCTGCGCCAATTCCCACGTACTGAGCAGACTCACCGGGTCCGTGCCATAACGCTGCCACGTCTCAAGTGCGCCTTCATGGCCGTCGGCGTTGCGTGCATATTCACAGTGATGCAAGCGCTCACCTTGAAAATCCAGCAGCAGATACCAGCCTTCGATATGGACCGCGACCAGTCCGGCCTCGGTGCGCGCTTCGCAACTGAATGCGAGCACACCCAGCGCAGCTTCACGCAAACGCTGGCAAACCTCGCGGGCGGTGAGTAATGAAGACATGTTTGAACTCTATGTATGCACAAGCGCGCCAGCATAATGCGCCAGCCGCCAAGTGTCAGCGATCACTGGCCCGATCCCGGACAATTCCGTAACATCCGCAACCCTCTTTTTTCGCGAACATCGCAGGCCGTGCTCAGCGGCCGCTCAATCAGGTAAGCCATGAAACCGATTCGTCTGCGCGCTGATGTCCTGGCCGGACTCACCACCTCGTTTGCCCTGTTGCCCGAGTGCATTGCGTTTGCGCTGGTGGCCCACCTCAACCCGCTGATGGGCCTGTATGGCGCTTTCATCATTTGTACGCTGACGGCATTGTTTGGTGGCCGGCCGGGGATGGTTTCCGGCGCGGCGGGTTCGATGGCGGTGGTGATCGTCGCGCTGGTGGTGCAACACGGCGTGCAATATCTGCTGGTGACGGTGCTGCTGGGCGGTCTGATCATGATGGTGTTCGGGCTGTTGCGCCTGGGCAAACTGGTGCGCATGGTGCCGCATCCGGTGATGCTCGGCTTCGTCAACGGCCTGGCGATCATCATTGCGCTGGCGCAACTGGAGCATTTCAAAAACGGTGAAGACTGGCTCAGCGGTACGCCGTTGTACCTGATGACCGGGCTGGTGCTGTTGACCATGGCCATCGTCTACATTCTGCCGCGCCTGACCCGTGCGGTGCCGCCGGCACTGGTGGCCATTCTGGGGGTGGGCCTGCTGGTCTACCTGTTCGGCCTGCCAACCCGCACCCTCGGCGACATGGCGCACATTGCCGGCGGTTTGCCGACTTTCGCCTTGCCGGACATTCCGTGGACCTGGGAAACCCTCGGCATCATTGCGCCTTACGCGATCCTGATGGCGTTGGTCGGTCTGCTGGAAACCCTGCTGACCCTCAACCTCACCGACGAAATCACCGAAACCCGTGGCTACCCGGATCGCGAGTGCGTGGCGCTCGGCGCGGCGAACATGGTCTCGGGTGCATTCGGCGGCATGGGCGGTTGCGCGATGATCGGCCAGACCGTGATCAACCTGAGCTCCGGCGGGCGCGGGCGTCTGTCCGGCGTAGTGGCTGGCGTGCTGATCCTGTTGTTCATCCTGTTTCTGTCGCCGCTGATCGAGCGCATTCCGCTGGCGGCGCTGGTGGGGGT
The DNA here is from genome assembly GCF_900187585.1 of Pseudomonas sp. Irchel 3E19. Classification (NCBI taxonomy): domain Bacteria; kingdom Pseudomonadati; phylum Pseudomonadota; class Gammaproteobacteria; order Pseudomonadales; family Pseudomonadaceae; genus Pseudomonas; species Pseudomonas sp. Irchel 3E19. Next base: position 93,302 of record NZ_FYDT01000023.1, read on the forward strand.
GATGTTTGTGGTGTCGCAGCAGACATTCGCCTGGGCCTCGTTGCGGGTGTTGAACAAAGTGCCGCTCAACGATGTGCTGGTGATCATCGCCGTGACCACCATCACCGTGTTCACCGACCTGGCCACCGCCGTGCTCTGCGGGATCATCATTGCCGCGCTGAATTTCGCCTGGCAGCAGGCCCGCGAGTTGTACGCCGATGAACATCTGGAAGCCGACGGCAGCAAACTCTACCGCTTGCACGGAACGCTGTTTTTCGCCTCGACCACGCCGTTCCTGAATCAGTTCGACCCGGCCAATGACCCGGCGCGGGTGACGCTGGATTGCCGGCATCTGAGCTTCGTCGACTACTCGGCGATTGCCGCACTGAAAACCCTGCGTGAGCGTTACGAAAAGGCTGGCAAGCATTTGCAGGTGTTTCACCTGTCGGAACGCTGCAAAAAACTGCTCAAACGCGCCGGCGTCGCTCACGACTGAAGCCCTTTTGCAGGAGCAACTCAATCCCTGTGGGAGCTGGCTTGCCAGCGATGAGGTCGGATCAGTCGACATCGATGTCGATTGACCCACCGCCATCGCTGGCAAGCCAGCTCCCACATTGGTTTTGTGTGTGGCCCGGATTTCAGATCGCCGGGAAATCAATATCGGTCAGCGCTGCATTGTTCAGATAGTTGGTCAGCGACTGCACCGCCACCAGCGCAATCACTTCAATGATCTTGCTGTCATCGATCCCGGCAGCGCGGGCGACTGCGATCTGCTCGTCGCTCAAGTGACCACGACTTTGCGTGATTTGCTGGGCGAGGGTGGCGTAGGCGTTAAGTTCGCCCTGACGCGCAGCGACGATGTCCTGCGCCGACAGCCCGGCCTTACTCGCAAAGAAGGTATGGGCCGACAGGCAATAATCGCAACCGTTGACCTGTGACGTGGCGAGGTAAACCGCTTCTTTCTCCTTGGCGCTCAGCGAAGTTTTGCCGAGGATCGTCGAAGCTTGCAGGTAGGTTTCGAGGGCTACCGGTGCCTTGGCCAGTGTGCTGAACACGTTGGGCAGAAAACCGATTTTCTTCTTCACGCCTTCCAGCACTGGGCGGGTGGTGTCGGGGGCGGATTCGAGGCTGATAGCGTTGATGCGGCTCATGGTGATTCTCCGAAAGACCGGCTCGAAGTGCGCCGGCGATGGAGGTGATGTTAATCAGCACGTCTGGTGCTTTGGCTGCGGATCGTCGAGGATATGCGACAGATCGTCCAGACATGCAGCTGAAGGAGTCACTATGGATCGCCTTTCCACGTTGCTCAGCCATTTCGCTGTCCATGCCGGCACGTTTCACAGCGGCGATTTTTGCGGCGTCAGCGCTCATGAGGGCGAGCCGACTGGGCATGTCCATCTGTTGCAGGCCGGCGAGTTGTTGCTCAAGCCGGGCAACGAGCGCGAGGTCAGGCTCAACGAACCATCGCTGATCTTTTTCCCCCGACCGTTTCCCCATCGCATGTCGGCCGACGAGTCCATGGACACCCAACTGGTCTGCGCAACGCTGACGTTTGACGGTGGCTCAGGCAATGCCTTGGCGGCGGCTCTGCCGGACTGTCTGGTGCTCAAACTCAGCGAGATACCCGAGTTGGGCGCTACCCTGGAATGGTTGTTCACGGAAGCTTTCGAAGGTCATTGCGGGCGCGTGGCGGTGATGGATCGGCTGTTCGAGTTGCTGGTGATTCTGCTGTTACGTCATCTCATCAGCAGCCGCGATCAACAACCGGGAATGATCGCCGGGCTGGCCGATCCGCGCCTGTCCCGCGCCTTGAACGTGATGCATGAACAACCGGCCAAGCCATGGAGCGTGGCCGAATTGGCGACGGCAGCCAATCTGTCTCGCGCCGGATTTGCCGAGCAGTTTCGTCGCGTCGTCGGCCAGCCCCCGGCGGACTATCTGCTGAGCTGGCGCATCAGCCTCGCGCAGAAACGTCTGCGCGAGGGCCGGCCAATGGCGCTGATCGCGCAAGAGGTCGGTTATGAAAGTCCTTCGGCACTGGCCCGAGCGTTTCGCCGCAAGACCGGGCTCAGCCCGCGGGAGTGGAAGACCGGCGTCTGAACGTTAACGGGCAAATTTCTTCGCCCCGGCCACGCACAGAATCACCCCAAGCGTTACTGCCAGCATGCCGATACTGACCTGTTCATGCAGCAACGTCGCCGCCAGCGCCAGGCCGAAAAACGGCTGCAGCAATTGCAGTTGACCGACTGCCGCAATCCCGCCCTGGGCCAGGCCGCGATACCAGAACACGAACGCGATCAGCATGCTGAACAGCGAAACGTAGCCCAGACAGACCCACGCCGACACGCTGATACCGCTGAACGACGGTGGGGCCAGCCACAGGCTTGCGACTGCCATCGGCGGCAGCGACAGTACCAGCGCCCAACAGATCACCTGCCAGCCACCGAGGGTGCGCGACAGTTTTGCGCCTTCGGCATAACCCAGACCACACACCAGAATCGAAGCCAGCATCAACAGGTCACCGGTAGGCGAGGCGGACAATCCCTGCGACAAGGCAAACCCGACCACCAGCGCACTGCCCAGGATCGAGAAGAACCAGAATACCGGGCGCGGACGCTCGCCACCGCGCAAGACGCCAAACAGCGCAGTGGCCAATGGCAGCAAGCCGACAAAGACGATCGAATGTGCCGATGTCACGTGCTGCAAAGCCAGCGCCGTCAGCAGCGGGAAGCCGAGCACGACGCCCAATGCCACAATGAACAATGAAAACCACTGATCTCTGGCCGGTCGCCGCTCACGGAACAACCACAACAGGGCAACGGCCAGGACGCCGGCAATGGCGGCGCGCGCGACGGTGAGAAACACCGGGTCGAACTCCAGCACTGCCAGGCGCGTAGCCGGCAGCGAGCCGCTGAAGAACACCACGCCAATAAAGCCATTGATCCAGCCGCTGGTTTTTTCCAGTGCCGGGTTGCTCACGTTTGAAGTCCGTTCCATACGATTCACACTCATTGTGGGTTGCTTTGAGAGAATCCTATGATCGAGAATCAGGACAATCAAAAAATTGTCATGGATACATCCCGACATGTCCCGCTCTCGTTACAAGACCCTCGTCGACACCTACGCCGCCGACATTCGCACTGGACGTCTGGCGCCCGGCACACGTCTGCCGACACACCGGCAACTGGCCACGCAGGAAGGGCTGGCGCTGGTCACGGCCTCGCGGGTGTACGCCGAGCTTGAGGCGATGGGGCTGGTCAGCGGCGAAACCGGGCGCGGCACCTTTGTGCGCGAAACCTCGCTATCGCCGGGGCAGGGCATTGATCAGAAGGACGTGGCGGTCGGCATGATCGACCTCAATTTCAACTACCCGTCCTTGCCCGGTCAGGCCGATCTGCTGCGTACAGCGTTGCGGCAATTGGCATTGTCCGGGGACCTGGAATCGCTGCTGCGTTATCAACCCCATGCCGGCCGCCAACGCGAGCGGGCGTCGGTCGCGCGTCATTTGCTGAGCCGTGGCATTAGCGTCGAGGCCGAGCAAATGCTGATCGTCAACGGCGCCCAGCAAGGCCTCGCGGTGACGTTGATGGCGTTGCTCAAACCCGGCGATGTGATTGCGGCGGATGCGCTGACCTATTCCGGGTTCAAAGTGCTGGCCGAAGCGCTGCATCTGGAAGTGTTGGCGATCCCGGTCAGCGACCACGGGCCGGATCTCGTGGCACTGGACACACTCTGCCGCAGCCGCTCGGTGCGCGCCGTGTACAGCATGCCGACGTTGCATAACCCGCTGGGCTGGGTGATGCCGCTTGAGCAGCGCGAGCAACTGGCCTCGATTGCCCGCCGGCACGATCTGACGATCATCGAGGATGCGGCCTACGCCTTTCTGGTGGAAAACCCACCGCCAACACTGATCGAACTGGCGCCGGAGCGCACGGTTTACGTGTCGGGTCTTTCCAAGAATATCGCCACCGGTCTGCGCGTCGGCTTCATCGCCGCGCCCGTGCCCATGGTGCCGGCACTGGAGCGCATCATCCGCGCCACCACCTGGAACACCCCCGGAATAATGACCGCGATAGCTTGCGGCTGGCTTGATGACGGCACCGTCACCGTGCTTGAAGAACAAAAGCGCGACGACGCCAGGGCTCGTCAGGCATTGGCCACCGAATTACTGAAGGGGCTGCCCTGCATCGGACACCCGTGTTCCTATTTTTTATGGCTACCGCTGCCGGAAGACGTGCGCGCCGACCAGATTGTCGTGGAGTTGATGCACGAACAGATTTCAGTGACCACCGCCGAGCCGTTTTCAGTGTCGACACACACGCCTCACGCGATTCGCCTGGCGCTGGGCTCGGTGGACATGGACGTATTGCGCCAGGCGTTGATCACGGTCAGAAAGGTCGTTGGTGCTTATCTGTAAAACACAAAGTGTTAGCCTTGCCCCAATTGCACGACACCGCTTGGATCGCCTGATGAAAAACACCGCTTCACTGTGCCTCGCCCTGACTCTCACCGCAGGCCTGCTCGGCAGCGCTGCCCACGCCGCAGGCGACCCCGAGGCCGGTGCGAAAATCTTCCCGCGTCTGTGCGGCGGTTGCCATCAGGTTGGCGAGTCCGCGCGGCCGGGGTTCGGCCCGCAACTCAACGGCATCATCGGCCGACCTGCCGGGACTTCGGCGAACTATGTGTATTCCGATGCGATGAAAAACTCAGGCGTGACCTGGGATCACGAAACGCTGAAGGCCTATCTGAAGGATCCGAAAGGCGTAGTGCCGGGAACGCGGATGATTTTCTGGGGACTGAGTGATGAGGAGAAGCTGGAAAATCTGTTGGCGTATCTGCAGACGTTCCCGCAATAACAACCCGCGCGATCCCCTGTATGTGCTGCCGCAGGGGGATAGTGGTCATGTGAACCAACTACCCTGCGCTAGCCTCTACACTGGTGTATCCATTTCGCCCAATCGAGGAACACACCATGAAGTCTTTGTTATTAGCAGCACCCATGCTGCTCGCCAGCGCAATGGCCCACGCCGCTATCCCTCAACTAAACGCGACGTGCCCCGGCAACATCGAAGTGCATGCCGATGAGGGCGGGCCAATCTATATCAATGGCAAGGAGGGCAAGTTGAAGAAGTTCAACGAGAACTACTTTGAAGCCAAGGGCGCGGGGGTGACCATTTCGTTGAGTATCAATCCTGATGGTTCGCCGGCGGTGTCTTACACCGGGAAGAACCGGGCCAACGGTGTGTGCGAATTGAAAAAGAGTTGAAGGGCCGTTGATCCAGCGTTCCGGCAGACATGAAAAAGCCCGGCTGATCAGGCCGGGCTGTTTATTTGTTAACTTGGAACCGTTGGTTCAAGCGTTGCGGGGGGTGTCAGAAATTTTGTGTTCGGGCATAACATGAGTAAGAGGTGCATGTATGCCAACCAAAAAGAAACCCCTGCGTGACCTACCAAAAATCCCCAAGGAGCTGCTCGAAGAGTTCGGTGAGGGG
>NZ_FYDT01000075.1:0-23491 GCF_900187585.1 Pseudomonas sp. Irchel 3E19
AAGTTGTGGGTGAGTTCCAGTGCCCGAGCCAGACGCATAAAAAAATCCGATGCCTATTCAGGCATCGGATTTTGATTTCTTGCGGCCAAAGGTCAAGCAAAAGGGCTTAACTGATCGGCATTAGCCCCGAGGGCGCCGTTTTTGTATCTGGCCGAAGACACTTACAGCGCCAACCCAGCCTTGACCCGATACTGATTACGCACCGGCGTCGCATATTGCAGCACCAGATATGGACGATGCTCCTCAGGACAAGCATCCAGCCGTTGCTGCCACTCCTCCTGTGCCTTGGCCAGCTCATCCGCCGGGAACACCTCGGCCGCTTTCGGCACATTCAGCGTCGGATCAGCCTCCGCCCACTGCGCATACGCCAGGTAATGCACCGGGAACAGGCGATAACCGCCGAGAATCTGCTTGTCCATCTCGATCGCCAATTGCTTGGTGTCTTCGAACAGCTCGGTGATCGGCGCAGCAAAGTTCACGTGCACCCGGCCTTTGTAACCGGTGATGCCCTTGGCGATGCTCACGTCATCTTCACCCGGCGCCTTGGCGTAGGTGCCGGTGGTGGCGCGGATGTACAACTCGCGGGCCTTGGCCTGGTCGCACGGGTCGTATTCGTAGCTGATCGACACCGGAGTGACGTTCAGCGACTGAATCACTTCACCGAAAGGCTCGTCCTTGCGGCTCATATGGAACATCTTGAGGATCGCCGACTCGGTACGGTCGTCGCCGTCCTTCGCGCGGCCTTCGGCCTGAGCGATCCAGATCGAGGCGCAGTCGTTGCGGATCGAGTGGTTGATGTAGGCCGACAGCAATTGGTACGCGGCCATTTTCTCGCGGCGCCCGGTGATCGAGCGGTGAACGATGAAGCTCTTGTTCAGGCGCATCAAGTCGCTGACAAACGGCTTTTGCAGCAAGTTGTCGCCAATCGCGATGCGCGGCGTCGGCAGGCCGGCGTGGTACACGGCGTAGTTGACGAAGGCCGGGTCCATCACGATGTCGCGGTGATTGGCGATGAACAGATAGGCGCTGCCGGACTTGAATTGCTCGACACCGGTGTAGGTCACGCCATCGGTGGCGCGCTCGATGGTGTGGTCGACGTAGAACTCGACTTTGTCCTGCAGGGTGGCCACCGAATTGACGCCGGCGAACTCACGACGCAGCCGATGGGCTATAAGTGGTTTGAGCATCCAGCCGAAGGCACCGGCAAAACGCGGGAAGCGGAAGTGGGTGAGGATATCTAGAAACGCCTTGTCGCCGAGCAGTCTTGCCAGTACCGCAGGTACTTCGCTGTCGTCGTAAGGTCGGATGGCATCGAATTCGCCCATCATGCTCTCTTGTTGGAAACGGCTAGGGTAAGTAAAGGTTTTGATCGAAAACCAACGGGGCACGGTCTGAAAAGGTAGCCAGACAAAAATAGCCCTGCAAATAGACCGGCGATTATACGCACAAGTCACTTGGGAGACCGCGATGCTGGAAAGCGCACTGTATGAATGTCCGTATTGTGGTGAAGAAGTTGAAACGACTGTGGATCTGTCCGGCGGTGATCAGACCTACATCGAAGACTGTCAGGTGTGTTGTCGGCCGATCACGTTTGTATTGCAGGTTCACGAAGATGAATGGCACCTGGAAGTCTTCAGCGAAAACGAGTGAGGGGCGCCCATGCAGCGAATCTACGAGCCGGAAAATCTGATGGAAGGCGAAATGCTCAAGGGCATGCTTGCCAGCGAAGGCATCGAGGCGCATCTGGTGGGGCGGGACTTGCTCGGGGGCACCGGTGAGCTGCCGATCTTCGGCCTGTTGGGGCTGTCGGTCGATAATGATCAGGCCGAATACGCCCTCGAGTTGATCACCGCGTACAATGCCGCGCTGCCGCTGCCCGGCGATGAACCGGAGAGCTTCCCCGGTACGCTGGTCTGTTAGGCTGGCGTTCGTTTTATTTCTGAGTCGTGTTGCCCCATGTGTGGACGTTATGCCCTGTTTCGCTGGAACCGCGACTTCGCGGCGCTGCCAGGTTTTCCTGCCGATCAACTGGCGCAGTGGAACATTTCCCCCAACGATTCGGTGTTGATGCTGCGTGCCGGTGAAGACGGCCAGCGTACATTGGCCCGCGCGCGCTGGGGGCTGACGCCGCCGTGGCTGACCGATCTGTCACGCACCCCGGCCCATGCACGGGCGGAAACGGTAGCCGAGCAGCCGATGTTCCGTGAGGCGCTGCGCCTGCGTCGTTGCCTGCTGCCGGCGAATGGTTTTTACGAGTGGCGCGGGACTCAGCGCAAGCGTCCGTACTGGCTGACGCCGGGTGAGGGCGCTTCGCTGTTTTTTGCGGCGATCTGGGAAGCTTATCCGGTGCAGGAGCAGGTGTGGCTGAGCACTGCGGTGATCACTCAGCCGGCGGCCAGTCAGCGCCGGCCGTTGATTCTTGATGAGGCCGGGCAGGCGGCGTGGCTCGATCCCGAGACGCCGTTGCATGTGTTGCAAGGGTTGCTGGCCAGTGAACCGGCGGCATTGCGCGAGCGGGTGTTGGCGAACCTGGTCAATGATCCCAAGCTCAACGGGCCGGAGTGTCTGACCCCGGGTTGACGAGTTGACGGGTTGTCATTGCCGGCCCCTTCGCGAGCAGGCTCGCTCCCACCGTTGAAATGCATTCCAAAGGTGGGAGCGAGCCTGCTCGCGAAAAGGTTCGAAGAACCTGCCGACGTCCTTAAACCTTGAACTGATTGATCAACCGCCGCTGCTGCTCCGCCAATTTAGTCAGGTCGGCACTCGCCGAACTCGACTCATCCGCGCCGCCCGCCACTTCATTGGCCACTTGCCCGATATTGATCACGTTGCGATTGATGTCGTCGGCCACTGCGCTCTGCTCCTCGGCCGCACTGGCAATCTGCGTGTTCATGTCGTTGATCACCGACACCGCCTGAGTGATCGTCTCCAGTGCCTCGGCCGCCTTCGCCGCGTGTTGCACGCTTTCGTCGGTGCGGTTCTGGCTGTCTTCCATGACCCGCACCACATCGCGGGTGCCTTGTTGCAGTTGCTGGATCATGGACTGGATTTCTTCGGTGGCTTTCTGGGTCTTTTGCGCCAGATTGCGCACCTCATCGGCGACCACTGCAAAGCCACGACCCTGTTCACCGGCGCGCGCCGCTTCAATGGCCGCGTTCAGCGCCAGCAGGTTGGTCTGCTCGGCAATCGCGCGAATCGCCGTGAGGATCGCGTTGATGTTTTCGCTGTCCTTGGCCAGCGTCTGCACCACGTCCACAGCCTTGCCGATTTCCACTGCCAGCACGCCAATCGAGTTAGAGGTGTCACGGACGATCTGCATGCCTTGGCTGGCGGCCTCATCGGCATGGCTGGCGGCTTGCGCCGCCTGGGTCGCGTTACGCGCGACATCCTGCGCGGTGGCGGTCATTTCCTGCACCGCCGTGGCGACCTGATCGATCTCGGCCATTTGTTTCTGTATGCCGATGTTGGTGCGAATCGCGATGTCGGCCGTGTGTTCGGAGGAATCACTGACGCTCTGTACCGAGGTCACCACTTGGGTGATCATCGCCTGCAACTTGGCGAGGAAGGTGTTGAAGCCCTTGGCGATCAAACCGAGTTCATCGCTGCGATCACTGCTCAAACGACGGGTCAGGTCGCCCTCACCTTTGGCGATGTCATCGAGCATGGCGACCATTTGCTTCAGCGGCCGGGCGATGCCGTGGCCCACCAGCCAGATCACCAGCAGGCCAATGCCGGCGATGATCAAGCCGACCATGGACATGCCGAAGGTATCGGATTTGCGCTGGGCGTCGAGGTCGGCCTGCAGTTTCTGCAAATCGGCCATCACCGCGTTGAGTGGCAGTTGCAGCATCAGCGTCCAGCGTGCGTCGGTCTGGCCGATGCCGAACGGCAGGTACAGTTCGATGCGGCCTTTGTCCTTGTCGACGGTATAGGTGACTTCGCCGCGCTTGAGGTTGGCCATATTGGCGATCTGCTCGGCGTCGAGGAGGTCGCTGACTTTTTCGCCGAATTTGCTCGGGTCCTTGGTGTACGCCACGATCCGCCCGTTACTGCCGACCAGGGCCATTTGCCCGGCGCCGCTGTACAGCTTCTGGTTGGCGGCGAGGAGCATTTCCTGAATGAAGTTCACCGACAGGTCGGCGCCGACGATGCCCTGGAACGCGCCGTTGAGCATGATCGGTTCAATAAAGGAGGCGAGCATGACGATCTTGTCGCCGACCTTGTACGGCGCCGGATCGATCACGCAGGATTTTTTGTTTTCTTTCGAGCACAGGTAGTACTCGCTGGCGCGCACGCCGGTGGACAGGACTTTCTGGTCGTCGACGTCCACCAGTTTGTCCAGGCCGAGGGTGCCGTCGTCGTTGCGGAACCACCACGGCAGAAAGCGCCCGTTGGCCGCATCGATCCCGACGACGCTGGTGCCGAGGTAGGCGGCGTCATTGTGATCCAGTGCGTTTTTTTCCCAGGCGATGTAGGTGCCGAGGATCTTCGGGTTTTTCTCGACGTTCTCTTTGATCAGGCTGATCAGTTGCTCACGGCTGACGCTCAGGCGCGGCTGACCATCGGCGCCCGGCGTGCCGAGCAGGGCGTTGACCCGCACCAGTGCGCCGGCAATCAGCAGCGGCGCCTCCAATTCACGCTGGATCTGGCTGGCCTGGGTCTGCGCCAATGAGGTCAGGCGTTGTTCGATGACTTGCTCGAACTGGGCCTGAGTGCGCTGCTGCACCATGTCCTGAGTGCGCGCACCGGAGAACAGCGCATACAGCACCAGCGCGGCGACCACGCTGAGGACGATGGCGCCGGCCAGGGCAGCGACGGAAAACTGGATCGACTTGAACTTCATGGGAGCTCCGCACGCAAGAGGACGTCTGCGCTGGTGTATCGGCAGCGGCTAATGCGCCATGAGTGGTGCAAGCCGTGATTGGGCGGGGATGTCGCAAATGGATCAGTGCGCGACGCAGTTGCCGGGGCTTGCCGGGCGCTGTGAATTTTTTACGACACACGGGGGGGGAACATCTGAAAGTCGCTGCAACACGTCTGTTGTATCTGGCGCCGATACAATTACCCGCCTAGGATACGCGCAGGTTTTCAGGGAGCTTTTGAATGAACAAGACATTGGTTGTAAGTGCACTGAGCGCAGCGCTGTTGCTGGCCGGTTGTCAGTCGGTCAACACCACCAGCGGCGGCGCCGTGGGCGTGGAACGCAAGCAGTACATGTTCAGCATGCTGTCCTCGCAAGAGGTCGACCAGATGTATGCCCAGTCGTATCAGAAGACCGTCGGCGAAGCATCGAGCAAAGGCGTGCTGGACAAGACCAGCCCGGAGGCCAAGCGGGTTCAGGCGATTGCCAACCGCTTGATCGCTCAGGCGCCAAACTTCCGCCCGGATGCCGCGCAGTGGCAATGGGAGGTCAATCTGATCAAGAGCGATGAGCTCAACGCCAACTGCGGGCCTGGTGGCAAGATCATTTTCTACACCGGGCTGATCGACAGCCTGAAACTCACCGACGATGAAATTGCCGCGGTCATGGGCCATGAAATCGCCCACGCCTTGCGCGAGCATGGTCGCGAAGCGATGTCCAAGGCTTACGGAATGGAGATGGCCAAGCAGGGCGCGGGCGCCTTGTTCGGTCTGGGCCAGGACAGCCTGGCGCTGGCCGACACCGTGGCCAACTACGGCATGACGCTGCCTAACAGCCGCGCCAACGAAAACGAGGCTGACCTGATCGGTCTGGAGCTGGCCGCCCGCGCCGGTTACAACCCGAACGCGGCGATCACCTTGTGGAACAAGATGAGCAAGGCCTCGGAAGGTTCGCCACCGGAGTTCATGAGCACTCACCCGGCGTCGACCAGTCGCATCGCCTCGTTGCAGGCGGCGATCCCGAAAGTCATGCCGCTGTACGAGAAAGCGCCGAAGTCCTGAGTCGGACTTAGCCTGGAGGTGGTGATCGTTCCCACGCTCTGCGTGGGAACGCCTCAAGGGACGCTCCGCGTTCCAGTGGGACGCAGAGCGTCCCCGGTTGCGTTCCCACGCGGAGCATGGGAACGAGCGGTGTTGGCAGGTTTAAACCCAGCCGCTGCTCTGCATTGCCTTGTACACCGCGATGATCGCCAAAATCAGGAACGCCGAAGCGGCCAGGCGACGGATCAGGGTCAGCGGCAGTTTGTCCGCGGCAAAGTTACCCGCCAATACCACCGGTACGTTGGCAATCAACATGCCCAGGGTGGTGCCGATAATCACCAGCCACAACTCAGGATACTGCGCGGCCAGCATGACGGTAGCTACCTGAGTCTTGTCGCCCATTTCCGCCAGGAAAAACGCAATCAGCGTGGTCAGGAATGGCCCGAACTTGCGCGCGGTGCTGGCTTCATCGTCATCCATTTTGTCCGGGACCAGCGTCCACAACGCCGTGGCGGCGAAGCTGGCGGCGAGAATCCAGTGCAACACAGAATCGGAGAAGAAGCTGCCGAACCAGGCGCCGACCGCACCGGCTGCTGCGTGGTTGGCCAGGGTCGCGGCGACAATGCCGGCAATGATCGGCCAGGGTTTGCGGAAGCGAGCGGCGAGAATCAGCGCGAGCAGTTGCGTCTTGTCGCCGATTTCGGCCAAGGCAACGATTGCGGTGGGAACGAGTAACGAGTCCAGCATCAGGATTTCCTAAGGGGCGGGTCGACACGGCTATGACACGTACAGCCTTCCCGCCCCGGGTAAGGTGTGCGTGTCATAGGTCTTGTCAAACCCTGCGATCCGTCTGGTGCGGACGCTTGGGTCGCATACGCCATGATCTGAGGATCAAGTATGTTGACGTATGCCGGACGAGCTTGGCGCTCGTGGGAGACTACTCCCCTAGGACGGAGCGGATTCTGCCTAGGCAAATCCGAATGAGCAAGCACAAATTTCTAGCCACGCTTGGCCCGGTAAATCCGGAAACCATTGCCTTCGGCCTTGATGGCGCATACGCCCAGATGCTCTTCGATCAGCGGCTGATACTTCAGGAAGCTGTTCGCTACCAGGCGTAGTTCGCCGCCGTTTTTCAGATGTTTGGCCGCTTTTCGCAGCAAGTTCTCAGTGGCGAAATAATCCGTGTGTACCCCGACATGGAACGGCGGGTTGCTCAAAATGGCGCTCAAACCCATGGGCGCTGCATCGATTCCGTCACCGGTCAGCACGTCCGCTTCCAGACCGTTGGCAGCCAGAGTCAGTCGGCTGCTGGCGGCGGCAAACGCATCGACGTCGAGCAAGGTGACCTGATTGTGCGGGTAGCGACGTTTGACCGCAGCGCCCAACACGCCCGCGCCACAGCCGAAGTCGAGCAGATGGCCGCTCGGCAGTTTGTCCAGATGCTCCAGCAGCAAGGCGCTGCCGCGATCCAGTCGACCGTGGCTGAACACGCCCGGCAGGCTGATGACTTTCAGCGGGCCTTCGGCCAGCGGTAATTCATAAGTCTGCGCGAGGCTTTCCAGCGACTTGGTTTCAGGGGCGTTGGCCACGGTGACTTGCCACAGTTGGCAATGGCGCGCGCTGTCGAGCTTGCGCGGCTTGCCGAGCGGGTTGAGTTGCTTGGACGCACCTTCGATGCCGCTGCGTTTTTCCCCGACCAGAAACACTTCACGCCCGGCCAGGCGCGAGGCCACAGCGTTGAGGATGTAATCGGTCAGGTCTTTGGATTTGGGCAGAAACACCACGGCGCTATCGAACTCACGCTGAGGAATATCCACACCGAAATGACTGCGGCCTTCGAAGCGCGCATCGAGTGCAGCTTGGTCGCCGGCATGCCAGCACCAGCCAAACGCATTGGGCAGGCGCCCGAGCAAATCGTCGGCAGGCAAACCGGCCAACAATAGCGAACCCTGGAATAATTCGGCCTGACGAAGCAGTACTTCACTGCGCGGATCCATAACTGCTCCTCAAAAAAAAGTGCCGCAGTTTATCAACTGACGACCCGCAGCGCCTTACCGCTGAAGAACGCCTCGGTGTTTTCGGTCAATTGGCCAACGATGCGCTGTCGAGCCTCGCGACTGCCCCAAGCGTTGTGCGGGGTGACGATGAGGCGCGGGATGTCGGCGGCCAGCAGCGGATTGCCTAGGGTTGGCGGCTCGACGCTGAGCACATCAGTAGCAGCGCCGCCGAGATGACCATTGCGCAAGGCATCGGCCAAGGCCTGTTCATCGATCAGTCCACCGCGAGCGGTGTTGACCACGAATGCGCCGGGTTTCATCGAAGCCAGTTCACGGGCGCCGATGAAGTGGCGCGTGTGTTCATTGAGCGGGCAGTGCAGGGTGAGGGCATCGATCTGTGGCAGCAGTTGATCCAATGGCAAACGATCCGGGCGGGCAGGGCGGCCCGGAATCTGCCCGAGCAACACGCGCATGCCGAAGGCTTGCGCCAACCGTGCGACAGCGCCGCCCAACTCGCCATGACCGAGCAGGCCAAGGGTTTTACCTTCGAGTTCGACAATCGGGTAGTCGAGCAGACAGAACTGTTTCGCCTGCTGCCAGCGACCTTCGCCTACGGCTTTTTGATAATCGGCCAGGCGTGTGGCGAGGTTGAGCAGCAGCATGAGGGTGTGTTGCGCCACCGATGGCGTGCCGTAACCCTGACAGTTGCATACGGTGATGCCATGGGCGCGGGCGGCCGCGAGGTCGACGTTGTTGGTGCCGGTGGCGGTGATCAGGATCAGTTTCAGGTCGGGATTGGCAGCCATCGCGGCGGCATCGATCAGGATCTTGTTGCTGATCGCTACTGTTGCGCCTCGCAGGCGTTCAGCGACTTGTTCAGGCAAGGTCTGGGCGAACAGTTGCAGGTCGCTGAAGCAAGCGCGCAACGGGCTGAGGTCGAGATCGCCAAGATCCAGCGAAGGGTGATCGAGGAATACGGCGCGGCGCGGGTTCGTCATCAACTGTACCTTTTGTGCTGTGAACGGAAGGCGTAATCTGCCGAGCCTACCAGATGAAACATCTGTGGGAGCGAGCCTGCTCGCGAAGGCGCTGTGTCAGGTAACAGTCGTGTGTCTGACACTCCTTTTTCGCGAGCAGGCTCGCTCCCGCAGAAATGTAATAACTCCAGAGGAGCCCCCATGTACTGGACCGAGTTCTTGACCGTTGCACTGATCCACTTGCTGGCCGTCGCCAGTCCCGGCCCGGACTTCGCCGTGGTCGTGCGCGAGAGCGTGACCCATGGTCGCCGCGCCGGCACATGGACGGCACTGGGGGTGGGCACGGCGATTTTCCTGCATGTGGGTTATTCGCTGCTCGGCATCGGTCTGATCGTGTCGCAGTCGATCGTGCTGTTCAACGCCTTGAAATGGGCAGCTGCCGCTTACCTGTTGTACATCGGCTTCAAGGCCTTGCGCGCGCAACCGGCAAAAACCGTCACCGACGATCTTCACAAAGAGGCCGGTGTGCGTACCGCGCGCGGTGCGTTTACTTCGGGCTTCGTCACTAATGGCTTGAACCCGAAGGCCACGCTGTTCTTCCTGTCGCTGTTCACCGTAGTGATCAATCCGCACACGCCATTGTCGGTGCAGGCCGGTTACGGGATTTATCTGGCGGTCGCGACAGCCGTCTGGTTCTGCCTGGTGGCGATGCTCTTCAGTCAGCAACGCGTACGCGCTGGTTTCGCCCGCATGGGCCACTGGTTCGACCGCACCATGGGCGCGGTGTTGATCGCTCTCGGCGTGAAAATCGCGTTCACCGAGATGCATTGAACGATGGGGAACCGCCAAATGCTGGCGCAAAGCTAGCATTTGTACGGCTATGCAAATCATTCCTTTGGCTGATTTGACTGGCGTATAAGCGATCTAGAGTACAAAACTCTTCGCCCAACACCGTGCAGTCAGAAAAGGGATTCTTATGTTGCAGACTCGCGTCATTCCCCCGGCCGATGGGGCCTACCAGTATCCATTGCTGATTAAACGGCTGCTGATGTCCGGTGCCCGTTACGAGAAAACCCGCGAGATCATCTACCGTGACCAGTTGCGCTACAGCTATCCGACCCTGATCGAGCGTGTGGCGCGGCTGGCCAACGTGCTGACGGCGGCGGGCGTCAAGGCCGGTGACACCGTGGCGGTGATGGACTGGGACAGCCATCGTTACCTGGAATGCATGTTTGCCATTCCGATGATTGGCGCGGTGATCCACACCATCAACGTGCGCCTGTCGCCGGAACAGATTCTCTACACCATGAACCACGCCGAGGACCGCTTTGTGCTGGTCAACAGCGAGTTCGTCGGGCTGTACCAGGCCATTGCGCCGCACCTGACCACCGTCGAGAAAACCCTGCTGCTGACCGATCTGCCGGAGAAAACCGCCGAGCTGCCGAATCTGGTCGGCGAGTACGAGCAATTGCTGGCTGCCGCGAGCCCGCAGTACAACTTCGAGGATTTCGACGAGAATTCGGTCGCCACCACGTTCTACACCACCGGCACCACCGGTAACCCGAAAGGCGTGTACTTCACCCATCGCCAACTGGTGCTGCACACCATGGGCGTGTCGACGATCATGGGCTCGATCGACAGCGTGCGCCTGCTCGGCACCAACGACGTGTACATGCCGATCACGCCGATGTTTCATGTACACGCCTGGGGCCTGCCGTACGTGGCGACCATGCTGGGGCTCAAGCAGGTTTACCCGGGGCGTTACGATCCGGAGTTTCTGGTGGAGTTGTGGCGCAAAGAGAAAGTTACGTTTTCCCACTGTGTGCCGACCATCCTGCAAATGCTGCTCAACGCCAAAGGTGCGCAGGGCAATGATTTCGGCGGCTGGAAAATCGTCATTGGCGGCAGTGCACTCAATCGCACCTTGTATGAAACCGCCAAGGCGCGTGGCATTCAGCTCACGGCGGCGTACGGCATGTCCGAGACCGGGCCATTGGTCTCATGCGCGCATCTCAACGATGAGCTGATGGCTGGCACCGAGGACGAGCGCACCACCTATCGAATCAAGGCCGGTGTGCCCGGGCCGCTGGTGGAAGCCGCGATTGTCGATACTGAAGGCAACTTCCTCCCGGCTGACGGCGAAACCCAGGGCGAGCTGGTGCTGCGTGCGCCGTGGCTGACCGAGGGATATTTCAACGAACCGCAGAAGGGCGCCGAGCTCTGGGCCGGCGGCTGGCTGCACACCGGCGACGTCGCGACGCTCGACAGCATGGGCGTGATCGACATCCGCGACCGCATCAAGGACGTGATCAAGACCGGCGGCGAATGGATTTCCTCGCTGGACCTCGAAGACCTGATCAGCCGTCACGTCGCGGTACGCGAAGTAGCAGTGGTGGGCATCGCCGATCCGCAGTGGGGCGAGCGCCCGTTTGCCCTGCTGGTGATCCGCGAAGGGCACGAGATCGGGGCACGCGAGCTCAAGGAACACCTCAAGCCGTTCGTCGAACTGGGGCACTTGAGCAAGTGGGCAATTCCAAGCCAGATCGCCGTTGTTACGGAAATTCCCAAGACCAGCGTCGGCAAGCTCGACAAGAAGCGCATCCGCCTCGACATTACTGAATGGCAGGCCAACAACAGCACCTTCCTCTCGACACTTTAAGTGTCTCTGGCGCGCCGAAAACGGCGCGCCAGACCCACCAAGCAAGCGCTTGGCTTGTGAAATCGAAAAAATCAGCCATCCTTGCCGTGCCGACATCTGTCGGACTGGCAAAAGGACTGTTCCAGAGTGGTCAGCAGCTGCAAATCACACTTTAGAGGGATCAAGCAGTACCACCTGCTGGCTATAGTCCGCTCAAGGATTTTTAAGAACGCGGCACACGCACAAAAAGGGGCGATGCAGCATTGGAGTGATTTCGGGCAGCCCCTGGCTACCGGTCCTTCAGACGTTTTTAAAAGTACTCACTGCCATAACAATAATGCACATGGAGTAGCGTCGATGACCTCAGTAAACCAGTTCTGGCGCCGGGCGAAACTGCCTCTGGCGGTCAGTCTTGCTTCTTCGCTCGCCGGGCCCGCATTCGGCGTCAGTTTCAACGTCGGTGAAATCGAAGGTCAGTTCGATTCATCTCTGTCGATCGGCGCCAGTTGGTCTACCCAGAGCCCGAACAAGAACCTCATCGGCGTCAACAACGGCGGCCATGGCCTGTCGCAGACTTCTGACGATGGCCACGCCAACTTCAAGAGCGGCGAAACCTTTTCGAAGATCTTCAAGGGTATCCATGACCTTGAACTGAAGTACGGCGACACCGGCGTGTTCGTCCGTGGCAAATACTGGTATGACTTCGAACTGAAGGACGAGAGCCGCCAGTTCAAGGACATCAGCGACAGCAACCGCAAAGAGGGCGCGAAATCCTCTGGCGGCCAGATTCTCGATGCCTTCGTCTACCACAACTACTCCATCGCCGATCAGCCGGGTTCCGTGCGTCTGGGCAAGCAGGTGGTGAGCTGGGGTGAAAGTACCTTCATCGGTGGCGGCATCAACTCGATCAACCCGATCGACGTATCTGCATTCCGTCGTCCGGGCGCCGAGATCAAGGAAGGCCTGATCCCGGTCAACATGTTCTACGTGTCTCAGAGCCTGACCGAAAACCTCTCGGCCGAAGCGTTCTATCAGCTTGAGTGGGACCAGACCGTCGTCGATAACTGCGGCACGTTCTTCTCGCAGCCGGACATCGTTGCCGACGGTTGTGACAACAACCTGCGCGTGCTGAACAAACGTTCGCAAATCCCGGCGATCGCCTTGGGGCCATTGGCGGCCAACGGTGTCAACGTCAACGAAGAAGGCGTTCTGGTACGCCGTGGTCCGGACCGCGATGCCCGTGACAGCGGTCAGTGGGGCGCGTCCTTCAAGTACATGTACGAACCGCTCGACACCGAGTTCGGCGCCTACGTCATGAACTACCACAGCCGTGCGCCGATCTTCAGCGCCACCGGCGCACCACAATCGGTCTACAACACCGCGCGCGCGCTGCCGGGGCCTTTTGCGGCACTTGCACCGTTGCTGGTCGCGGGCAACTCGAACTACTTCATTGAATACCCTGAAGACATTCGTCTCTACGGTCTGAGCTTCTCCACCACCCTGCCTACCGGTACGGCGTGGAGCGGTGAGATCAGCTACCGTCCGAACGCACCGGTACAACTGAACTCCACCGACATCCTGTTCGCCGGTGTGCGTCCGATCGGCGGCGCACTGACCAACGCTTCGATACTCAATGGCGTTCCTGGCCAGGATCTGCATGGCTATGAGCGCAAGGAAATCACCCAGATCCAGACCACGTTCACGCACTTCTTCGATCAGGTCATGGGCGCCAGCCGTCTGACCCTCGTCGGTGAAGTCGGGGCGACCTACGTCGGCGGGCTGGAAAGCCGGTCCGACAAGCGTTATGGCCGCGATCCGGTGTATGGCCCGGGTGAGTTGCCAGCCACTGGCACCGTCAACACCTGCGCCAACATTCTCAACGCCAGCACCATCAATGGTGCAGGGCCGGGTTCGCCGCAGAACAACCGCAGCCGCAATTGCGACAACGACGGCTTCACCACATCGATGTCGTGGGGCTACCGCGGTCGTGCCATCTGGGAATACAACGACGTCTTCGCCGGTGTGAACCTCAAGCCGAACGTGGCCTGGTCCCACGACGTCAGCGGTTATTCGCCAGGTCCTGGCGGCAACTTCGAGGAAGGTCGCAAAGCCGTCAGCCTGGGCGTCGATGCTGAATACCAGAACACCTACACCGCGAGCCTGGCTTACACCAACTTCTTCGACGGCAAGTACACCACCGTGGATGACCGCGACTTCGTTGCGCTCAGCTTCGGCGTGAACTTCTAAGCACTGCATTTCAGGACGAACGAATTTATGAAAATAACAAAGAGTCTGTTCCACGCCGGTGTTCTGGGCCTGTCGTTACTGGCGACCAGTGTCATGGCCGCGGTGCCTGCTGCCGAAGCCGACAAACTGGGCAAGAGCCTGACCCCGATGGGCGCCGAAATGGCCGGTAATGCCGACGGTTCTATCCCGGCCTGGAAGCCGCTGCCGAAGAATGCCGGTAGCGTCGACAGCAAAGGCTTCCTGTCCAACCCGTACGCCAGCGAACAACCGCTGTTCATCATCACCGCAAAAGATGTGGACAAGTACAAAGACAAGCTCGCCCCGGGCCAATACGCGATGTTCAAGCGTTACCCGGAAACCTTCAAAATGCCGGTGTATCCGTCCCATCGCGGCGCCACCGTGCCGGATGAGGTGTTCGCCTCGATCAAGAAAAACGCCACGACCACCAATCTGGTGTCCGGTGGCAACGGTCTGGAAAACTTCGAAACCGCCGTGCCGTTCCCGATTCCGAAAACCGGCGTAGAAGTTATCTGGAACCACATAACCCGCTATCGCGGCGGCAGCGTGACCCGTCTGGTGACCCAGGCGACGCCACAGCCGAACGGCTCGTACAGTCTGGTGTACTTCCAGGACCAGTTCGTGTTCCGCGACAAGATGAAGGACTACGATCCGAAAAACCCGGGCAACATCCTGTTCTACTTCAAGCAGAAAGTGACCGCGCCGGCACGTCTGGCCGGTGGTGTGCTGCTGGTACACGAAACCCTCGACCAGGTTAAAGAGCCGCGTTCGGCGTGGGTCTACAACGCTGGTCAGCGCCGTGTGCGCCGTGCGCCACAAGTGTCGTATGACGGCCCGGGTACTGCGGCGGATGGCCTGCGTACCTCCGACAACCTCGACATGTACAACGGTGCGCCGGACCGCTACGACTGGAAGCTTGAAGGCAAGAAAGAGATGTACATCGCCTCGGACAGCTACAAGCTCGACGATCCGAAGCTGAAGTACTCCGACATCATCAAGGCCGGCCACATCAACCAGGATCTTGCGCGTTACGAGCTGCGTCGCGTCTGGCACGTGGTTGCAACTCTGAAGGAAGGTCAGCGCCACATCTACGCCAAGCGTGACTTCTACATCGATGAAGATACCTGGCAAGCAGCCGTCATCGACCACTACGACGGTCGCGGTCAACTGTGGCGCGTAGCCGAGGCGCACGCCGAGAACTACTACGACAAACAAGTGCCGTGGTACGCGCTGGAAACCCTCTACGACCTGCAGTCCGGCCGCTACCTGGCGCTGGGCATGAAGAACGAAGAGAAGCAGGCGTATGACTTCGGCTTCACTGCCACCACCAGCGACTTCACCCCGGCCGCTTTGCGTCAGGACGGTGTTCGCTAATCCGCTGTAAACCCGAGGCCGCATCCTCGTGAAAACGCCCCGACCGGTTCGGGGCGTTTTTTTGCCTGTCTTTCCTCGGCCCCGAAAACGCGATGGTGCACCGCTCTTGTAGGCGCTGCCGCAGGCTGCGATCTTTTGATCCTGCTTTTTTGGGGGTGCAAAACAACGTCAAAAGATCGCAGCCTGCGGCAGCTCCTACAGAGGGAGTGCGTACGTTCATGTAGTCTTTTTGTAGCCATTTGTAGCAGCAACCTTCATAACCGGTTCGTTTAAGGCTAGTCTGCGGACATCTGCAACGCCGCCAACAGCAATTCGAACAAGAGCCGGCCATGACTGATCTGTCCCCACTTCCGGGTCCTGCAAGCGTTGCCGTCGCGGCATTGGACGGGCGTTTTTTTCGCCCGCCATTACCTGACGGATACGTGCTGCGACCACGCCTGTGCGAGCGCCTGCAAGCCGGGCTCGGTGGACGGCTGTTGCTGGTCAGCGCCCCGGCCGGGTTCGGCAAGAGTTCGCTGGCGGTGGAGTTCTGTCAGAGCCTGCCGGCGCACTGGCAAAGTCTCTGGCTGGGGCTGAGCCCTCGCGACAGCGACCCCGGACGCTTTCTCGAGCGCTTGCTCGAAGGCCTGCAGGGCTACTTTCCACAACTGGGCAGCCGTGCACTCGGCCTGCTGAAGATGCGTCAACGCCATCAGCCATTTGCCTTCGAGGAATGGCTCGACGGTCTGCTTGATGAACTGGCACTGCACCTCGACACGGCAACACCGTTGCTATTGGTGCTCGACGATTACCATCTCGCCCAAGGGCCGGTGCTCGACCGGTGCCTGCAATTTTTCCTCAATCATTTGCCCGATGGCTTGCTGGTGATGGTCACCAGCCGGCAGCGCCCGGACTGGCATCTGGCGCGTTTACGTCTTTCGCGGCAATTGCTCGAATTGCACGAGCAGGATCTGCGCCTGACCCACGATGAAGCTCTGACGCTGCTCGATCGCCACAGCACCTCTTTGCGCGGCGAAGCCCTGGAAAACCTTATCCAGCGCAGCGAAGGCTGGGTCGCCGGGCTGCGCTTCTGGCTGCTGGCGGTGTCCGAGGCCGGCAGCGACACGGCATTGCCGCAGGCGTTGAATGGCGCAGAAGGGCTGATTCGCGATTATCTGCTCGAAGAAGTCATCGATTGTCTGCCCACCGAAGTGCAGGCGTTTCTCTACGACACTGCTCCGCAGGAGCGCTTTTGCAGCGAACTGTGCGACGCCGTGCGCGAAGCTCATGACAGTGCCGAGATTTTGCGATTCCTGCTGGCGCATCAGGTGTTTCTGGTACCGCTGGACGAACACGGGCACTGGTATCGCTATCACCATCTTTTTTCTGATTTGTTGCGCAGCCGACCGATTGCTCAAGCGATGGTGCCGACCGCGACGCTGCACCTGCGCGCCTGTCGCTGGTTCAATGCCCAGGGCCTGCTCGACGAAGCGGTTGAGCAAGCGTTGCGCGCAGGCCACCTCGATGTGGCGGCAAATCTGGTGCAAAACCTCTCCGAAGAACAACTGCTGGCCGAGCAGAACGTCGGCATGCTGCTGCGCTGGAAAATGGACTTGCCCGATAGCCTGCTGATCAGCACGCCCCGCCTGATCGTTCTCTACAGTTGGGCGCTGGGGCTGGCTTGCCAGCTCGATGCGGCCGAAGAGTTGTCCAGCCATCTGAGCCGTTTTCTGCCCGCACCGTCTGCCACCGCGCAAAAATCGATGCTGGCGCAATGGCTGGCGCTGAGCGGCATCATTGCCCGTGGTCGCGGCCATCGTGAATTGACCCTCAGGTATTGCTCCGAAGCATTGGAGAGCCTGCCCGCCAAACGCTACGGTCAGCGGCTGATGTGTTTGTCGACGCTGTCCAATCTGGCGATCGCTGACGGTGATCTGTGGCGCGCCCGTGGCCTGAACCGCGAGTCTCTTGAGCTGGCGCAACGCGTCGGCAATCCCTTGTTCGAAGCCTTGGCGCACTACGACCGTGCCCGCGTGTTGCAGGCACGCGGCGAAATCCTGCGTGCGCTGGATGAAGTGCATCAGGGCCTGGAGCGCCTGCGCGGATTGTCTGCGCAACGTTTGTACGCGGTGCGCGCACGGCTGACGCTATACGAAGGTTTTCTACTGGCGATGCGCTTGCAGCCGCAGGCCGCGCGCGTGCGCTTGCTGGCCGGGATCGGTGAAGCACGGGCCTGTCGCGATATCAGCGTATTGATCGGCCACTGCGTAATCGCCCGCCTGGACGGTGCCAGCGGCGAATTCGCCAAAGCCTTCGCCGAGCTCGCAGAAGCCGAACGGCTGATGCACATCTGGGACGTGCCGCCGATCTACTATCTGGCAATGATCACTCTGGTCAAATGTGAACTTTGGCTGGCGCAGGGCCGCACGGATCTGGCTGAGGCCTGGCTGACACGTCTTGGCCAGACCTACACCGGTGAACGCGCCGCCGCGCCGCCGGAGTTTCATCCACAGCTGCCGCTGCATGTGGAGTTGCAACAAGCGCTGCTGGACATGATTCAGGGCCAACCGATGCTCGCCGAAGGGCGCTTGAACGTGCTGCATGAAAATGGTCAGCAAACCGGTCGCCAATTGCTCAGTGTGATGGCGTTGACCCAGAAGGTCGCATTGCTGTTGGCAGGTGGGCGAGAGCCGGAAGCGCGCAAGGCGTTGAGCCAGGCGCTGGAGGCCGCGGCCGGGGGCGTGCTGCAGCCGTTCGATGCGTTGGTGAAAGGGCACGCGGACTGGTTGCGCGGACAATTGCATGCTTCACCGGCGTTGGCCGGGCAACAACTGCTTGAGCACTTCCCGCCCGTTGCTGTCCGTCCAGCAATTGAGTCGAGCGCCGCTGAGCAGCTCAGCAGTCGCGAGCTGGCAGTGTTACGCCTGATCGCCCAAGGCTGTTCGAATCAGGAGATCAGCGAGCAGTTATTCATTTCGCTACACACTGTGAAAACCCACGCCAGCCACATCAATAGCAAGCTGGGAGTGGAGCGGCGCACGCAAGCAGTGGCGCGGGCCAAAGAACTGGGGGTTTTGAAGTAGTATTTGTGCTGAACTGGTACGATGCAGAGGAATGGAATCGACTGTGATGGTGAATATGAACGAAAAAATTCGACTAACTCAATATAGTCGGAGCGGTGGGTGCGGGTGCAAAATTTCTCCCCAAACGCTCGAGGTTATTCTCTCAGGGAATATTTCCAACGTTCCAAATTCAGGTTTGTGGGTTGGTAACGAAAGTCGAGACGATGCTTCTGTTTTTGAGCTGGATGCTGACCGGGGAGTAGTAAATAGTGTTGATTTCTTTACTCCCATTGTCGACGATCCGTTCTATTTTGGTCGAATAGCCGCCGCAAATGCAATTAGCGATATATATGCTATGGGCGGCGAGCCGTTTGTTGCAACAGCTATTCTCGGTTGGCCTGTTGAAAAATTGTCTCCAAAGATAGCTGCAGAAGTAATCCGAGGCGGACGTTATGCTTGTAAAGAAGCTGGTATAACTCTCGCGGGTGGGCATTCGATCGACTCAGTTGAGCCTTTTTTTGGCTTGAGTGTAACTGGGATAGTTTCTCGTCAATCATTGAAGAGGAACAATACTGCAGAAGAGGGATGTCGGATATATCTAAGCAAACCATTAGGCGTTGGAGTTCTCTCCACGGCCGAAAAGATGGGGCTTATTCGCAAAGAGGACGAAGACAAAGCTAAAGAATTGATGTGTATTTTAAATAAAGCAGGCGTGCAGTTCGGTAAATTAGAGGGGGTGGCCGCTATGACGGATGTCACAGGGTTTGGATTGATTGGTCATCTTTTGGAAATGGCTGAAGGTAGCGGTTTGACTGCGCGAATAAATTACTTAAAAATTCCAAGGTTGGATTGTGTTAAATATTATATTGACGCGGGGTGTATGCCCTCCGGCGCGCGGAGGAATTATGAAAGTTATAGAGCTAAGGTTACTCCAGTGTTAGAGGGGGAAAGAATGTTACTATGTGATCCTCAGACAAATGGAGGCTTGCTGGTGGCAGTAAAAGATAACGCGGATGTCGACTTTCTGGCGTTGGCTGAAAAAGAAGGGGTTGATGTTGTTTTGATCGGTGAGTTTGTTAGGTTGTCTGATTTTTCAGTTGAGATAGTGTAGTTTTTGATTTTATATGTTTTGTGATGCGGAGTGGGGGCGTAGATGTTGAATTTTTTTCTGAAGGTAATAAGGTTTTTGAAAACGCCAGGGCCGCTATGGGGGGCAGTAGTGTTTTCTTTGTTCTTTGTCGTTGCTGCGAGCATTTTCTTTAAGGTCTCAGATCTTGCGGCTTACTGGGTCTCAACTTGTTTGTTTTTTGTTGGTGTGATTCTTTCATTTGTTTTTGCGAGAACAGCTGGCTTTGATGGTGCGTTATCTCACTTTAGAGAGGTTATTATCGGGTCAACAAGTATAGGATTGATCTCAATAAAAAAGCTTTCGGATAATCCACCCGAAGTTATAGCGCTCAAAACAAAGACAAGTATGCAGTTCATGGGTATTGCTGGTGAGAAATTTTTGAGGGTTGCATTAGAGTCTGGTGTTTTTTTTAGAACTAATACAAATGCGCAAGCTGTTAGAATAATGTTGATGGATCCCTTTAGTGACGATATGGCTAGGCTATCCATGGGGGGCAATGGTCAAGGTGCAAATCGATCAAAAATTATTTCAACTATAAAACTTCTGTATGAGCTGCAGGTGAAAGGTTATAAATTTGAGGTGAGGCTGTACCCGAAGACACCTCCTTTGCGTTTACTTATTTCGGATAATACCGTAACAGCGATGTCTGTATATTCGCCTGATACAAATGGTTGGAGGAATGCGCAGTTAATATTTGATGCGAAAGATTGCCCTGATTCACTGGCTCCATATTTCTGTGAATTATTTAATGATTTGTGGGAGCGGGGTCTGAATTTTAATTTGAGCCAAAGGGCAAATGCTTTGAAGTCGTTTGCACAGAAGCAAGATGATGCATGCTTGGTTGATGTAGGGATGGTTCATGGGAGGTTTCAACCCTTTCATCATGAGCACTTTGAATATGTACTTTATGGGCTGTCGAAGTCGAAAAAGTGCCTTATAGGAATTACGCAGCCAGATATTGGAAAGATTACAGGCTGTGATCTGTTACCTCATCGAGGTACTTCTGAAGGGAATCCATTCACTTTTGAAGAGCGTGCGGATATGATTCGGTTGTCGTTAATAGATTGGGGTATATCAGAGGATAGATTTGAGATTTTAAAATTTGACGTTGATCAGTCAGATGATGCTATCGCTACACTTCGTCAGAAACATAATGAAGTAGTGCAGTTTGTAAGGTTGTTTAGTGAGTGGGAGCTATATAAGAAAAAGATTTTTGAGTCTGCCGGGATGAAAGTGGAGATCGTAAGAAGCGAGGCCAGCCAGTTTTCTACAAAAAATGTTACCGGAACTCTTGTGAGGGAACTTATAGAGTCCGATAGGAATTGGAGAGATTTTGTTCCTCTAGGTACGAAGCTAGTTGTTTCAAGTCGTGCCAAATTGCGGGGTAAATAGCAATGTTTTCGAATTCGGATATTGAGTCACTTCTGTTGGATGGTTCGTTGTGTGTCACTTCGGAAAAGGAGCTTAATATTCGCCCCGGCTCTATCTGTCTGCATCTTGCGGCAGAGGTTATGGTTTTTGAAATGCCGCCAAAGCCGGTGGATTTATTACAGTCCATTACTTATCCCAAGCTTATCGGCGAGAATATTTTGGATGAGGGGTATGTTTTAAATCCGGGTCATTTTATTTTGGCTGGCACGATGGAGAAGGTAGGCCTCAGTGAAAGTATTGGAGGAGAACTTTCTAATTTATCCGGTCTTGCAAGGCTGGGTTTGAATGTGTTGCTTTCTACGCACGTCGCGCCGGGTTTTGGAGCAAAAGAGCCAAAAGCTTTTACATTGGAGATACATAATGTCGCTCCTTTTCCACTGGTATTGCGTGCAGGCATGCGTATCTGTCATTTAATTCTGCATAAAATGAGTACCAGTGCCTCGATCGGTTATGATGAGTTGATGGCGGATAAATATATGTCTGGTGCGCCTTCTGGTTCAGAATATATGGGGTGAACATGTTTCATTTTTAGGCATTGTTTCTATTCTTTATGAGTCGAACTGACTATCTTCCCGGATTTTAGAATGACCAAATTCTTACCTCACATCCGCGAAACCTTCCCTGTCGGCCCTTTGCAGTGCAACTGCACGATCATCGGCGATCCGGTCACCAAGAAAGCCATCGTCGTCGACCCGGGTGGCAACCCTGACCTGATCATGGCGCGCCTCGATGCGCTGGGCCTGAAAGTCGTCAGCATCATTCACACCCACGCCCATCTCGATCACTTCCTCGCTTCCGGGCAGATGAAAGAAAAAACCGGTGCCACCCTGCATTTGCACAAGGAAGACCAGTTCCTCTGGGACAACCTCGAAATGCAGTGCCAGATGTTCGGTGTGCCCTACACTCCGGTGCCACCTCCGGATCGCTGGCTCAGTGACGACGAAGAACTCGCCTGCGGTTGCGGCGTTGCCCTGCACACGCCAGGACATACACCCGGTTCCATGAGTTTTTGGTTTTCCGAGGCTAAGCTGTTGATTGCCGGTGACACGCTGTTTCGTCGCGGCGTAGGGCGCACGGATTTGTGGGGCGGTGATCAGGCCACCATCGTGCGCTCGATCAAGCAGCGGTTGTACACCCTGGACGAGGACGCAATCGTCGTTGCCGGGCACGGTCCGGATACGCGTCTGGGCGATGAGATGCGCGAGAACCCGTTTGTACGGGCCTAAATATTTTGTCACGGGTGGCCGGCGGAATTTTTGTGCATTGTCATGATCCAACGCCCGCAGAGGTTTATTGCCAAACGACCGCTGCACCACCGAATGCAGAAAAGTAGGAGCTCTCCATGTTCACCACGCGTCGTTTGATTATTGTCGCTACTGCCGTAGCTGTGCTGTCCGGCTGCGCCTCGCCTAACCCGTATGACAATCAGGGTCAGGCCGACGGTGGCTCCCAAGGCATGAGCAAGACCGCCAAGTACGGTGGCCTCGGCGCTCTGGCCGGTGCACTGGCCGGTGCTGCTATCGGTCACGATAACCGTGGCAAGGGGGCCTTGATCGGTGCGGCCGTGGTCGGTGCTTCGGCGGCCGGTTACGGTTACTACGCCGACCAGCAGGAGAAGAAACTGCGCGCCAGCATGGCCAACACCGGCGTTGAAGTGCAGCGTCAAGGCGATCAGATCAAGCTGATCATGCCGGGCAACATCACCTTCGCCACCGATTCGGCGAACATCGCGTCGAGCTTCTACCAGCCGCTGAATAATCTGGCCACCTCGTTGAAAGAGTTCAACCAGAACCAGATCGAAATCGTCGGTTACACCGACAGCACCGGTAGCCGCCAGCACAACATGGACCTGTCCCAGCGTCGTGCGCAGAGCGTGGCGACCTACCTGACCTCCCAAGGTGTCAGCGGTGCCAACCTGTCGGCCCGCGGCGCCGGTCCGGACAACCCGATTGCCAGCAACGGTGACGTGAATGGCCGCGCGCAGAACCGCCGCGTTGAAGTCAACCTGAAAGCGATTCCGGGTCAGCAGTACGGTGGTCAGCAACAGCAGCCGGGTACGGTTCAGCAGTATCCGTAACCGATTGCCTGAATGAAGAAATGCCCGGTCCTGTGATCGGGCATTTTTTTGTCTGGGCAGTGCCGGCCTCTTCGCGGGCAAGCCCGCTCCCACAGGTATTGGCGGTGGCCACAAAATCTGTGTTCCACACCTGACCCCTGTGGGAGCAGTACGGTGGTCAGCAGCAGCCGGGTACGGTTCAGCAGTATCCGTAACTGATTGCCTGAATGAAAAAATGCCCGGTCCTGTGATCGGGCATTTTTTGTCTGGGCAGTGCCGGCCTCTTCGCGGGCAAGCTCCCACAGGTATTGGCGGTGGCCACAAAACCTGTGTTCCACACCAGACCCCTGTGGGAGCAGTACGGTGGTCAGCAGCAGCCGGGTACGGTTCAGCAGTATCCGTAACCGATTGCCTGAATGAAGAAATGCCCGGTCCTGTGATCGGGCATTTTTTTGGTTCTTCACGGAATCCCGGGAAACACAGAAACAAGAACGCCGATTTGCTTGATGATGTTCGTGCGAGCAAACACATCTAACAAACCGGCGTTCTTATGCGCGATATTAATACTTTCCTTCCTTTTTGGGAGGGCTTTTCTGTCGTCACGATCAAGCCTGATGGTGATGCCCTCCAGATCGATCTGACGCCCCACGCCACCCGATTCCCTTCCTGTGGTGGGTGCCAA
>NZ_FYDT01000003.1:0-225698 GCF_900187585.1 Pseudomonas sp. Irchel 3E19
GAAAAAAGCCGCAGCCGGCAACTGCGCGCCTTGGAACGCAAGGCACGCAAGCTGGGGATGCAGTTGGTGATGGCTGGATAGAATTTAGAGCAAAAACAATGCGTTATTTTTTGTTTGATAAGAGCTGCCGCAGGCTGCGATCTTTTGATCTTGCTTTAAAAGATCAAAAGATCGCAGCCTGCGGTAGCTCACGGACGGGGTCAGGCAATAACAAACAGACCGTCCACAACCTGAGCTTGAGCAAGGCGTGCGCGCAAATCGGCGTCGATAGCGCAATCATTGGCCTTGTACAACCTTACGCGCCGATAGGCATCGGCCCGATTGATTTCCTGCCCAAGATACTCCCAGACAACCCTTGAACATGAAGGAGCACGATGATCGGCTGCAGAAACCCCAAGCTTCAAACCATTGAGCCGAGTGATGCAGCTTTTGAAACTTGGGATGAGGATGGTTTGGCTGATCTCGTTTGACGTCAGCGATTCATAATCGACGAAAAACAAACGATCGCGCAGGTAATAGGCAACACCCAAATATCGATACGTCTCAAAATCATCGCCAACCCCGGCGATCTGTAAGCGCTCGTTTCGCTCATAGACAACGTCATCACCCTCCTCCCGTACATGCACAAGCGAACACAGAATAGAGCCGGGCTCAGTCATTGCGTTGTAATACTCGTAGTAATAACCGCTGTGGGCTTTCAGCTCAGGTGAGGACTGTTCGCGCAGGTGTTCATGCATGATCCGTGATGCTGTCACCTCCCCCGAGGCCTGATTTTTATTGGCCCTAACGCCAATCAAGGCAACAAATTGCTCCGATGGCAGCGCTATTTCAAACGCTTCCACGCCAAAAAAGTCGCAGATTCGCTTGAGATTGAAAGGTGTGGGAATACTTTTCCCACACAGATACTTATTGAATTGCCCACGATTAATTCGAAGTTTCCTACAAACTTCCGCGACAGATCTGTAGTGACTACACAGCAGCCTCAAGTTAGCAGGAAAAAACTCGCACATACATCGCCTCAACAAAAATCAAGAGGCAGCAACCATAGCAGCAACTCGCATCACATTTAAGCAACTTGCGAAATTGCATCAATTGAAATATGGCTGGATATTACGACTCCTGAAAGGCTTCAGGACTGACAACACCATTAATTCGCCAGCACTCTAAATAGCAAGGAGCTTTGAATGCTAGACGTCATCAACGACTTTCTGTCGAGCAAGGTATTGATACCTTTGGTTCTTGGACTGGGAGTCTATTTCACTGTCCGCTCAGGATTTGTCCAGCTCAGATACTTCCCCCATATGTTCGGTATTTTACGGGGCAGTTGGCATGCCGACAGCCATCAATTGAGTTCATTTCAGGCGCTGACACTCAGCCTTGCCGGACGTGTCGGTACCGGCAATATCGTCGGGGTGGGGATTGCAGTGAGCATGGGTGGACCCGGTGCAGTGTTCTGGATGTGGATGACCGCTCTTCTGGGCATGTCGAGCAGCTTCTTCGAATGCACGTTGGGACAACTCTATAAACGGAGCGATGGCAAAGGCCTGTATCGAGGCGGGCCGTCCTGGTACATCCAGCACGGTCTGGGCAAGCGCTGGCTCGGGATGGTCGC
Organism: Pseudomonas sp. Irchel 3E19; assembly: GCF_900187585.1. Lineage (NCBI taxonomy): Bacteria > Pseudomonadati > Pseudomonadota > Gammaproteobacteria > Pseudomonadales > Pseudomonadaceae > Pseudomonas > Pseudomonas sp. Irchel 3E19. The sequence goes on from NZ_FYDT01000003.1 coordinate 1,613, forward strand.
GGCCATGTTATTGCTGGTGACCTTTGGTTTTGCAATCAATGGTCTCGAGTCCCATGCCGTATCACACTCGCTAAAAGATGCGTTTGGTCTGCCGCCCATGTGGTCGGGGCTCGCAATTTCTTTCATGCTGGGAGCTGTCTTCGTTGGCGGGATAAAACGTATCGCGGCAGTAGCCGACCTCCTGGTTCCTCTGAAAGTTCTCGCCTATGTCGGCGTAACGGCCTATGTGATCGTTCTGCAGTTCGATCAGGTTCCGGCAATGCTGATGACAATCATCAAAAGCGCATTCGGTCTGGATCAGGCGTTTGGTGGACTGGTGGGCAGCGCAATCATCATGGGTGTCAGACGCGGTGTTTTTTCCAACGAGGCAGGACTGGGCAGTGCTCCCAATGTCGCCTCAGTCGCGAAGATCGACCACCCGGTTGCCCAAGGCGCGGTACAAGCACTGAGTGTGTTCATCGATACATTCGTAATCTGCACCTGTACTGCGCTCCTGATTTTGCTATCAGGGTTTTACACCCCGGGATTTGAAGGTGACGGGATTGCTCTGGCACAAAACTCGCTGGCAGCCATCGTCGGGGAATGGGGACGGATGTTTATCAGCTTGGTGCTTGCCTTATTCGTATTCACGGCAATGCTTTACAACTATTACTTGGGAGAAAACAGCCTGCGGTTCATGTTGGGTGAACCTCGAAAAATGCTGATTTTCTATCGTGTGCTGGTGTTGATATTAGTGTTCTGGGGCTCCGTCGAAGATCTGTCGACTGTTCTGGCTTTTGCAGACATCACCATGACGCTGCTGGCGCTTGTCAACCTGGTAGCCATGTTCATGCTCTTCAACATCAGCATGCGTGTTCTGCGCGACTACGACGAACAACGCCGTGCTGGCATCAAGACGCCTGTGTTCGACTCAAGAAATTTCCTTGATCTGGATCTTGATCCTTTAGCGTGGCCACCGCAGCACGACGGCTCAGGCACAATGATTCGTAGCGAACCCGCTCTTTCCTCAAGCGTAAGCAAACAGCCCATTCAGGCTTAGACCGGGCAGGTGTGAAGCCATTAAGACAATTAATGGCTTTGCAGCAACTACACCAACACACTGCAAACATCAAACTTAAAGAACAATGCATTCTTCGATCTGTCACGCCTAAAACAAATGGAAGGACTTTATCTCATGAATCGTTTTTACCCCCTAAAAGCAAACGCAACCAATACCCCTACATACTTCATAGACTCACACGCCACGCCTAACCAATTATTTGAAGATGCCTGCTTCAGAATTCGCGCCGCCACCGGTCTCTTGGAGTCATTCACTTTAGTTACCATTAAAGGCACCAATGATTCTGACTTTTATAGACTGATACTTCCGGCTTACGTATTACTTCAGGACGGCGTCGACACGCTGGAACAGATCACCTTCAAAGGAGGTGTCATTCATGTATAAAATCGTCACCCACGAAATGCTCAGAGCCGCATTGATTAAAGCAGTTGAAATCAATTTAATACCAAAACACTCTCTATTGGCTGACTACTTAAAAAGCGACGACCGACTTGAACAGGTCATTCAAGCCGCGCTGGAGGTGCAACCGAAAACATATAAGTTCTGTGGGCTGAGATGTATACCATCAGAGGATCTTTCGCCTGAAAGCAAAAAAGCGCTGGCAATCCCCACCGCTGATATGCGCCACTAGCGCCATTGATTGAGACCGCGCAACGGCGCGGCGCACCTGGAGACCCCGTTATGAGCGAGAGCGTGTTTGCCGATCGCATCGTGCAGAACCTGCTCGACACCGACTTCTACAAGCTGACGATGATGCAGGCGGTGCTGCACAACTACCCCAACGTCGAAGTCGAATGGGAGTTTCGTTGCCGTAACAGCGAGGATCTGCGCCCGTATCTGGCCGAGATCCGCTATCAGATCGAGCGCCTGGCGGAACTAAGCCTGAGCGCCGACCAGTTGAGTTTTCTTGAGCGCATCAGCTTCCTCAAACCGGACTTCCTGCGTTTCCTCGGCCTGTTCCGCTTCAACCTGCGCTACCTGCATACGGGCATCGAGAACGGCGAGTTGTTTATCCGCCTGCGTGGGCCATGGTTGCACGTGATTCTCTACGAAGTGCCGCTGCTGGCGATCGTCAGCGAGGTGCGCAACCGCTATCGCTACCGCGAAACCGTGCTTGAGCAGGCACGTGAGCAACTCTATCGCAAGTTCGACTGGCTGACCGCTAACGCCTCGGCCGATGAGTTATCGCAATTGCAGGTCGCCGATTTCGGCACCCGCCGCAGGTTTTCCTACCGCGTGCAGGAAGAAGTGGTCAACGTGCTCAAGCACGATTTCCCCGGGCGCTTCGTCGGCACCAGCAACGTGCACTTGTCCCGCGAGCTGGACATGAAACCGCTGGGCACCATGGCCCACGAGTGGATCATGGCGCATCAGCAACTTGGCCCACGGCTGATCGACAGCCAGATCGCCGCACTTGACTGCTGGGTGCGCGAGTACCGGGGTTTGCTGGGCATCGCCCTGACCGACTGCATCACCACCGATGCCTTCCTCGGTGATTTCGACCTGTTCTTCGCCAAGCTTTTCGATGGCTTGCGCCACGATTCCGGTGACCCTGTGGCCTGGGGTGAAAAATGCATCGCCCACTATCACAAGCTCGGCATCGATCCGATGAGCAAGACCCTGGTGTTCTCCGACAGCCTGACCCTGCCCAAGTCGCTGGAAATATTCCGCGCGCTGCACGGTCGGATCAACGTGAGCTTCGGCATCGGCACCAACCTCACTTGTGATATTCCGGGTGTCGAACCGATGAGCATCGTGCTTAAAATGACCGCCTGCAACGGCCAAGCGGTGGCGAAGATCTCCGACGAGCCAGGCAAGACCCACTGCAAAGACCCGAATTTTGTTGCCTATTTGCGACACGTTTTCCAGGTTCCTGCCGATTCCAGTCTATCTAGCAAGGAGTGAATTCATGCAAGCCGTACAGCGTGAGATTGCTGAACAGCTCAAGGTGCAACCGCCGTTTGCCGACTACAAGGCACTCGAAGCGGAAGTCGCCCGACGTATCCGCTTTATTCAGGATTGCCTGGTCAATTCCGGGCTCAAGACGCTGGTGCTCGGTATCAGCGGCGGCGTCGACTCGCTGACCGCAGGCCTGTTGGCCCAGCGCGCGATGCGCGAACTGCGTGATCAAACGGGCGACCAAAGCTACAAGTTCATCGCCGTGCGCCTGCCGTACGAAACCCAGTTTGACGAACACGACGCCCAAGCCTCGGTGGACTTCATCGCCCCGGACGAACGCCACACGGTCAATATCGGCCCGGCGGTGAAATCGCTGGCCGCAGAAGTGGCGGCGTTTGAAGGCAAGCATGCAGTGTCGGTGGATTTCGTGCTCGGCAACACCAAGGCGCGGATGCGTATGGTGGCCCAGTACACGATTGCCGGCGCGGCTGGCGGTTTGGTGATCGGCACTGATCATGCGGCAGAAGCGGTGATGGGGTTCTTCACCAAATTCGGTGACGGCGCTTGCGACCTGGCCCCGCTCAGCGGTCTGGTGAAAAACCAGGTTCGCGCAATTGCCCGCAGCTTCGGCGCGCCCGAGTCGCTGGTGGAAAAAGTCCCGACTGCCGACCTTGAGGACCTTTCCCCGGGCAAGCCCGACGAAGCCTCCCACGGCGTGACCTATGCCGAGATTGATGCCTTCCTGCACGGCGAGCCGGTGCGTCAGGAAGCGTTCGACATCATCGTGAACACCTACAACAAAACCCATCACAAGCGCGTCATGCCGTTCGCGCCTTGATTGGCGATGGAATGAAAAAGCCCGCTGAGGAGTGATCCTCAGCGGGCTTTTCTTTGGCCATTGCATTGATTGATGCTGATGGCCCCTTCGCGAGCAGGCTCGCTCCCACAGGTTTTGTGTCGGTCACACATTTTGTGGGCAACCGGGACACGATGGGAGCGAGCCTGCTCGCGAAGAACGATGACGCGGTGAACCTGCTTACTTGACCGTAATGGTGCCTTTCATCATCGAAATGTGGCCCGGGAACGAGCAGAAGAAACCGTAGCCGCCGTCCGCTACCTTGGACACGTCGAAGGTCACCGAGTCGGTTTCCTTGGCGCCGATGATTTTGGTGTGGGCGATGACACGTGCGTCACCTTCCTTCAGGTAGTTCTTGTCGATACCGGCAGCCAGGCCATCGGTGGCGATCGGCTGCATGTCAGCTTCTTTGCTGATCACCAGGTTATGGCCCATGACGTTCTTCGGCAGGCTGCCGGAGTGGGTCAGTTCGACGGTGAAAGTCTTACAGCTCTTGTCGATCACGATTTCCTTGGTGTTAAAGGACATCTGATCGGTGGAGTCAACGGTGGTTTTGCACTCGGCAGCCATTAATTGGCTGCTGGCCAGCGCCAGTAGGGATACCGCAACAACTTTGGAAAACATGGTGAATCTCCAAGGCAGGGTTAACAAAATCACGAATGGTGGAAAGACTGCCTGAATTCTTCGCAAGTTCCTATGACTTGAGTCAAAAATTGTATACAACTTTCAGGCTATGACACTCATCGACACAATCTAACGGTCAGATCACGCGGCTGAACCTATGATCGAGCCATCCCATTGAGACGGAGTGCCTGTCATGTTCTTTAACGGTCTGTTGTGCAGTTTGCTCGCCGCCTACGCCTGTGGCGCCAGCGGAACCTTTGAATCGCCAGAACGCGAAGTCTAGACCTTGGATCGAGGCCTGCCAGCCGTTACCCTGTGACGGATTGACCCAGGAGGAAGGCATGTCTCTGAAATCCGTTTGTGTATTTTGCGGTGCCAACGCCGGCACTGATCCGGCTTATACCGAAGCCGCCAAAGCCCTTGGCCGGGCGCTGGCCGAGCGCAAGTTGACGCTCGTTTACGGCGGTGGCGCCGTGGGTTTGATGGGCATCGTTGCCGATGCCGCACTGACCGCTGGCGGGGAAGTGATCGGCATCATCCCGCAAAGCCTGATGGACAAGGAAATCGGCCATAAGAGCCTGACGCGCCTGGAAGTGGTCGACGGCATGCACGCCCGCAAGGCGCGGATGGCCGAACTCAGCGATGCGTTTATCGCGTTGCCCGGCGGCCTTGGCACGCTGGAAGAGTTGTTCGAAGTCTGGACCTGGGGCCAGCTCGGCTACCACGGCAAGCCGCTGGGCCTGCTGGAAGTGAATGGCTTTTACAGCAAACTCACAGCTTTTCTTGACCATATCGTCGGCGAAGGCTTCGTTCGCGCGCCACACCGTGACATGCTGCAAGTGAGCGAATCACCGCAAACCCTGCTCGAGTCCCTCGATAACTGGAAGCCGACCGTCACGCCAAAGTGGGTCGACCAAAAACCCGGCTAACTGCCGGGCACCGATACAGGGCAGAATACGCGCCGCTCAACCTCACCTTCGACCCAAGAGGATCGCCCATGGCCAAACCCAATTACTCCTTCGCCAAACGTCAACGAGACCTGGAAAAGGAAAAGAAGAAAGAGGAAAAGCTTCAGCGCAAGAAACAAGTAGCTGAAGAAGCGGCACTGAACCCTGACGGTGAAGTGGCGACGCAAGATGATGTTGATGCAACCGATGCGACTGAAACACCGAAAGATCAGGCGCCCGACGCCTGAACCCCACCGGGTTTGATGATCGAATCAGACCCTGCGGATTTGTGACGGGGCTGGCAGTTTCACTGCCGGCCCTCACAGACCTTCCCCCTTCCCAAGCACACCCAAATTCCCATGTGGGAGCGAGCCTGCTCGCGAAGGCAGTGTATTTAGCCACACATGATTTGACTGACCTGACGCTTTCGCGAGCAGGCTCGCTCCCACATTTGATCTCTATTCGTCCAGTGGCATCACCGTGACCCGCACTTCGGGATCATGACTGCCGCCGCCAAGAATCACCCCGCGCAACGGCGACACATCGGAAAAATCCCGCCCCCACGCCAACGTAATGTGCTCCAGCCCCGGCTGCACATTGTTGGTCGGATCGAAATCCACCCAGCCCAGCACCGGGCAAAACACCGACACCCAGGCATGTGACGCATCAGCGCCGATCAGCCGTGGCTGCCCCGGTGGTGGCTGGGTCAGCAGATAACCGCTGACATAACGCGCCGCCAGCCCTCGCGAGCGCACGCACGCCAGCATCAAGTGCGCGAAGTCCTGACACACTCCACGCCGCCGCTCCAGCACTTCTACCAACGGTGTCGCCACTTGGGTCGCCTCGGCATCGAAGGTGAATTCGCTGAAGATCTTCTGCATCAACGCCTGCACACCCAGTAGTAACGGCCGGCCGGGTGGGAAACAGCTTTGCGAGAACTCGACGAAGCTACGCTTCAAATGCACGTAGGGTGACTGGAATCGATAGCGGCAAGCCTCAAGCAATTCAGCGCCGAGCGGCTGACTGCTGTAGGTCAGCGCATTGCGCGTCAGTTCCCACGCGGGGGACTGGTTGAAATCCAGCTGCGGTCGCGCCAGCACTTCAACAGTGAGTCGGGCGTTGACCTGCAACTCATCATGCGGACGCTCGAACGCAAGTCGGGTCAGCGGATTGCCGAACACATCCAGTTCATCGCGACGCGCCGTTGGCTCCGGGCTGATCAGCAACTGCTGCTCGGTGCAGCGCTGCCAACTGCATTCACGCGGCCACAGATGCGCCAATTGCTGCGCCAGGGAAACCGGGCTGTCGTAGTGGTAACAGGTGTCGTGGAGGATCTGGTAATGCGCGTTCATCAGACGGACACCGTGCGCTGGCTGACATCATCGACGTGGGCGAAATGGCGCAGGGCCAGGCGATCGGACACCTGGCCGCTGGCCTCGGCGATCTCTTGCAGCAGGTCCGCCAGACCATCAAGGGCCGCACGCACGCTGGATTCGCCGAACAACGGGTTCTCCAGACACCCCAGATCGAACCGCGCCAGACGCTCGACCAGATGCGCCAGTCCGGCCTCACGAGGCACGCCGAAATCATCGTTCAAGCGTTTCAACGTGCGCGTGACCAGTTTCAACTGGAACAACACCGCATGCGGGTTCTGCTCATCAAGCAGTAACAGGTCGAGTACCGGAATCAATTGCGCCACCGCCAGATAGCGCGAGCGGTAGGTAATGCTGCTGTTACCCAGTTCCAGCAGCCATTCCAGGCCAGCCTGGTCGAACGCGCCCGCGCCGCGCAGAAACGCCGCAAGACTGCTGCTGAGAAATTGCAGACGCTCGATACGGCGACCGATCATCAGAAAGCGCCAGCCTTCGTCGCGGGTCATGTCGTCCAGGGCAAACCCGGACAGCGCCGCCAGCGACATCACCAGACGGTTGAGAAAATCCAGCAACTCGCCGAAATCCGGCTCGTCGGTGTCCAGTTCCGTGGCTTCGCGTTGCAACTCCACCAGGGCCTGCCAGTTCTCCCGGGAGAGTTTGCCGCGCACCTGCGAGGCTGCCCACTGCAAGCGTTGCAGGTTGGAGCGCAGGCTGAACGACCAGTCTTCGCCGAGCAGCGCCGCCAGCAGGCGCTCCGGTAGCTCACCCTCGTCCGGCAACAGCGCCAGCCGCTCGCCAAGATCGACAGCCGCCAACAGCGCTTGCGGATCATCACCATCGACATAGCGCGTGAGCATGATCCGCAGCAGCCGCGCGCTGTCGTCGCAACGCTCGCAATAACGACCGAACCAGAACAGGTTTTCCACCACCCGCGAAGGCAGGTAAGGATCGCGCCGCACCAGATCGTGTACACCGACATTGCGTTGCGCCTTCCATTGCTCGCCACTCGGCGGCCGATCGCCCAATACCCAGGTGTCTTTGCTCGCCCCGCCGCGCTGCATCGAGACCACCTCGGCATCGGCTTCGGCGGCCACCCGGGTCAGCCCGCCGGGCAGCACCCGATAGCCGTCACGGCTGGCCACCGCGTACATACGCATACCGATGGCCCGGGGTTGCAGTTGACCGTCCTCGGCCTGCCAGATCGGCGCCTGGGACAGCTGGGCCAATTCTTGCGCGACATACGCATACGGTCGCGCCTGCATGCGTTCGGCAAGCGATTGGCGCTGGTTTTCACTCAAATCACGGCCAAACACCGGCGCAAAGCTTTGCGAGGGGAAAGCGGGTTTGATCAACAACTCCGGCAATTTTTCCAGCGCCTGAGCCAGCACTGGCGCCTCACCACACCACCAGGTTGCAATGGACGGCAGGATCAGCTCTTCGCCAAACAGAAACTGGTTGATCTTCGGTAAAAAGCCCAGCAAACCGGGTGATTCGAGCACGCCACTGCCGAGTGCGTTGGCCACCAGCACCCGGCCCTGCCGCACCGCATCAAGCAAGCCTGGCACGCCGAGTGCGGAATCGGTGCGCAGCTCCAGTGGATCGCAGAAGTCGTCGTCGAGCCGGCGCATGATCGCGTGCACCCGGCGCAGGCCACTGAGGGTTTTCAGATAGACCGTGGCATCGCGCACCGTGAGGTCGCCACCCTCCACCAGCGGATAACCGAGCTGACGGGCGAGATAAAGATGTTCGAAATAGCTTTCGTTGAAGCGCCCCGGCGTCAGCAACACCACCAGCGGCGCGTCGCCATCGCTGGGTGCCTGCCGGGCGAGGGTTTCCTGCAACGTGCGGAAGAAGCCGGCCAGATGCTGCACCTTCAGATCACGGTACAACTCCGGGAAGGCGCGGGACACGATGGTGCGGTTTTCCAGCGCATAACCGGCGCCCGAAGGGGCTTGCGTGCGATCGGCCGTCACCCACCAGCGGCCGTCCGGCGTGCGCGCAAGATCCACCGCGTACAGATGCAGAAACGCCTCTTCCGGCGGAGCGATGCCCTGACAGGGCCAGAGGAAGTTGTTGTGGCCGAAGACCAGTTCTGCCGGCAGCAGGCCTTCTCTGATCAAACGTTGCGGCCCGTACAGATCCGCCAGCACGGCATTGAGCAGGCGCGCACGCTGAGCAATCCCCGCCGACAATTGCTGCCACTCATCTGCTGCAATCACATGCGGCAGCAAGTCCAGCTCCCATGGTCGATCGGCGCCCTTGGGGTCGGCATAGACGTTGTAAGTAACGCCGTTTTCCTGAATCTGCCGGGCCAGCAACGCCTGACGCTGCAGCAGTTGCGCCGGGGTGCTGCGCTGCAGTTGATCGAACAGCCGCCGCCAGTGCGCACGCACTTCGCCGCTGTCGTTGAGCAGTTCGTGATAAGTGCCCGCCGTCAGCGGGTAGCGGTCTAGCAGGTCAGGCATGGAAAGCTCGGCAGACAGCAGTGAACGGTCAGACTAACGCAGGCACATGACGCGCGGATATACGAAAAATCCGCGCGTCGCGCAGGACTTAGAAACGTCGTAAATCGAGTGTCATCGGTAGCTCGTCGGAGATTGTCAGATCGGGTATGGGAAGTTTCCCCGGTGTGTGTCCGATCCGGAAGAAGCGCGCCATGCGCCGGCTCTCCGCTTCGTTAGCGTTGACCGGCAACGTTTGGTAATTACGCCCGCCCGGATGGGCGACGTGGTACTGGCAGCCACCCAGCGAACGCGCCATCCAGGTATCGAGCAGGTCGAATACCAGCGGCGCGTGTACCGGGATGGTCGGTTGCAGACAGTTGGCCGGTTGCCAGGCGCGGTAACGCACACCGGCGACAAACTCGCCGACCCGCCCGGTCGGATGCAACGGCACGGGGATGCCGTTGCAGGTCAGCAGATAACGCTGCGGTGGCAAGCCCTTGAGCTTGACCTGCAAACGCTCCAGCGATGAATCGACGTAACGCACCGCGCCGCCCGCCGCGCCCTCCTCGCCCAGCACATGCCACGGCTCGAGCGCCTGACGCAGCTCCAGCTCGATGCCGTTGACCGCGTAGTCGCCGACCTTGGGGAAACGAAACTCCAGATGCGCCGCAAACCACTCTGTACGCAACGGATAGCCGGCGTTGTTGAGTTCGACAATGACGTCGGCGAAATCCTGCTCGATAAAGTGCGGCAACAGAAAACGGTCGTGCAGTTCGGTGCCCCAGCGCGCCAGTTTCGGCGGCGCATAAGGCTCGCGCCAAAAACGTGCGACCAGCGCCCGCAGCAACAATTGCTGGGCCAGGCTCATGCGTGCGTGCGGCGGCATTTCAAAGGCGCGCAGTTCCAGCAACCCGAGGCGCCCGGTGGCGCCGTCCGGCGAATACAGTTTGTCGATGCAGAATTCGGCGCGATGGGTGTTGCCGGTGACGTCGATCAGCAAGTTGCGCAGCAGACGATCCACCAGCCACGGTGCGCACTCCTCGCCCGGTTCAGGCATTTGCGCGAAGGCAATTTCCAGCTCATACAAGGCGTCGTTACGCGCCTCGTCGACTCGTGGTGCCTGGGAGGTCGGGCCGATGAACAACCCGGAAAACAGGTACGACAGCGATGGGTGGTTGTGCCAGTAACTGATCAGGCTGCGCAGCAAATCCGGGCGACGCAGGAACGGTGAGTCGGCAGGTGTAGCGCCACCAAGGACGAAATGGTTTCCGCCGCCAGTGCCGGTGTGACGGCCATCGATCATGAATTTCTCGGTGGTCAGGCGAGTCTGGCGTGCCTCTTCATAGAGAAACTCGGTGCGCTCGACCAACTCGTCCCACGTCGCCGAAGGCTGCACGTTGACCTCGATCACGCCGGGGTCCGGGGTAATACGGAAATTGCTCAGGCGCGGATCGCTCGGCGGCTCATAGCCTTCCAGCAACACCGGGCAATGCAATTCTTCGGCAGTGGCCTCAATGGCCGCCACCAGTTCCAGGTAATCCTCGACCCGCTCCAGCGGCGGCATGAACAGATACAAGCGCCCTTCGCGGGCCTCGGCGCAAAACGCGGTGCGGGTCAGCCAGTCGGCGGATTCGTCGATTTTCGGCAGACGCTCGTCAGCCTTGGCCGGCTCGCCGTGACTGTTGAGTTGCGCGGTGTCCGGCAGCGCCGGGAAATCCTGATTCGGGTCCTGCGGATGGATGAACGGATATTCGGCGGCGTTCACCCACGGCTGCGAACCAAGCGGCAAGCGATAGCCCAGCGGCGAGTCACCCGGCACCAGTCGGCAATGCTCGTCGCGCAGATACCAGCGCCCGCTCTGCCATTGATCACCCTTGGCGGTGCGCGCCAGCGGCAGCACCTGACCGATGACTTTATCGAGGCCTTGGCTAAAGACCTTGCGCAGTCGCGCACGCTCCAGCGGTTCCTCTAGACGCGAGTCTTGCGCGCTGACGTTGCTCGGCAACGAACCTTCGCGCCAGAGGTAATAGAAATTGTCCTCGTAGGCTGCAAACACAAAGCGCGCAGGCAGTTTCAGGCGTTCGGCGACGCTGGCCAGGAAACGTCCGGCCAGCTCGCCATTGGCGCCGTAATCCTGCTGCTCGCCGGCGATCAGCGCGTCGTTTTGCCAGATCGGCACGCCATCGCGGCGCCAGTAACAGTTGAGCGACCAGCGCGGCAGTTGCTCGCCCGGATACCACTTGCCCTGACCAAAATGCACCAGCCCTTTTGGCGCGTAATGTTTGCGCATGCGCTGAAACAGTTCGACGGAGAGCCGGCGCTTGCCTTCGCCAAGGGCCGCGGTGTTCCACTCGGCGCCATCCGGGTCATCGATGGAGACGAAGGTCGGCTCGCCGCCCATGGTCAGGCGTACATCGCCCTCCAGCAGGTCGGCATCGATCTGCCGGCCCAGTGCCTGAATCGCCAGCCACTGCTCATCGGTGTACGGCTTGGTGACCCGTGGCGCTTCCCAGATTCGCTCAACCGACATTTCGTGGCTGAACTGTGTTTCGCACGGCTCGACCATGCCGCTGATCGGCGCTGCCGAAGAGGGATCAGGACTACACGCCAACGGAATATGTCCTTCACCGGCAAACAGCCCGGAAGTGGCATCGAGACCGATCCAGCCGGCGCCCGGCAGGTACACTTCGCACCAGGCGTGCAGGTCAGTGAAATCAACATCTGTGCCCGAGGGACCGTCGAGGCTTTTCACATCGGCGGTCAGTTGAATCAGGTAACCGGAGACGAACCGAGCTGCCAGCCCAAGGTTGCGCAGCAGTTGCACCAGCAACCACGCCGAGTCACGGCACGAGCCGGAGGCGTGTTCGAGGGTGTGCTCAGGGGTTTGTACGCCCGGCTCCATGCGAATCAGGTAACCAATGTCTTCGCTCAGGCGCTGATTCAGCGCCACGAGAAAGTCCACGGCGGGCAGCGGCGTGCGATCGATGCCGTCCAGGTAGGCCTGAAACTTCGGCGTCAGCGGCAGCGTTTCGAGGTACGGCGCCAGCTCTTTGCGCTCATCGGCGGCGTAGGCGAAGGGGATTTTCTCGGCGTAGGGTTCGAGGAAGAAGTCGAACGGATTGAATACAGCCATTTCCGCCAGCAGATCGACTTCGATGCGTAACTCGTCGGTCTTCTCGGGGAAAACCAGCCGCGCGAGGTAGTTGCCCTGCGGGTCTTGCTGCCAGTTGATGAAGTGCTGCTCGGGCGAGACTTTCAGCGAATACGAGAGAATTCGCGTGCGGCTGTGGGCAGCCGGGCGCAGGCGAACGATCTGCGGGCCGAGTTCGACAGCGCGGTCGTAGCGGTAATGCGTGACGTGATGCAATGCGACATGAATCGACACGGCGTGCCTCCTGCGAGCCCTAAGCGTATTGGAAAGCGCGCAAGACTTATGCCATGCACAGGCTGGGGCGCTTTCCCGGAATGCTCAGGGCAGTACAGCACCAAAATCGGGCGATGCGGGGAAATGCTTTCGCGAAGTTGCGCCTAAATGTGGCGGGCAGTTGTAGGTGGAGTGTCTGAACTGGCCTCTTCGCGAGCAAGCCCGCTCCCACAGGGGGTTCGAGCTAGACACCAATAGGCGAATCACCGCCGATCAAATGTGGGAGCGGGCTTGCTCGCGAAGGCGTCAGTAGCCTCACCACATTTCCTTGAGCCCTGAAATGCAGAACGCCAACCCGAAGGTTGGCGTTCTGTTGAGCTGAAAACGGCTTAGCGTGGCACCACCGGTTTGCGCGCCGGCTTCGGCCCCTTGCCCTTGGCCGCGTCTTTGCGCTCCTTGGCGGCCTGCTGGTTGCGGGCGAACGCTGCTGCCTTGGCCTGCTCACGCTTGTCCCACGGATTACCGCCATCACTGGCACGCGGCGGCAGACCGGTGTGCTGGGTGAGGATCTTGGTGGTCTTCTCTTTGCCTTCTTTCGCCACTTTATGGCTGCCAGCCGGCGTCGAGTTCTTGCGACGGGCGCTCTGGTAGCTGTCGGTGGACGGCTGATGCAGCGGAATCAGTTGATCCTTGCCCGGCCCGATCAGGTCGCCACGGCCCATGCGGATCAACGCTTCACGCAGCATCGGCCAGCCTTTCGGGTCGTGGTAACGCAGGAACGCCTTGTGCAGACGACGCTGCTCCTCGCTCTTGACGATGGTCACGCCGTCACTCTTGTAAGTGACCTTGCGCAGCGGGTTCTTGCCCGAGTGGTACATCGCGGTGGCGGTGGCCATCGGCGACGGGTAGAACGCCTGCACCTGGTCGGCGCGGAAGCCATTGCCCTTGAGCCACAGGGCCAGGTTCATCATGTCTTCGTCGGTGGTGCCCGGGTGCGCGGCGATGAAGTACGGAATCAGGTACTGCTCTTTGCCCGCTTCCTTGGTGTACTTCTCGAACATGCGCTTGAACTTGTCATAGCTGCCAATGCCCGGTTTCATCATCTGGTTGAGCGGACCTTCCTCGGTGTGTTCCGGGGCGATCTTCAGGTAACCGCCAACGTGGTGGGTCACCAGCTCTTTGACGTACTCCGGCGACTCGACCGCGAGGTCGTAACGCAGGCCGGAGGCAATCAGGATTTTCTTCACACCCGGCAATGCACGGGCGCTGCGGTACAGCTGAATCAGCGACGAGTGGTCGGTGTTCAGGTTCGGGCAGATGCCCGGGAATACGCAGGACGGCTTGCGGCACGCGGATTCGATTTCCGGCGTTTTGCAGGCGATGCGGTACATGTTCGCGGTCGGGCCGCCGAGGTCGGAAATGACCCCGGTAAAGCCTGGGACCTTGTCGCGGATCTCTTCGATTTCGCGAATGATCGACTCTTCGGAACGGTTCTGGATGATCCGGCCTTCGTGCTCGGTGATCGAGCAGAAGGTGCAGCCACCGAAGCAGCCACGCATGATGTTCACCGAGAAACGGATCATGTCGTAGGCCGGGATCTTTTCCTTGCCGTACGCAGGATGCGGAACACGTGCGTAAGGCATCCCGAACACGTAGTCCATTTCTTCAGTGGTCATCGGAATCGGCGGCGGGTTGAACCAGACGTCGACTTCGCCATGCTTCTGCACCAGCGCACGGGCGTTGCCCGGGTTGGTTTCCAGGTGCAGCACGCGGTTGGCGTGGGCATACAGAACGGCGTCGCCACGGACCTTTTCAACCGACGGCAGACGAATCACGGTCTTGTCGCGGGTCATGCGCGGGCTGGCCAGGATCTGCACGACCTTGGCTTCCTGCGGATCTTCGACCGGACCCTTTTCCTGCTCGATGGCGCAGGCCTGGGTGTCCTGGGTATTCACGTACGGGTTGATGATCTTGTCGACCTTGCCCGGACGGTCGATACGCGTCGAGTCGACTTCATACCAGTCTTTCGGCGTATCGCGACGAATGAACGCGGTGCCGCGCACATCGGTGATGTCTTCGATCTTGTGGCCATAAGACAGACGCTGAGCCACCTCGACAATCGCTCGCTCGGCGTTGCCGTACAGCAGAATGTCAGCGCTGGCGTCGATCAGGATCGAGTTACGCACGCGATCCTGCCAGTAATCGTAGTGCGCAATGCGGCGCAGGGAGGCTTCGATGCCGCCAAGCACGATCGGCACGTGCTTGTAGGCTTCCTTGCAACGCTGGCTGTAAACCAGGCTCGCGCGATCCGGACGCTTGCCGGCCATGCCGCCGGGCGTGTAGGCGTCGTCGGAACGGATTTTCTTGTCGGCGGTGTAGCGGTTGATCATCGAGTCCATGTTGCCGGCCGCGACGCCGAAAAACAGGTTCGGCTCGCCGAGCTTCATGAAGTCGTCTTTGGACTGCCAGTTTGGCTGGGCAATGATCCCGACGCGGAAGCCCTGGGACTCCAGCAGCCGGCCGATGATCGCCATACCGAACGACGGGTGATCGACGTAGGCATCACCGGTAACGATGATGATGTCGCAGGAATCCCAGCCGAGCTGATCCATCTCCTCCCTGCTCATCGGCAGGAATGGCGCTGGCCCGAAACATTCGGCCCAGTACTTTGGATAGTCAAATAACGGCTTGGCTGCTTGCATGTCGATAACCGGTGTTGGCTTTCATTGAATTTCGCGGCCGCGGAATATAGCACAAATTTTGACCAATTCCGACGGCTATGGTCGGAAATTGCGCCACGCCCATTCGCGAGCAGGCTCGCTCCCACAAAGGAACGCATTCCAGAGTGGGAGCGAGCCTGCTCGCGAAGGCGTCAGCTCAGACGATGAGAAAATTATTCATCGTCGTCGAAGTTGTAACTGCCCGGCGCAAGGTTTTCGAAACGGGTGTACTTGCCGATGAAGGCCAGGCGGATAAAGCCGATCGGGCCGTTCCGCTGCTTGCCAATGATGATTTCGGCGATGCCTTTGTGCTCGGTTTCCGGGTGATACACCTCGTCCCGGTACACGAACATGATGACGTCGGCGTCCTGCTCGATCGCTCCGGATTCGCGCAAGTCGGAGTTCACCGGGCGTTTGTTCGGGCGCTGCTCCAGGGAACGGTTGAGCTGCGACAGGGCAACCACCGGGCAGTTGAATTCCTTGGCCAGGGCTTTCAGGGATCGCGAAATCTCGGAAATTTCGTTAGTGCGGTTGTCACCGCTCGAACCCGGGATCTGCATCAGTTGCAGGTAGTCGATCATGATCAGGCCGACGTCACCGTGCTCACGCACCAGACGTCGAGTCCGGGCACGCATCTCCGACGGGCTGATGCCCGCTGTATCGTCGATGAACAGCTTGCGGTCATTGAGCAGGTTGACCGCCGACGTAAGGCGTGGCCAGTCGTCGTCTTCCAGTTGGCCAGAACGCACCTTGGTCTGGTCGATGCGGCCCAGCGAGGACAGCATACGCATGATCAGCGATTCGCCTGGCATCTCGAGGGAGTACACCAGCACTGCCTTCTCGCTGCGCAACACAGCGTTCTCCACCAGGTTCATTGCGAAGGTGGTTTTACCCATCGACGGACGGCCGGCGACAATGATCAAGTCGGACGGTTGCAGGCCGCTGGTCTTCTCGTCGAGGTCGGTATAACCGGTGGACAGGCCAGTGATG
Source organism: Pseudomonas sp. Irchel 3E19 (assembly GCF_900187585.1). Lineage (NCBI taxonomy): Bacteria > Pseudomonadati > Pseudomonadota > Gammaproteobacteria > Pseudomonadales > Pseudomonadaceae > Pseudomonas > Pseudomonas sp. Irchel 3E19. The sequence goes on from NZ_FYDT01000003.1 coordinate 17,890, forward strand.
GCGTTGTCGGTGTTGAACAAGGTGTCGATGCGGTCGATGGCTTTGGTCAGCAAATCGTTGACGCCGACCGGGCCGCCGGTTTTAGGCCGGGCCTCGGCGATCTGGAAGATCTGACGTTCCGCTTCGTCAAGAATCTCGGCGGCAGTGCGGCCTTCGGGGTTGAAGGCGCTGTCGGCAATTTCGGTGCTGATGCCGATCAGTTGGCGCAGGGTTGCCCGCTCACGGACGATCTGCGCATAGGCCTTGATGTTGGCGACGGACGGCGTGTTTTTCGCCAGTTCACCGAGATAACCGAGGCCGCCGACCTGGGACGTCTGACCTTCCTTGTCCAATTGCTCGGCAAGGGTCACGACGTCGATCGGCGAGTTCTGATCGGCCAGTTTGGCGATCGCACGGAAAATCAGACGGTGGTCATGTCGATAGAAATCGCCGTCGGAGACTTGATCGAGCACGCGTTCCCAGGCGTTGTTGTCCAGCATCAGACCACCGAGTACAGCCTGTTCGGCCTCGATGGAATGCGGCGGCACCTTCAGGGCGGCGGTTTGCAGATCGTATTGCTCGGGAGCGGAGATATCGTTCATGGCCACTTGTGTTGTTTAGTAAAAGCAGGGATTGCAGAAAGACAAAGGGCACGACCTGTAAACAGGATCGTGCCCGATGTTAACCGTCTGACGGACAAGCCGCCAGCCGATCTGGTGTTGCTTAAGCTGCTACCACGACAACGCGTACGGTGGCTTCAACTTCGGCGTGCAGGTGCACAGCTACGTCGAATTCGCCTACGTTGCGGATGGTGCCGTTCGGCAGACGAACTTCGCTCTTCGCCACTTCAACGCCGGAGGCGGTCAGTGCGTCAGCGATGTCGTGAGTACCGATCGAACCGAACAGCTTGCCTTCGTCGCCAGCGGTGGCAGTGATGGTCACTTCCAGCTCGGCCAGTTGGGCAGCACGGCTTTCAGCCGATGCTTTACGGTCTGCAGCGGCTTTTTCCAGCTCAGCACGACGCTCTTCGAACGCAGCCAGGTTGGCAGCGGTCGCAGCGGTAGCTTTGCCGAAAGGCAGCAGGTAGTTACGGCCGTAACCGGCCTTAACGTTTACTTTGTCGCCCAGGTTGCCCAGGTTGGCGATTTTTTCCAGAAGGATCAGTTGCATGTGGAAATCCTCTTAACTTTTAACCTTCACCGTTCGCGCTGTCGGTGTCTTTCGACACGTGACGACCGCGAAAATCAATCAGGCTGTCGACAATGGCCAGAACCACGAGCAACGGATAGATCAGCTGCATGAACAGCAACAGCGTTACGTACAACCCCACCAGCCAGAAACCGGCCAGTCGCTTCTGCCCGACCAGCCCATGAATCAGGGCCAGTCCGGCGAACACCAGCGGTACACTGCACAACGGCGTCAACATGGCCATCTGTGCACCGAGATTCGGGCCCAGAAGCATCAACGCCAGCAGTAACATCGCCGGCCCCAGCGGGATCCGGATGGCGCGAAACTCGCGACCAAAACCACCCGGGTTGTACAACAACGCCTGCCAATGACGCCCGACAATCAGGCTCAGCACGCTGACGATCTGCAACAAAGCCGCAATCAGTCCGGTCAGGACGGGTGCAATCAGGGACGCGAAACGCGCTTGCTCATCGACCGACAATTGCTTGTAGGTCTCACCGAGAAGCGCGGGCATGACCTTTATAAGGGCCTGCGCGAGCATCTCGATCTGGGCCGCAAACGCCGCCCCGAGCACCACTGAAAACACCACGCCTATTGCTACGCTGACCAGCAGCGTGCGGACCCAGGATTCACTTGCGCGCAAAACCAACGCAAGCCCCGAAGACCCCAGCAGCACCAGAAGTGCCCGTGGGTCATCGGCATACAGCCACCAGATCAATGCCGGCAGCAGCCCCAGGGACAGAACGCCAAGGGCGTCCGTCAATCCGCGCCGCAGAAGCACAAGGCTCCCGGCGGCAGCACCCAACCAATACAGCAACGGCAATGTTGCACATCCGGCCACCACGAGAGTGGCCTGCATACGGCCTCGCATGATGAACTCAGCTAAGGCACGCATGCATTCAATCCTTTGCTACTTGTCGACTGCCCGGTCTCAGCGGCCGTGGCTGTCGGTGTAGGCCAGCAGGGCCAGGAAGCGGGCGCGCTTGATAGCGGTGGCCAGCTGACGCTGATAACGAGCTTTGGTACCAGTGATACGGCTTGGAACGATTTTGCCGGTCTCGGATACGTAGGCTTTCAGAGTGTTGAGATCTTTGTAATCGATCTCTTTCACGTCTTCAGCGGTGAAGCGGCAGAATTTACGACGACGGAAGAAACGTGCCATTTGATAGGCTCCTTAAAAGGTCCGTGGATTACTCGTCAGCGTTATCGCTGTTGTCGCTGTCATCACTATCAGCGCCTTCAGCGCCTTCGTGCTCAGGACGGTCGCGACGCTCACGGCGCTCACTGCGGTTTTCTTCAGCCTTGAGCATCTCGGATTGGCCGGTAACGGCTTCTTCGCGACGGATGACCAGGTTACGGATCACTGCATCGTTGTAGCGGAAGTTGTCTTCCAGCTCGGCCAGGGCCTTGCCAGTGCACTCAACGTTCAGCATCACGTAGTGAGCCTTGTGAACATTGTTGATTGCGTAGGCCAGTTGACGACGGCCCCAATCTTCCAGACGGTGGATTTTGCCGCCGTCTTCTTCGATCAGCTTGGTGTAACGCTCAACCATGCCGCCGACTTGCTCGCTTTGATCCGGGTGGACCAAAAAGATGATTTCGTAATGACGCATGAATGCTCCTTACGGGTTGTAGCCTGCCGCTCAAAAACGGTCAGACAAGGAGTGAATGACACTTATGGACTTGCCGGCGCGGGGCACATGCGTGCCTGCCGTCACAGCAAGGGGCGCAATTGTAGAGAAGGGACTGAAGAGGCGCAAGGCAATTGGTGATTATTTGAACAATCACCAATCTTCGCCTTCCCACAAAACACTGTGGGAGCGGGCTTGCTCGCGAATGCGGTCTGTCAGGCAACATTTACGTCGACTGACACTCCCCTTTCGCGAGCAGGCTCGCTCCCACATTTGCACCGTGTTCGACTCAGGACTTCTTCGCGGCAGCCTTGGCTTTCGCACCGCGCTGACGCTGTGCTTCGAACAGGCACACGCCCGTCGCCACGGACACGTTAAGACTGCTGACACTACCGGCCATCGGCAGGTTCACCAGATAGTCGCAGTGCTCGCGGGTCAGGCGACGCATGCCTTTACCTTCGGCACCCATGATCAGGATGGTCGGGCCAGTCAGGTCCTGGTCATAAATGCTGACCTCGGCCTCACCCGCCGTACCGACAACCCACAGACCGCGCTGCTGAAGCTTTTCCAGGGTGCGCGCAAGGTTGGTCACGGCCACCAGCGGAATCACTTCAGCCGCGCCGCAGGCGACTTTACGTACCACAGGTGTCAGGGTCGCCGACTTGTCCTTCGGCACGATCACCGCCAGCGCACCGGCAGCATCCGCCGAACGCAGGCAGGCGCCGAGGTTATGCGGATCGGTCACGCCGTCGAGCACCAGCAACAGCGGCGCGCCTTCGGTGCGATCAAGCAGCTCGTCGAGCATCGCTTCGCCCCAGACCTGGCTCGGACTCACGTCCGCGACCACGCCCTGGTGCACGCCCTCAACCCAGGCGTCCATTTCACGGCGCTCGGCCTGACCGACCTGGACACGATTCTCGTTGGCCAGCTCGATCAGGGTCTGCACGCGCGGATCGTTGCGGCTTTCAGCCAGCCAGATCTGCTTGACGCGCTTGGGGTGGTGACGCAGCAACGCTTCTACCGCGTGAACGCCGTAGATTTTTTCCAACTGACTCATGACTTCGCCTTCGGTTTACGCGCCCCGCCACTTTTGGCTGGAGTAGAACCCGCTTTCGGCGGGCCTTTACGGTGTTTGCTCGGTTTGGCTGGCTTGCCGCCGGTCGCATTTTCAGGCGCCGACCGTCCGGTCTTTCCCCCGGACGCCGCTTTACCACCGTTTTTAGCGTCGGAAAGCAGCGCTTTCTTCATTTCACGGCTTTTGCGCAGCTCGGCGTTTTTCGCCACGGCATCGCTCGGGCGATAGGCTTCTGCAGCCTTCTCTTTGGCCGGACGACGGCTGGCGGTTTTTGCCGGAGCCTTTTCTTCCGAAGCCTTGGCCGGTGGAGCGGCGGTTTCGGTACCGCGTTTTTTGCGACCGATCGGCGCGCTGATGGTTTTTTCCGCCATCTCGAAGTCAATCTTGCGCTCGTCGAGGTCAACGCGCATGACGCGCACTTCAACGGTATCGCCGAGACGGAAGCTACGACCGGTGCGTTCGCCCGCCAAGCGGTGATGCACGGGATCGAAGTGGTAGTAGTCGCCCGGCAACGCAGTAACGTGCACCAGACCTTCGACGTAGATATCAGTCAGCTCGACGAACAGGCCGAAACCGGTCACGGCGGTGATCACGCCGGGGAACGACTCGCCCACGCGATCTTTCATGAACTCGCACTTGAGCCAGTTCACTACGTCGCGGGTCGCCTCGTCGGCACGACGCTCGCTCATCGAGCACTGCTCGCCGAGCTGCTCCAGGGCCGCTTCGTCGTACGGATAGATGCGCGCCTTCGGAATGGTCATCGCACCGGCACGGCGAACGTGCGGGGTGTCCTGTTTCGAATGGATCACGCTGCGGATAGCGCGGTGCGTGAGCAAGTCCGGGTAACGACGGATCGGCGAAGTGAAGTGGGTATAGGCTTCGTAATTCAGACCGAAGTGGCCATCGTTTTCAGCGCTGTACACCGCCTGGCTCAACGAACGCAGCATCACGGTCTGAATCAGGTGGAAATCCGGACGATCCTTGATGCTTGCCAGCAGGGCCTGATAGTCCTTCGGCGACGGGCCGTCCTTGCCTTTGTGCAGGGACAGGCCGAGCTCGCCAAGGAAGGCACGCAGTTTTTCCAGGCGCTCCGGCGGCGGACCGGCGTGAACGCGGTACAGCGCAGGGATTTCGTGTTTTTTCAGGAATTCGGCAGTGGCCACGTTGGCCGCCAGCATGCATTCCTCGATCAGCTTGTGCGCATCGTTACGGATGGTCGGGCGGATTTCGGCAATCTTGCGCTCGGAGCCGAAGATGATCCGGGTTTCCTGCGTTTCAAAATCGATCGCGCCACGCACGTGACGAGCGGCCAGCAGCACTTTGTACAGCGAATAAAGCTGCTTGAGATGCGGCACGACGTCGGTGTATTCGCCACGCAGTTTGCGTGCTTCGGCGACCTTCGGCGTCTCCAGCATCGCACTGACCTTGTTATAGGTCAGACGGGCGTGGGAGTGGATAACCGCTTCATAGAAGCAGTAGTCGGTCATTTCGCCGGACTTGGAGATGGTCATCTCGCAAACCATGGCCAGACGATCGACGTGCGGGTTCAGCGAGCACAGGCCGTTGGACAGTTGCTCAGGCAGCATCGGCACGACGCGCTCAGGGAAGTACACCGAGTTGCCGCGCACTTGGGCTTCGTTGTCCAGCGCCGAACCAATCTTCACGTAGCTGGAAACGTCGGCAATCGCCACGTACAACTTCCAGCCGCCGGAGAACAGGCGCAGCTTGCCCGGCTTGGCTTCGCAATAAACCGCATCGTCGAAGTCGCGGGCATCTTCGCCGTCGATGGTGACGAACGGCAGATGGCGCAGATCGACGCGCTTTTCCTTGTCTTTCTCTTCGACTTCCGGCTTGAGCTTGGCAGCTTCTTTCAGCACGGCTTCAGGCCAGACGTGCGGAATGTCGTAAGTACGCAGCGCGACATCGATTTCCATGCCCGGCGCCATGTAGTTGCCGACCACTTCGACCACGTCGCCTTGCGGCTGGAAGCGCGGTGTCGGCCAGTGGGTGATTTTCACCTCGACGAACTGACCGATCTGGGCGTTGGCGTTGCGGCCCGGAGTGACCAGCACTTCTTGCTGAATCTTCGGGTTATCCGCAACGACGAAGCCGATACCGCCTTCTTCAAAGTAGCGACCGACGATGGTTTCGTGGGCACGGGACACCACTTCAACGATCACGCCTTCACGGCGACCACGACGGTCGAGACCGGAAACTCGGGCCAGCGCACGGTCACCGTCGAACACCAGACGCATTTGCGCCGGGCTCATGAACAGGTCATCGCTGCCGTCGTCCGGCACCAGGAAGCCGAAGCCGTCACGGTGACCGCTGATGCGGCCGAGGATCAGGTCGAGCTTATCCACCGGGGCATATGTACCACGACGGGTGTAGATCAGTTGAGCGTCGCGCTCCATGGCGCGCAGGCGGCGGCGCAGGGCTTCGATCTGGTCTTCAGTGGTCAGACCAAACTCTTCGACCAGTTGCTCACGGGCAGCAGGCGAACCCCGATCGGCGAGATGCGCTAGGATCAGTTCGCGGCTAGGAATAGGGTTTTCGTATTTTTCCGCTTCACGAGCGGCCTCGGGATCGAGGGACTGCCAATCGGCCATTAGAGAGTTTTCACCTTGTCTATATACGGTTAGTTTGGCATAGGCGCCATCAAACGGGAAATTTCAGACTATCAAGGCCCATCTAAAGCCTTGTATCGACGCTTTGCAGGGCTTTTGAGCACCGCGGGTAAAAAAAACTCAAAAAAAATCGCAGCAGGGGTTTACAGTTAAAAAGGTGCTCCGTATAGTGCGCGCCATCGACGACGCACAAGCGCTGCCGATACTGCCCAGATGGTGAAATTGGTAGACACGCCAGCTTCAGGTGCTGGTGACCTTACGGTCGTGGAAGTTCGAGTCTTCTTCTGGGCACCAATTTCGAGTTTGAGACTAGATCAGTTTCAAGACTCACACAAAACCCGCGAAAGCGGGTTTTTTGCATTCTAAGGAACGCATTTGTTAAAACCGATTTATTAAAATTAAATCAGGGGTTTACAGATCAAAAAGCGCTCCGTATAGTGCGCCACATCAACAGCGGCAACGCTTGCGATGATTGCCCAGATGGTGAAATTGGTAGACACGCCAGCTTCAGGTGCTGGTGACCTTACGGTCGTGGAAGTTCGAGTCTTCTTCTGGGCACCAATTCAAATGCAAGGTCACGACCTTGTATTTCACAGAAACCCGCGAAAGCGGGTTTTTGCGTTTCTGGCATCCGAAAAACATCGACCGCCGTACCAGACCCTGCCTCGCCCCGCAAGGCGCACTTGAGAAACAATATCGTTTATCATTGTTGCAAGTTTTTGCAATGCGACAGTGAGGAACCCTGCGAATGACGTTTCGAAATACCCTGCGCCGAAGCCTGACCTTCACCCTCCTCGGCCTGGCACTCGCCACCCCCCTCACCCAGGCTGCCGATGCGGTTTCCCTGACTCTCTACAACGGCCAACACAAGGAAGTCGGCGACGCGATCGCCAAAGCCTTCGAAGCCAAGACCGGTATTCACGTCAACGTTCGCAAAGGTAGCAGCAATCAGCTCGCCAGCCAGATCGTCGAAGAAGGCGACCGCTCCCCTGCCGACGTGATTTACACCGAAGAATCTCCGCCGCTGAATAAACTCGGCGAACAAGGCCTGCTGGCCAAGGCGGATGACGCCACCCTGGCGGTTCTGCCGAAAAAATACGTGGCAGGTAATGGCACCTGGATCGGCGTCACCGCGCGGGTTCGCGTGGTCGCTTACAACCCGAAACTGATCGATGAAAAAGACCTGCCGAAATCGGTGATGGAGTTCTCCGATCCGCAATGGCAAGGCAAGGTCGGCTTCGTGCCAACCAGCGGCGCGTTCCAGGAGCAGGCCGTGGCGATCATCAAGATGCACGGTCGCGACGCCGCCGAAGAATGGCTGACCGGCCTGCGCGCTTTCGGCAAAACCTACAGCAACAACATGGTTGCGCTCAAAGCCGTGGAAAACGGCGAAGTCGCGACCGTGCTGGTGAACAACTACTACTGGTTCGCCCTGCAGCGCGAAAAAGGCCAACTGGATTCGAAACTGCATTACTTCAGCGGCGGCGACGTCGGCGGCTTGATCACCGTGTCCAGCGCAGCCGTACTTAAATCCAGCAAACACCCTAAAGAAGCCCAGCAATTCCTCGCCTTTATGGCCAGCGAAGAAGGTCAGCGCGTAATCACCCAGACCACCGCCGAATACCCACTGCACAACGGCATGCAATCGGATCGTGGCCTCAAGCCGTTCAGCGAGCTGCAAGCGCCAAACGTCACCCCGGCCGATCTGGGCAATGCTGAAGAAGCGCTGGATCTGGAACGTGAAGTTGGCTTGAACTGATGGCCGCATCGTTAACCGCCCCCGCCGCGCGCGGGGGTTACGTGCCACGACGCAAGCGGCCGTCGATCTGGCTGGTGCTGCCGGTTTTAATGCTGGTGGTCATGAGCCTGTTGCCGCTGGCCTATGTCGGACTGAAGGCCTGGCAGGCCGGCTGGGCCGAGGCGCTGCACTTGCTGTGGCGCCCGTATGTGTTCGGGCTACTGCGTAACACCCTGGCATTGATGGTCGGCGTGACCATCACTTGCGGCGTGATCGGCCTGTCGCTGGCCTGGTTGCTGGAGCGCAGCAATTTGCCCGGCCGACGCCTGTGGGGCGTGATTTTGTGCCTGCCGTTCGCGGTGCCGGCGTTTGTCAGCAGCTTCACCTGGGTTTCATTGAGTGCGCAGTTCGAAGGCCTCGGCGGGGCGATTCTGGTGATGAGCCTGTCAAAATACCCGCTGATCTTTTTGCCGGTTGCGGCGACCCTGCGCAATCTCGACCCTTCCCTGGAAGAGTCTGCCCGTACGCTTGGGCAGAATCGTTGGGGCGTGTTCTTTCGCGTCACCCTGCCGCTGCTCTGGCCGTCACTGCTTGCCGGATCGCTATTGATTGCCCTGCACATGCTGGTCGAGTTCGGCGCACTGTCGATTATCGGCCTGCAAACCTTCACCACGGCGATCTATCAGCAGTTCGAACTGGAGTTTAGCAATGCCAATGCGGCGATGCTCTCTGCGGTGTTGCTGGCGCTATGTCTGGTGCTGTTGTGGCTGGAGCTGCGCGTGCGTGGCAAAGGCCGGCATGTGCGCACCGGGCAAGGTGCGGCGCGCCAGGCTGAACAGGTTCGTCTCGGGCCGTGGGCCACTGCAGGCCAACTGTATTGCCTGATGCTGGCGATTGTCGGCAGCGGTATTCCACTGGGCATGCTGGCGTACTGGCTGGCGGTAGGATCGTCAGCGGCGTTCCCGGTTGCAGCGATTACCGAAGCCTTGTTGTCGTCGCTGGCGTTGTCGCTGGGTGGCGCGGCGTTGTGCCTGATACTGGCGGTGCCGGTCGGACTGTTGGTGGTGCGTTACAAAGGCCAACTGGCGATCTGGGCCGAGCGCCTGCCTTACCTGCTGCATGCGCTGCCGGGGCTGGTGATTGCGCTGACGCTGGTGTATTTCGCCCTGCATTACGTACCGGTGCTGTATCAGACGTCCGGGCTGCTGCTGATCGCCTATGCGCTGCTGTTTCTGCCGCTGGCGCAGGCACCGATTCGCACAGCGCTGAACAAGGCTGCGCCGCAGCTGGAAGAGGCTGCACGCACGCTGGGCGCATCGTCGTTCACGGCGTTTTGCCGGGTGACGCTGCCGATCATCTTTCCGGCACTGGGCGCAGCGTTTGCGCTGGTGTTTCTGGATGCGATGAAGGAGCTGACAGCGACGCTGCTGCTGAGTCCGACAGGGCTAAATACCTTGGCGACCGAGGTGTGGGCGCACACGGCGAATGTCGAGTTCGCGGCAGCGGCGCCTTATGCGGCGTTGTTGATTTTGGTATCCGGGCTACCGGTTTATTTGCTGACGACGCGGATGTATCTGAGCCGCTGAAATAGCTTTCGCGAGCAGGCTCGCTCCCACAGGGAAATGCATTCCAATGTGGGAGCGAGCCTGCTCGCGAAGGGGCCTGCTAAAACAACATCAAGCCCGGAACTGCCCCAGACTCGCCTTCAACTGCGCCGCCAAACCATCCAGCACCTTGCCGCTAGCCGTGGTTTCCACCACTGCCTGCGCCGCTTTCTCGGCCTGGGCATGAATCGTTTCAACCCGCCCACGCACCGCCTGCGCACCTTGCGCCTGATGCGCCGCCGCCTGCGTCGCCAGACCAATCGCCGCATGCACCTGCTCGACCGAAGCCTGCACTGACTGCTGCAACCGCGCGCTGTCACGCAGCACCAGCAAACCTTCGCTGGCCTGACGTCCGGCCTGACCGATCGCCTCCACCGCCTCACGCGCACCCTGTTGCAAGGCAACGATATGCGCCTGAATGTCGCCGGTAGAGCTTTGCGTTTTGCTCGCCAGCGCCCGGACCTCATCAGCTACCACTGCGAACCCACGCCCGGTTTCACCGGCCCGCGCCGCCTCGATGGCCGCATTGAGTGCCAGCAGGTTGGTCTGCTCGGCGATCCCGTGAATCACCGTCAACACCACTTCAATCTGCTCGCTTTGCTGCGCCAGCCGCTCGATGACTTTCGCCCCGGTATCGACCTGCCCGGCCAGCGCCTCGATCAAGCTGCCGACCTTGGCCGAGGTACGGGTGTTTTCGTCCGTCGCCTGGCGGATATCCACAACCTGTTTCAACGCCGCTTGCATGGCATGACTTTCTGATTGTGCCTCGTCAGCCATTTGCGACAGCGCGCGCAGACTTTCCGCCACCTCATCCCGCTGCATCCCCGCCGCCGCATCGGCGCCGGCGTTGCGCAAAGTCATGGCGCCGATCTCCACGCCGGTACGCTGAGCCACATCACCTGCCTCGCGCACGATCGGCTGCAACTTATCCACAAAGCGATTGACTGCCGCAGCCATGTCGCCGATCTCGTCCTTGCTGTTGATCTGCACGCGCTTGGTCAGATCGCCCTCGCCCGCCGCCAGATCATCCATGGCAGCATTGAGCATCTTCAAACGATTGACCACGCGACGGCCGAGGACAACGGCGAGCAACAGCAGCACGCCGCAGCCGACCAGCGCCAGACCCATGCCGATCCGCCAGCGCAAGGTCGCGGCGGCGTCCTGCACAGTGCTGGCGGTGTTGGCTTTCATTTCGGTGGCGGTGGTTTGCGCCGATTGCAGGCGCGCGCGCATCGCCGTCGCACTGTCGGCTGCGGCGCCTTTGAGGCTGTCGCCGACCAGTTGATCACTGCTGGCGATCAGCGCCGAGAAGCGCTTGTCGAGGGCCGCCAGGTCAGTTTCTACCGAAGCAGTGGAAACGCCCATCAACACTTTGCCGATCTCCACGCCATTCGGGTTGATCGAGGCTTCGAGGTAGTAGACCGATGGATCGTTCTTCGCCGCATCCAGCACTTTATCCAGCGCACGCTCGCCCTGGCCCTTTTCCAGCAAGGCCTTGTTGATCGGATTTTCGCGATTGAGATAGCGCGTCAGGTGCTGGCCGGTGGCGTCGTCGTAGACCACAAACAACACATTGGGATTGCGCTGGGCGCGACGGGCAAATTCCGACAGGGTGGGCACATCGCTGTCCCACATGGCGCGGGGCGCAACGGAGGCGAGCAACTGGGCCATGTCGTTGGCCGAGTCCTTCAGACCCTTTTCCAGTGTCGCGCGCAGTTGCGCCTGCTCGTCCTTCAGTCGCGTGGACAAACCGGCCGTCAGACGCTGGCGGGTGCTGGCGGACAAGGCGTCGAGGCTCGACGTGACTTCACGCCCGGCCTGCTCCAGTTCGCCTGAGAGCTTCTGGCTGTCGGCACCCAGGCGCACCGCCAAATCGGCTTCCAGCGCGGTGACCGTGCTCCGTGTCAGAGCAACCGCCACCAGCACCTGCACCAAAAGGGCGATACCAAGGGTAACGAACACGGGCCGCAACAAACGGCTTTGTAACAGTGAGAGAACGGCTGACACGATGAATCCCTCTACTTCTGACGCCATTAATTTGATGGCATTCTTGTAGACAGATTCACAGCAAAGGTCATGCCGTCCAACAGGCATAAACGACAAAGGCCCCGATTAAGGGGCCTTTGTTTTTTACATCAACGACTTATCAAGCGAACGGATGACGCAGAACGATAGTTTCGTTGCGATCCGGGCCCGTCGAAATAATGTCGATCGGTGCGCCGATCAACTCTTCAACGCGCTTGATGTAGGCACGAGCATTAGCTGGCAGCTCTTCCAGGGTTTTGGCACCCACGGTCGACTCGGTCCAGCCCGGCACTTCTTCGTACACAGGCTGGAGGCCCACGTAGCTGTCAGCGTCAGTCGGAGCAACGGCGTTGCCTTGCGCATCTTTGTAGCCGACGCAGATGTTGATGGTTTCCAGACCGTCGAGGACGTCCAGCTTGGTCAGGCAGATGCCCGAAATGCTGTTCACATCGATAGCGCGACGCAGGATAACGGCGTCGAACCAGCCGCAACGACGGGCACGGCCGGTGGTAGCGCCGAATTCGTGACCTTGCTTGGCCAGGTGCGCACCCACTTCGTCAAACAGCTCAGTCGGGAATGGACCCGAACCTACGCGAGTGGTGTAAGCCTTGGTGATGCCCAGGATGTAGTCCAGGAACATCGGGCCAACGCCCGAACCGGTCGCCACGCCACCGGCAGTGGTGTTGGAGCTGGTCACGTACGGGTAGGTACCGTGGTCGATGTCGAGCAACGAACCCTGGGCGCCTTCGAACATGATGTCTTTGCCAGCGCGGCGCAGATCATGCAGCTCGGCCGTCACGTCCAGCATCAGCGGCTTGAGCAGCTCAGCGTATTCCTTGCACTCGGCCAGGGTTTTTTCGAACTCGATGGCAGGCTCTTTGTAGTAACCCACCAGCATGAAGTTGTGGTAATCCACCAGTTCACGCAGCTTGTCTTCAAAGCGCGGCATGTTGAGCAGGTCGCCCACACGCAGGCCACGACGTGCAACCTTGTCTTCGTACGCCGGGCCGATGCCGCGACCGGTAGTACCGATCTTCAGCTCGCCACGGGCCTTTTCACGGGCCTGGTCCAGCGCCACGTGGAAGGACAGGATCAGCGGGCAGGACGGGCTGATACGCAGACGCTCGCGCACCGGTACGCCTTTCTCTTCCAGCTTGGTGATCTCACGCAGCAGGGCGTCAGGTGCAACCACCACGCCATTGCCGATCAGGCACTGCACGCCTTCGCGCAGCACGCCCGACGGGATCAGGTGCAAGACGGTTTTTTCGCCGTCGATCACCAGGGTGTGACCAGCGTTGTGGCCACCTTGGTAGCGCACTACGGCGGCAGCATGTTCGGTCAGCAGATCAACGATCTTGCCTTTGCCCTCATCACCCCATTGGGTGCCCAGGACTACGACATTCTTACCCATAACACTTGTCCTCATTCGCGCAAACTTGGTGCCGGCGATGGCCGGCAGGAAAACTCAAGAAGCCAGTGGCGATACTTGCCAAAGCCCGTTCTGCTGAATCAATTGCCGGTCGCAGTCCGCATCACGGGCGGCGGCCAAAGGTTGCCCAGGCAATGCCTGAACGACACGCTGACCCTCACTGCGCAACTGGCAAACCTGCTGCCAGAGTGCCGCATCCGTACTGTCAGGCATCCAGATACCGCCAGACGGTAGCTCGATCTCAGCACGCCCCAGGGTCACCAGGGTTTTCAAATCGGTAGAGAAGCCAGTCGCCGGACGCGCGCGACCGAAGTCGGCGCCGATGTCGTCGTAACGGCCGCCCTGAGCGATGGACTGGCCAACGCCCGGTACGAACACCGCGAACACCACACCGGTGTGGTAGTGGTAACCGCGCAGCTCGCCCAGATCAAAGTACAGCGGCAACTGCGGGAAGCGCGCCGACAGACGCTCGGCGATCGCCAGCAAGTCTTCCAGTGCCGCCAGTACCGGCGCCGGCGCATTGGCCAGACGCTCGCGGGCAGCCGCCAGCACTTCGCGACCGCCACACAGATCGACGAGCGCACGCAGCATGCCGGACAGATCCGCCGGCAAGCCTTCGGTCAAGGTAATGACCTCATCGATGGCCTTGCGTTGCAATGCATCGAACAACTGCTGCTCGACTTCACCGGACAGACCGGCGGCACGCGCCAGACCACGGTAGATACCAACGTGACCGAGATCCATGTGCACATCCGGCACATCGGCCAGTTGCAGCATGGCCAGCATCAGGCTGATCACTTCGACGTCGCTGCTCGGGCTGGCATCGCCGTACAACTCGGCACCCAGCTGGATCGGGCTGCGCGAGGACGACAGTGCACGCGGCTGGGCGTGCAGCACGCTGCCGGCGTAACACAGACGGCTCGGACCTTCGCGACGCAGGGTATGCGCATCAATGCGCGCCACTTGCGGCGTGATGTCGGCACGGAAACCCATCTGCCGGCCCGACTGCGGGTCAATGACCTTGAAGGTACGCAGATCGAGGTCCGAGCCTGCACCGGTCAGCAGGGATTCCAGGTACTCGATATGGGGAGTCACGACAAACTCGTAACCCCAGCTCTGGAACAGATCCAACACCTGACGACGCGCGACTTCAATGCGCGCCGCTTCCGGTGGCAGTACTTCTTCGATGCCATCTGGCAGCAGCCAGCGGTCTACCGTTGCCATTACGCCATTCCCCTTTGATCCGGGCGGCCAGCACTAGGGCGAGCCTTGAGTGAAGCAGAAAATGACCGGTCCATTCAAAACGCACGCGCATGAACGACACAGCGAAAGGCCTGATACCGGCTTCGCCCATCACTTTCCTCGAAAAACTGTTCGAGCCATTGGCCCGATGTCCTGCAGCAAAAACAGCAATCAAACGTGCAGACGCAAAAAAGCCGGGAATTTCCCGGCTGCCGCATCATACACACGTTTTCCCAAAGGATCACCCCGCCCGAGGTTTTAGCCGCCGGGCGGAATGATTCAGGTCAACGTCGTATCAAGGCTTGGACTTTTCCAGATAACGGAAAAAGTCGCTGCTTGGGTCGAGGACCAGGACGTCGGATTTGTTCGCGAAGCTTTCACGGTAGGCGCGCAGGCTACGGTAGAAACCGTAGAACTCCTGATCCTGGCCGTAGGCCTTGGAGTAGATCGCAGCGGCCTGGGCATCACCATCACCACGAACCTCTTCGGATTCACGATAGGCTTCGGCCAGCAACACGCGGCGTTGACGATCGGCGTCGGCACGGATGCCTTCGGCCAGCTCGTTACCCTTGGCGCGGTGCTCGCGAGCTTCACGCTCACGCTCGGTGCTCATACGCTCGAACACACTGCGGTTCACTTCTTTGGGCAGATCGATGGCCTTGACCCGGACATCGACCACTTCGATACCCAGCTCTTTTTCCGCCATTTTGTTCAGCGACGCGGTGATGTCAGCCATCAACGCATCACGCTCACCCGACACGACTTCGTGCAGGGTGCGCTTACCGAACTGGTCACGCAGGCCGGATTCCAGTCGACGGGAAAGACGCTCGTCGGCGATTTGCTTGAGGCCGGAAGTCGCGGTGTAGAAGCGTTCGGCATCTTTCACGCGCCACTTGGCGTAGGCATCAACCATCACGGCTTTCTTTTCCAGGGTCAGGAAGCGCTGCGTCGGTGCATCCAGCGTCAGCAGGCGGGCGTCGAACTTGCGCACCTGGTTGACGTAAGGCACTTTCACATGCAGACCTGGCTGGACATCGGCTTGAACCACACGACCGAATTGCAGCAACACCGCACGCTCGGTCTGAGCCACGATGTAGAAGCAGTTCCAGCCAACCAGTACCACGACAACGCCAACGATCAGGGCGATCAGCGATTTATTGCTCATCAGCGGGTCTCCCTTGTGCGCGACTGCGGCACGTCAGTGACATGCGGCGTGACGTCCGTGTTACTGCTGGCGGCGGCCGAACCGGTAACCGGTGCGCTGCCCGAACTGTTCTGGATCATTTTGTCCAACGGCAAGTAAAGCAGATTGCTCTGACCATCCTTGTTGCCGGTCACGAGCACCTTGCTGGTGTTGCTGAAGACTTCCTGCATGGTGTCCAGATACAGACGCTGGCGGGTGACTTCAGGCGCCTTGCGATACTCGGCGACCAGTTTGGTAAAGCGGTCAGCTTCACCCTTGGCGCGCGAGACCGTTTCGTCGCGGTAACCGTTGGCATCCTCAAGGATGCGCTGCGCCTGACCACGGGCTTCCGGTACTACACCGTTGGCGTAGGTTTCCGCCTGGTTGCGCGAACGCTGCTCGTCTTCACGGGCGCGGATCACGTCGTCAAAGGCTTCCTGCACTTCACGCGGTGCAGCGGCGCTCTGTACGTTGACCTGAGTAACGGTGATACCGGTGCGATAGGTATCGAGGAAACGCTGCAGGCGCTCTTTGATTTCGCTGGCCATCAGTTCACGACCTTCGGTCAGCACCTGATCCATCGCGGTCGAACCTACGACGTGACGCAGCGCACTTTCAGTCGCATGTTGCAGGCTGATTTCCGGCTGATCGACGTTCAGCACGAAATCTTGCAGGTTGCTGATCTTGTACTGCACGGTCAGCGGCACTTCGACGATGTTCTCGTCCTCGGTCAGCATCTGGCCCTGCTTGGTGTAGGCACGCTCACGCGTGACGTTTTCCATGTACTTTTTATCGATCGGCGGGAAGTAGATGTTCAGGCCCGGGCCGACAGTCTCATAGTACTTGCCGAAGCGCAGCACCACGGCCTGCTCCTGCTCGTCGACCACGTAGACCGCGCTGTACAGCCAGACAGCCGCCAGCACAACGAGGCCGATGCCGAGCAGGCCGCCGAAGCCGCCACCACTCCTGCCCGAACCACCGCCGTCATCACCACCGCGTTTCTTACCACCACCGAACAACCCGTTCAGGCTTTCCTGCAGCTTTCGGAAGGCCTCGTCGAGATCCGGTGGCCCCTTGCGGTCGCCATTATTGCGGCGCTTGCCACCCCAAGGATCCTGATTGTTCGAGTTGCCACCCGGCTCATTCCAAGCCATAGCGCTCTCCATCTGATAAAGCAAAGACGCACCCACGGCGCGCCGACCAATGCTACAGAATGCCTGCCGTTGCGGCACAACCGCTTTGTCAGGCTTTTATTGCAAAGTGTGTTGCTCGATGAATTCCATCGGCTGCAATCCTTCGCGGCTTACCAGTCGATTCAACTCGACCCGGGGCAAACGAACGGCCAGCAAACTGATGCCTTCTTCGTCGTGTTCTTCTTTCTGCACCGCACCGAGTTCGAAAAACTGCGCACGCAGTCGAGCGAATCGTTGCGGCAAGCGCAAGGTACCCACAAACAAATCACTGCCCAGCAACTCGGCGATGGCTTGCTCAAGCAACTCCAGACCGCTGCCATCACGTGCCGATAACCAGACCCGTTGCGGCTTGCCATCGGCATCGCGCTGGATCTGTGGCTCGACGCCTTCGAGCAAATCGAGTTTGTTGTATACCTCAAGGATCGGCAAGTCCTGGGCCCCAATCTCGCCCAGCACCACCATCACCTGCTCGATCTGCAACATGCGATCCGGTTCAGCCGCATCGATCACGTGCAACAGCAGATCGGAGTTGCTCGACTCTTCGAGCGTAGACCGAAATGCTTCTACCAGCTTGTGGGGCAAGTGGCGGATGAAACCCACGGTGTCGGCCAGGACAATCGGCCCGAGGTCGTCCAGCTCCAGACGGCGCAGGGTCGGGTCCAGCGTGGCGAACAACTGATCCGCCGCGTACACGTCGGATTTCGTCACGTTATTGAAGAGTGTGGATTTACCGGCGTTGGTATACCCCACCAAAGACACGGTAGGAATATCGGCACGGGAGCGGCCGCGCCGCGATTGCTCGCGCTGGCTGCGTACTTTTTCCAGTCGGCCCTTGATCTGGCGCAGGCGAACCCGCAGCAAACGACGGTCGGTTTCCAGCTGGGTTTCACCCGGACCGCGCATGCCGATGCCGCCACCCTGACGCTCAAGGTGAGTCCAGCCGCGAACCAGCCGGGTGCTCATGTGGTCAAGCTGAGCCAGTTCTACCTGGAGCTTGCCTTCATGGGTACGGGCGCGCTGGGCGAAAATATCGAGGATCAGACCGGTACGGTCGATCACGCGACACTCGAAAACGCGTTCGAGGTTACGTTCCTGACTGGGCGTGAGGATGTGATTGAAAATCACCAGATCGGCCTTTTCGGCATGAACCAGGTCGCGCAGCTCCTCGACCTTGCCACTGCCAATCAGGAATTTGGCGGTTGGCCGATGACGCGGTACGTTAAAAAACGCAACGGTCTCGGCGCCCGCCGAATTAGCCAGTTCCTGAAACTCCTGCGGATCTTCGCGCGCCTCAGGGTCCTGTCCATCCAAGTGAACGAGGATGACTCGCTCACCACCACCGTGGCGCTCAAAGAACAAAGGAGACTCCTATCAGGCGTTACCTGGCTCAGCGTCACCAGCTTCGGATTCGGTTGCGCTAGGCAGACGAATTGGACGAACCGGCACCACTGTCGAGATAGCGTGTTTGTAAACCATCTGGCTCACGGTGTTTTTCAGCAGGATCACGAACTGGTCGAACGACTCGATCGTGCCTTGCAGTTTGATACCGTTGACCAGGTAGATGGAAACCCCAACTTTCTCTTTACGTAAAGTATTCAAGTAAGGGTCTTGTAGCGAATGCCCTTTTGACATGTGCCGCACTCCTTTAAGGATTCAATAATAAAAAATAGGTAATTCAGGTGGCTTTAGCCGCCACACCCCCAAGGATAGACGGCAATTGCAAGGACTCAGCTCAATATGGAGATGGTCCCAAGGTATTTCAAGGCGCGTGGCAGATTGTCGCAATCAAGACTGTCCAGCCAGTGTAAATCTTCCCAGCTGCGCAGCCAGGTGAACTGGCGCTTGGCCAATTGGCGCGTGGCGATGACACCGCGCTCCTGCATTTCGGCCAACGTCAGCTTGC
This sequence comes from Pseudomonas sp. Irchel 3E19, assembly GCF_900187585.1. Taxonomy (NCBI): domain Bacteria; kingdom Pseudomonadati; phylum Pseudomonadota; class Gammaproteobacteria; order Pseudomonadales; family Pseudomonadaceae; genus Pseudomonas; species Pseudomonas sp. Irchel 3E19. The sequence goes on from NZ_FYDT01000003.1 coordinate 36,707, forward strand.
CATCCAGGTAATCCCAGACTTGGCGGTAACCTACTGCACGTATAGACGGCAACCCTGAATGCAGGTCACTTCTTTTACGCAGGGCTACGACCTCGTCGATGAATCCCTGTTCCAACATATTTGTGAATCTTTGTTTAATGCGCTCGTGCAGTACCTGACGATTCGCCGGGGCAATGGCCAAGTTCGCGACAGTATAGGGCAATTGTTGCAGTCCCGAAGCGGCTGCTTCAGTACTTTGCGCAGATTGTTGCTGGCGCAGGGCAGTCATGCTCTGACCGCTGACGCGATAAACTTCCAGCGCACGACTCAGACGTTGCGGATCGTTCGGATGAATCCGCGCTGCCGACACCGGGTCGACGAGCGCCAGTTGATCGTGAAGGGCTTGCCAGCCAAGGCGTGCAGCCTCTTCTTCAATCTGCGCGCGCACCTCGGGATCGGCTGCCGGCATATCCGCCAGACCTTCAACCAAAGCCTTGTAATAGAGCATCGTCCCGCCGACCAGCAGCGGAATTTTTCCGCGCGCGGTGATTTCAGCCATGGCTTGCAGGGCATCGCGACGGAAATCCGCAGCCGAATAGGCATCAGCCGGGTCAAGAATGTCGATCAAACGGTGCGGATATTCAGCCAGCAGCTCTTTGGAAGGCTTGGCAGTGCCGATGTCCATGCCGCGATAGACCAGCGCCGAATCGACACTGATCAGCTCACACGGCAGCACCTTGGTCAGCTCGATGGCCAGATCGGTCTTGCCCGCAGCGGTCGGGCCCATCAGAAAAATCGCTGGAGGGAGCTGGCTCATCAACGACCGCGCAGGAACAGTTTGTCCAGATCGTCCAGGCCCAGTTGGGTCCAGGTCGGTCGGCCATGGTTGCATTGACCGCTGCGCTCGGTGTTTTCCATGTCACGCAGCAGGCCGTTCATTTCCGGCAGGGCCAGGCGCCGATTGGCGCGGATCGCGCCGTGGCAGGCCATGGTGCCGAGCAGTTCGTTCAGGTGTGCCTGAATCCGGTCGCTGGTGCCGTATTCCATCAAGTCCGACAACACGTCGCCGACCAGCCGGTTGGCCTCAGCCTGTTTCAATAGTGCCGGAATTTGTCGGATCGCCAGCGTTTCAGGGCCAAGACGTTGAAGTTCGAAGCCCAGACGCTGGAACCACGCCGCATGTTCTTCCGCGCAATCGGCTTCACGCTGACTGACCGCCAGCGATTCCGGCACCAACAGCGGCTGACCGCTCAGACCTTCGCTAGCCATGGCGATCTTCAGGCGCTCATACATGATCCGCTCGTGGGCAGCATGCATGTCGACCAGCACCAGCCCTTGGGCATTCTCGGACAGAATGTAGATACCCTTAAGCTGCGCGAGCGCGTAGCCGAGCGGCGGAATGTCTTCCTGACCCGCCGGCAGCGCGTTGGCATTGGCCTCCGGCAGCGGCGCAAAAAACTCACGATACGCAGCCTGTGCCTCAGCCGCCGCCGGCATCGCCGATTGCGGACGCGGCGTGTATTGATACTGATAAGCACCGCCCGCGCTGGCACCCGACGACGTATTGAACGCCGGCTGTGCCTGTGGTTGCTCAAGCAACGCATTGGCCGCCAGACGCATTTCACCCTGCGGGCCGAACTCACCGGCATCAAGGCCGGTCGGGCGGACGATGGCGGTAGTGACCGAACCGGCAAGTTGGTCTTCCGGCCGCACATCACCTAAAGCGCGGTGCAGCGTGCCGTAAAGGAAGTCATGCACCATGCGCCCGTCACGGAAGCGTACTTCGTGTTTGGTCGGGTGAACGTTGACGTCTACGGCTGCCGGATCAACCTCGAAAAACAGCGCAAAGGTCGGGTGGCGGCCATTGAACAGCACGTCGCGATAGGCCTGGCGCACCGCATGAGCCACCAGTTTGTCGCGCACCGCACGGCCGTTCACAAAGAAATACTGCAAGTCCGCCTGGCTGCGGTTGAAGGTCGGCAAGCCGACCCAGCCCCACAGGTGCAAGCCGTTTCGCTCGATCTCGATCGGCAGCGCCTGCTCAAGGAATCCCGATCCACAGATGGCCGCCACACGCCGGGCACGAGCCGCGTCATCGTGGGCCTCGTGCAGGCTCAGGATGGTCTTGCCGTTGTGACGCAGATGGAAGGCGACATCGAAACGCGCCAATGCCAGACGCTTGATCACTTCTTGCAGGTGGTCGAATTCGGTTTTTTCGGTCTTGAGGAATTTGCGCCGCGCCGGGGTGTTGAAGAACAGGTCGCGGACTTCCACCGAGGTGCCAACCGGATGCGCTGCCGGTTGAACCCGAGGCGCCATGTCACGGCCTTCGGTTTCAACTTGCCAGGCTTGATCGGCATCGCGCGTGCGCGAGGTCAGGGTCAAGCGCGCCACGGAACTGATCGACGCCAGTGCTTCACCACGGAAACCGAGGCTCATCACTTGCTCAAGGTCTTCGAGGTTGCGAATCTTGCTGGTGGCGTGACGGGCCAGCGCCAGCGGCAGGTCATCGGCGGAAATCCCGCTGCCGTCGTCACGCACGCGCAGCAGCTTGACCCCGCCCTGTTCGACATCGACATCAATGCGCTTGGCGCCAGAGTCGAGGCTGTTTTCCAGCAACTCCTTGATCACCGAGGCCGGGCGTTCAACCACCTCACCGGCGGCAATCTGGTTCGCCAGCCGTGGGCTGAGCAGTTCGATGCGGGCAGCGGCGTTCAGCACTTCGTTCATTCTTTGGACGCCAGTTCGGTGCCTGGAATGGTCAGGTGCTGGCCGACTTTCAGCTCATCACTTTTCAGGTTATTCGCGCTGCGCAACGTCGCCGGGGACACTTGATAGCGCACGCCGATCATCGCCAGCGTCTCACCCGGGCCGACGCGGTGATCGCGCGGGCCTTGGGCGATTTTGCCGGAATCACGCAGCCAGGCAATGTAGGTGCCCGGTGGCGGGTTCTGCTGGAAGAACTGGCGCACGCCACTGCTGATCGACCGCGCCAGCGCTTGCTGGTGGCTCGACGCCGAGAGTTTGTTCGCTTCGTTGGCGTTGGAGATGAAGCCGGTTTCGACCAGGATCGACGGGATGTCCGGCGACTTCAGCACCATGAAGCCGGCCTGTTCCACGCGCTGTTTGTGCAACGGCGTGACCCGGCCGATGTTGGTCAGGACTTTCTGGCCGACGTTGAGGCTGGAGGTCAGCGAGGCGGTCATCGACAGGTCGAGCAGTACGCCGGCGAGCATACGGTCCTTGTCATCGAGGCTGACGTTGCCGGCACCACCGATCAGGTCGGAACGGTTTTCGCTGTCGGCCAGCCAACGGGCGGTCTCCGACGTAGCGCCGCGATCAGACAGGGCGAACACCGAAGCCCCGAATGCCGCCGCAGACGGCGCGGCGTCGGCGTGGATCGAGACGAACAGGTCGGCGCCCTTCTTGCGGGCGATTTCGGTACGGCCGCGTAGCGGGATGAAGTAGTCGCCGGTGCGGGTCAACTCGGCGCGGAAGCCTTTCATGCCGTTGACCTGACGTTGCAGCTCACGAGCGATCTGCAATACCACGTCTTTCTCACGCTGGCCGCGCGAGCCGGACGCGCCCGGGTCCTCACCACCGTGGCCGGCGTCGATCACGACAATGATGTCGCGCTTGCCGGCCGGCGCTGGCGGCAGCTTGATCGCAGGTTCGGAAGGTGTGACCGGCACCGCGGGCATGGTCGCAACTTTCGGTGTCGGTGCAGGTGGCGGTGCGGCATCGGCCGGGTTATCGAACAGGTCAACCACCAGACGATTGCCGTACTGCGCGTTCGGCGCCAGCGAGAAGCTTTTCGGGGTGACGGCTTTTTTCAGGTCGATGACCACACGCAAGTCGGTCGGCGTGCGCTGAGCCGAACGCATCGCCGTGATCGGCGTGTTCGCAGTCTGCACATTCAACGGCGCGCCCAAGGTGGCGCCATTGATGTCGATCACCAGCCGATCCGGCGCGGTCAGGGTGAAGACGCTGTGCTGCACCGGGCCGCTCAGGTCGAAGACCAGTCGCGTGTTGTCCGGTGCGCGCCACAGGCGCACGCTGTTGACCTTCGAATCGGCCACAGCGTTGACGGTTACTGCCATCAACATCAGTCCAGCGGCAGCCACCAACGCGCGAAAGCGCATACCTAACCCCATCATTTAATTGGATTCCAATGCCAAAGCGGCACACCAGGCCTCGCCACGCGAGCCCTGGGATAAAATTTTCAGCGAACGCCCGCTGTCTTGCGGGCTAATGGTAATGGTAATGGTCAGGTCAGGCTTTGGCAAAAAGCCTGCACCTTTATCGGGCCATTCGATCAGGCACAGGGCGTCGTCTTCGAAATAGTCGCGGATGCCGAGAAACTCCAGTTCTTCCGGATCGACCAGTCGGTACAGGTCAAAGTGGAAGGCGCGAACATCACCGATCTCGTAGGGCTCGACCAAGGTGAAGGTCGGACTTTTCACCGCGCCGACGTGGCCCAGACCACGAATGATCCCCCGGGAAAGCGTGGTTTTGCCCATGCCCAGGTTGCCTTCGAGAAAAATCAGGCCGTGGCCTTGGGTAATGCGGGCGATCCGTGCGCCAAAGTCGCTCATCGCCTGCTCATCGGCCAGGTACAGGGTTACTTCAGACACGGTGCATGCTCCTCCAACAACTGACGAATGGCTGGAATCAAATCACTGGCCGCCAGCCCACGGCCAAATTTGCCTTGTTGCGCCCCGGCATTGGCGTGCAGCCAGACCGCCAGGCACGCTGCATCGAATGCGTCCATACCTTGCGCCAACAGCGCGCCGGTCAAGCCAGCAAGCACATCGCCGAGCCCAGCGGTGGCCATGGCCGGATGGCCCTGATGACACAGCGCCAGACGTCCGTCGGGATGCGCGATCAGGCTGCCGGACCCTTTGAGCACCACCACCGCTGTATATTTTTCGCTCAAAGCCAAAGCGGCCGCTGGACGATCGGCTTGAACTTCAGCGGTGCTGATACCCAGCAAACGCGCGGCTTCGCCCGGATGCGGGGTGATTACGCAATCCTTGGGCAAGCTGACAAAACCGCTGGCCAGCAGATTCAAGGCATCGGCGTCCCACACCTGCGGCAACGGCGCATTGGCCGCAGCCGACAACAGCGCCCGCCCCCAACTCGCCTGCCCCAGCCCCGGCCCGACGATCAGCACCGAGACTTTTTCCAGCAGCCCCATCAGTTGGTTGGCCGAGGAAGTGCCCAGCGCCATGACTTCCGGCACTCGGGTCAGCGCCGCCGGCACGTGCTCCGGGCGCGTCGCCAGCGAAACCATTCCCGCGCCGCAGCGTAGCGCGCTTTCGCTGCCGAGCAGAATCGCCCCGCCAAAACCGTGATCGCCGCCGATCAGCAATACATGCCCCAAGCATCCCTTGTGGGACGCCGGGGCACGCGGGGCAGGCCGCGGCAGATTGGCCGCATTGAGGCGCCGAGCGCGGACGGAAATGTCGTGACCGGTTTCGGCAGTGGCTTGCAACTCGTTGAATACCAGGTCGCCGACGTGATCCGCCGCGTCGCCAGTGAACAGGCCGACTTTCAGTGCAATAAAGGTCACGGTCAGATCGGCATGAACCGCAACTCCCAACACGCGCCCGGTGTCGGCGCACAGTCCGGAAGGGATATCCACCGCCGCCACCGGCAAGCCGCTGGCGTTGATCGCATCGATGGCAGCGGCATAGGGCTCGCGCACATCGCCGCTCAGGCCGGTGCCGAGCAAGGCGTCGAGGATCACACCGCGCAGCTCACTGGCGGCATTCCAGGTCTGGACGACAACTTTTTCCGCCAGTGCCTCGGCATGGGCCAGCGTCGCATCCCCCTGCAAACGCTGCGGATCGCCGACGGCCAAGACGCGCACAGTCCAACCCGCACGCTGCGCCAACGCCGCAACCAGATAACCATCGCCCGCATTGTTGCCATGCCCGGCGAACACCGTCATTTCATTCGCCGCAGGCCATTGCCGCACCAACGCTCGCCACGTCGCGTGTGCGGCGCGCTGCATCAATTCGAAGCCCGGCGTACCGGCGGCAATCAGCCGCGCGTCGAGCTCACGCACCTGCGCGGCGCCGTACAGCGCGTCGGGTAATTCATCTTTCGTGTGCGGCATGCGTCTTCGGGCTCCGATGTCTGGCAGAATTATACGCACCTCAGCTCCGGTTTCTCTCGCCTCATGTCCGCCATTACCACAGACCTGCCCGCCCTCGCCCAATCGATCAAGGATTGGGGCCGCGAGCTGGGCTTTCAGCAAGTCGGCATCAGCGGCCTCGATCTGGCCGAGCATGAGCAGCACCTGGAGCGCTGGCTCGCCGCCGGCTACCACGGCGAAATGGATTACATGGGCGCCCATGGCAGCAAACGCTCGCATCCGGATGAACTGGTGCCGGGCACGTTGCGCGTGGTGTCCCTGCGCATGGACTACCTGCCAGGCGACACCGAAATGGCCAAACGTCTGGCCGAACCGGAAAAAGCATACGTGTCGCGTTATGCCTTGGGCCGCGATTACCACAAATTGATCCGTAAACGTGTTCAACAATTGGCCGACAGGATTCAAGCCGAGATCGGTCCGTTCGGTTTTCGCGCGTTCGTCGACAGCGCCCCGGTGCTGGAAAAAGCCATCGCCGAACAGGCCGGGCTGGGCTGGATCGGTAAAAACACCCTGGTGTTGAACCGCAAGGCCGGCAGCTACTTCTTTCTCAGCGAACTGTTCGTCGACCTGCCGCTGCCGGTGGATGAACCGCACAGCACCGAACATTGCGGCCGCTGTACGGCGTGCCTGGATATCTGCCCGACCAACGCCTTCGTCGGCCCCTATGTGCTGGACGCGCGGCGCTGCATCTCCTACCTGACCATCGAGCTGAAAAATGCGATTCCCGAAGACCTGCGTCCGCTGATCGGCAACCGAGTATTCGGCTGTGATGACTGCCAGATCGTCTGCCCATGGAACCGCTTCGCCCGGCCGACCGGGGAAAGCGACTTCAAGCCACGGCACAATCTGGACAACGCCGAACTGGCCGAACTGTTCCTGTGGGACGAGGACAAGTTTCTCAGCAGCACCGAAGGTTCCCCGCTGCGCCGCGCCGGTTATGAGCGCTGGTTGCGCAATCTGGCGGTAGGGCTGGGAAATGCGCCGTCGAGCATTCCGGTGCTGGAAGCCTTGAAGGCGCGCCGTGACTACCCTTCAGAGCTGGTACGCGAACATGTCGAGTGGGCGCTGAAACAACATGCCGAGCGTCAAGGCGCGTCGTTATAGACGAACTTGGGCATTTCCCAATGAAACCGGATCGCCAGCAGACGCAATAGAAAGCCGCCGAACAGAGTGATCAAAATCGCCTGCTCACTCGGCACATTGAGATACAGGCACAGCATGTAGCACCACGCCGCCGCGAACGACACGCTGGCGTAGAGCTCACGGCGGAAGATCAGCGGGATGTCGTTGCAGAAGATATCGCGCAGAATGCCGCCGAACACGCCGGTAATTACCCCGCTGACCGAAGCCACCAGCATGCCGTGGCCCATTTCCAGAGCCGTCATGCAGCCGATCAGGGTGAACGCCACCAGGCCGACGGCGTCGAGCACCAGAAACAATGAACGCAAATGCCGCATCCAGCGCGCGGTGAAGACGGTGAGCATTGCCGCCGCCGATGTCAGCACCAGGTATTCAGGGTGTTTGACCCAGGTCAGCGGGTAATGCCCGAGCAACACATCGCGCACCGACCCGCCGCCCAACGCCGTGACGCAGGCGATCAGCACCACGCCAAACCAGTCCATGCCTCGCCGTCCGGCAGACAGGGCGCCAGTCATGGCTTCAGCGGTAATGGCGATCAGATAGAGCATCAGCAGCATGGTGGCGATCCTGGCAGGAAGGCGCGCAGTCTAGCCATTTCAGCGCCGCACCAGAAGGGCGCGCGCTCCGGGATGCATTTCTGACTTGAATCTTACGCGACTCTGACGCCCTCTTCGCGAGCAAGCCCGCTCCCACAGGGGGAACGCATTCCAAATTGTGGGGGCGGGCATGCTCGCGAAGACGTCAGGGCAGACACCCCTCAATCAGAACTTGATGAAATGCTTGCGGTAGTGCTGCAGTTCGGCGATGGATTCGCGAATGTCGTCCAGCGCCAGGTGGGTGCTGCCCTTCTTGAAGCTGTCGCGCACGTCCGGTGCCCAGCGTGCGGCCAGCTCCTTGAGCGTGGAGACATCAAGGTTGCGGTAGAGGAAGTAGCTTTCCAGCGCTTTCATGTGGGTATAAAGGAAGCGACGATCCTGGCAGATGCTGTTGCCGCAGATCGGCGACTTGCCCTTCGGCACCCACTGTTCCAGGAAGGCGATGGTTTCGGCTTCAGCTTCGGCCATGCTGACACGACTGTCGCGCACGCGCTGGGTCAGGCCGGAGTTGCCGTGGGTGCGGGTGTTCCACTCGTCCATGCGCGCGAGCACTTCGTCGCTGTGGTGGATGGCGATCACCGGGCCTTCGGCCAGCGTATTGAGGTCACTGTCGGTGACGATAGTGGCCATTTCGATGATGACGTCGTTATCCGGATCAAGACCGGTCATTTCCAGGTCGATCCAGATCAAGTTCTGCGGGTTTTGCATATTTGGGCTCCTAGGCAATGCTGCGCAGTTTAGCCTAGGCCGGGGCCGGGGCGTGCTAAACTCGCGGCCGTTTTACCTAATCGCTGCATTCTTCAGACGGAACACCCATGGCCAAACGCCAACTCAATCGTCGTCAAAACTGGCGCATCGAAAAGATTCAAGGCGAGCGCGCCGCACGCGCCGCCAAACGCGAGTCCTCGGCTGTCGAAGCCCTGGAGGGCGGCGACCTCGGCCCTGAGCAACACGGTCTGGTCATCGCTCACTTCGGTGTGCAGGTCGAGGTTGAAGCCAAGGACGGCGAACTCGCCGGCCAAGTGTTCCGCTGTCACTTGCGCGCCAACCTGCCAGCACTGGTGACCGGTGATCAGGTTGTCTGGCGCGCCGGCAACCAGGGCATCGGTGTGATCGTCGCGCAATTGCCGCGCACCACCGAACTGTGCCGTCCGGACAGCCGCGGCCAGCTCAAGCCTGTGGCCGCCAACGTTGACATGATCGTCATCGTCTTCGCCCCGCTGCCCGAGCCGCATGCCAACCTGATCGACCGCTACCTTGTAGCCGCCGAACACGCCGGCATCCGTCCGCTGTTGCTGCTGAACAAATTCGACCTGATCGACGAGCAGAACGCCCCGGCGCTCAACGCCCTGCTGGCGGTCTACCGCACGCTCGGTTATCCGGTGCTGGAAGTGTCGGCGCACCACGGTGACGGCATGGAGCAACTGCAAAAGCAGCTCGACGGACGCATCAGCGTGTTCGTCGGCCAGTCCGGTGTCGGCAAATCGTCGCTGGTCAACAGCTTGCTGCCTGAGGTTGAAACCCGCGTCGGGCCGTTGTCCGAACTGTCCGGCCAGGGCACGCACACGACGACGACCGCACGGCTGTTCCACTTCCCCGGCGGCGGTGAGCTGATCGACTCCCCGGGCATCCGCGAATTCGGCCTCGGCCACGTCAGCCGCGCCGACGTCGAAGCCGGTTTCATCGAATTCAACGACCTGCTCGGCACCTGCCGTTTCCGCGACTGCAAGCACGATCGCGAACCGGGTTGCGCACTGCTCAAGGCCCTGGAAGATGGCCGTGTGCAGCAGCAACGGATGAACAGCTACCGCTCGATCATCGCCAGTCTGCCTGAAAACGGCTATTAAACAGCCAAGCCGGCAGCGCCTGTCTCAGGTGCTGCCGGTTGTCGGATCGGCCCTTACAAATCCCCTGTTTTTTTAAACATCAGATTTTTCTGTAAGGCCTGCGCACCCCTGCTTGCAGGATATTTCTCTTTTGCCGCGCACATCTTGTAGGCATCGCGCAGATGCCTACATTCGGTTCCTCCTTCGCACGTTCGCGACCTCCGAGGAACCCCATGCAAACCTATCATTTGTTCATCAGCCATTCGTGGAACTACTCCCACGCCCACGACAATCTGGTGCGCAACGCCGCACATGCCGAGTGTGCGTGGAACACCAACAGCATCGTCAGCGCCATTCGCCTGCATACGGCGGTGTAATCATGCGCAAGGGACTGTTTATCGGGATCAACGACTACAAACACATCTCGCGCTTGAGCGGGTGCAGCAATGACGCCATGGCCATGGCGTCCGTACTGAAAACCGACGCCAATGGCGACCCCAACTTCAAGAACGTGGTGCTGACGTCCGCCGAGGATCACTTGAGCAGGGAGAAACTCGAAGACCAGATTCGCGAACTGTTTTCCGGCGACTGCAACGTCGCGCTGCTGTACTTCGCCGGGCATGGCGGCTTCGACACTGACAATGATGAAGGCATGCTGCTGCCTCAGGATTTCCGTAACCCCAAGGACGGCATCCGCATCAGCGACATCCTCAACTGGGCCGCCAAAGCGACCAAGATAAAGAACAAGGTGATCATCCTCGACTGCTGCCAAAGCGGCGCGGCCGGCGAGGTGCGCGCCTTGCGCAGTGAAAGCAGCGTGGTCGGCGAAGGCATGACAATCCTGACCGCGTGCAAAAAGGAAGAGCCGGCCATGGAGGGCGCGCAACACGGTGTATTCACCGGGCTGCTGTTGCAGGCGTTGCATGGTGGCGCAGCCAATATTCTCGGCAAGATTACCCCCGGCAGTCTTTATTCCTTCGTCGACAACGCACTCGACGCCTGGGAGCAGCGCCCTGTGTTCAAGACCAATGTTTCGCAGTTCATTTCCCTACGCGAAGTCTCGCCGCTGATCCCCAAGGAAATTCTGCGCAAACTGCCGGAATGGTTTGCCGAAGCCGAGTCAACATTCCCGCTCGATCCCAGCTACGAACCCACCGAATCCTCCTTTAACCCGGAACACGGCGAAGTCTTCGCTCAACTGCAAAAGTGCAACCGCCACAGCCTGATCGAACCGGTGAACGCCGAACACATGTATTACGCAGCCATCAACTCCACCGGCTGCCGCCTCACCGCCCTCGGCGCCTACTACCGCGAACTCGCTATCAAAGGACACTTCTGATGCCAGTCTTTATCAGCTACCGCCACATGGATCGCGCCCACGCCATGGCCATCAACACCCGCCTGATGCAGGCCAACATCAAGACCTACCTCGACGTGCTGGACCCCGAATCGCAGACCACCGACGACATCACCGGCGTCATCACCCGCAACATCACCGAATGCACGCACCTGCTGGCGGTGGTCTCGGAGAAAACCGCGTTGTCGTGGTGGGTGCCGTTTGAAATCGGTGAAGCGACGATCAGCAATCGACGGATCTGTTCGTTCAAGACCGGGCCGGCGGAGTTGCCGTTGTATCTGGACAAGTGGCCGAAGTTGAGCACGGACAGTGATCTGAATTTCTTCATCGATGCGTATCGTGAGGAGGTGTCGAACAAACGCTCAATGGCGCTGGGTTCGAGTAATGAATCCTTTAGCGGCACTTACAAACGCAACGCCGAGATTTTCCATGAACAACTGAAAAACCGTATTCGGCGCGGGTTCTGAAACTTCGTCAGACATAAAAAAAGCCGCGATCATCTCGCGGCTTTTTTGTGGATCACTACTTCGGCGCGGGGGCCGGGGCAGTGGCCGGAGGAGCTGTCGGCGCCGGCGGCGCACTGCCCGGCGCGGCCGGTTTGGGCACCGCGTCATCGAACAGGTTCAGCCGTTCACGCAGCTCATGTGCCGGTACCGGTTGCTGATCCGCCGGCAGTGCGTTCGGGTCGACCGGCGTTGCCGGCGCAGCACCGTTCTGACTTTCATCGGCCGGCTTCGACGGATCGGCGCCTTGCGAACCTTCGATGGCGGCTTGAGCCTTCTTGGTCAGCACCACAATGTCGATGCGGCGGTTGACCGGGTTGAACGGGGTTTCCTTGTCAAACAGTGCCGACGAGGCGTAGCCCACGACCCGCGCCACTTGCGCATCCGGATAGCTGCCGGCAATCAAGGCACGGCGGGCAGCGTTGGCACGGTTGGCCGAAAGCTCCCAGTTACCGTAATCACCGGTGCCGATATAGGGCTTGGCATCGGTGTGGCCGCTGATGCTGATCTTGTTCGGCACCGCTTTGATGGTGTCGGCCATGGCCAGCAGAATGTCTTCGAAGTACGGCTTCAGACGCGCAGAACCGGAGTCGAACATCGGCCGGTTCTCGGCGTCCATGATCTGGATGCGCAAGCCGTTCGGCGTGATTTCGAAGAGGATCTGGTCCTTGAATTTCTGCAGTTGCGGATTCTCGTCGACCTTGTTCTGCAATTCTTGCAGGAGCAGTTCCAGACGTTCCTTCTCGACCTGCTCGGCCATGCCTTCGACCTGTTCGGTGTCGACGGTAACCTTGTCCGGTTGTGGCTGGGATTTCACCTCAGGGTTGAGGGTATTTTCCGGCGCCAGGGTCGGCGTACCGCCCAAGTCGATAATGTACGGCGTGCCGCTTTCGGAGAAGCCGACCGGGTCTTTGAAATAGCCGGCGATGGCGATCTTCTGCTCAGGCGTTGCGGTGGACAGCAGCCACAGCACCAGGAAGAACGCCATCATCGCCGTGGCGAAGTCGGCGAAGGCGATTTTCCACGCCCCGCCGTGATGCCCGCCGGCTATGCGCTTGACGCGCTTGATGATAATCGGCTGATTATTTTCCATGTCTTAGCGACCGCGAACGGCTTGTTCCAGCTCGGCAAAGCTTGGACGGTGAGCCGGGTACAGCACTTTGCGACCAAACTCCACCGCCAGCGATGGCGGCATGCCGGAAGCCGAAGCCACCAGCGAGGCCTTGATGGCTTCGTAGACGTTCAGCTCTTCTTTGGCATCGTGGGCCAGGGAATGCGCCAATGGGCCGAAGAAACCGTAGGCTGCGAGAATACCAAAGAAGGTACCGACCAGTGCCGCACCGACGTGCAGACCGATGGACTTCTGATCGCCTTCACCCAAGGACGCCATGGTCACCACGATACCCAGTACCGCCGCGACGATACCGAAACCGGGCATGGCGTCGGCAATGCCGTTCACCGCATGGGATGGATGCTCGAGGTCTTCTTTCAGGCTGTACAGCTCCATGTCGAACAAGCCTTCCAGCTCGTGCGGCGCCATGTTGCCGGAGGACATGATGCGCAGGTAATCACAGATAAACGCGGTCATGCGTTCATCTTTAAGCACCGCCGGGTACTTGGCGAAGATCGGGCTCGCGGCGGCATCTTCGATGTCGCCCTCGATGGCCATCATGCCTTCGCGGCGGCTCTTGTTGAGGATCTCGTAGATCAGCCCCAGCACTTCCAGATAGAACGTGTGGCTGAAACGCGAACTGAACATGCTCAGGGATTTCTTGAGCACGTGCATCGTCATATAGCTGGGGTTGGCCTGGAGGAAAGCGCCCAGTGCCGCACCACCGATGATCAACACCTCGAAGGGCTGGATCAGGGCGGCAATCTTGCCGTGGGAGAGCACGTATCCGCCGAGCACGCTCGCGAATACGACGATGATGCCGATAATTTTAGCCATAGGTAGAAAGTACTTATTTAAGTCGGGTTCAAGGTCATATTCGGAAGTTAAAAAATCTCTTCTTCTACTTATCGGCAAAACTGCGCCAGACTATAGCCAGTTCAGGCGAAAAGCCAATTTAGCCCATGCCGGGCGCGTCTACAGTCAGTGAAGATCTCGTCCAGACATGGCTAATGAAACGAACGTCCCACACGCACAACCGACCACACTCGAGGGCTGGATCAAGCTGCTCGACAGCGTCCGCCTGCCCGTGCCGCAAGAGGCTCACGACAAGGTTTGTCGGGCGATCCGTGACAACCGCAGTTCCCTGCGCGACATCGCCGACCTGATGCAGGACAGCCCGGCGCTGGCCTTGAGCATCATTCGTGAGGCAAATCGTCACACCCACGGCACCATGGCCACGCCGGCCGAGAATCTGGAAGTCGCGATCAACCGCCTGGGCCTGGCCCGCACCGAAGAGCTACTGGCGCGCCTGCCGGCCCAACCGCAGATGCAGATCCCCAAGGCCCTGCGCCAACTGCAAATGATCAGCCAGCACGCCACGCAACAGGCCAACGGTTTTTTCGCCAGTCGCCTGGCGCGGCTGTGGCAGGACATTCATTGGGGCAGTTTGCTGTTTCTTTCGCCGCTGTGGCCGTTGGCGCTGACTTACCCACAACTGCTTGAAGAGTGGGAACTGCGGGTTATCCACAAGGGCGAATCGGCGCGCACCGTCGAAAAGCAATTGTTCGGCGTGCGCCTGCTGAAAATCGCCGAGGCGCTGGTGCAAGTCTGGCACCTGCCGATCTGGGTGCAGCAAGGCTATAAATTGTTGCTCAGCGAGCAGCGCGAACTGGTGAAAGTGCTGCGCATCGCCCGCGACAGCGAACATCCATTGCGCCAGCAAAACCGCCTCGACGATGACCCGACCCTGCGCCGCTGGCTCAATCAGCCGGCCAATACCGTGTTGCTGGCCAATGGGCTGGCGCTGTCGGCGCAACAGGCGTGGGACAGTCCACACAGTGAACGCTGGCAGTACCTGACCAGCCTTTATCTGCAGATTTCCATGGACGAAGTGCAGCAACAGTTGCACCAGCAAGCCGCCAACAGTGCGCGCCAGCATGCGATGCCTGACTTGTGGCACCCGGCGGTTTCATTGCTGTGGCCGTGGGGCACCCTTCGTTTACCGGCCGGAATGCTGCCGGCCGCGGCACCGAATGCAGAGGATTTGACCCAGTGGCGCCGGCAGTGCGCCGAACTGCTGGCCGAACCCAGTCGCTTCACCAATGCCATGAGCCTGACCGTTGCCGCCCGCGATGCGCTGGTCGCCAGCGGCCTGCGCCGGGGGATGATTCTGATGGCCGACCGCACGCAGTCCAATCTGCGTGTGCATCAAACTTTTGGTTTACCGAAAGAAGCGGCGGCGCTGAACTTTGTCGTCAGTCAGAGCAAAGTCCTGCAACGGCTGCTCGCGCAGCAGGCGCAGGTGCGGATCACCCCGGAAAACAACGCGCAATTCTCCGCGCTGCTACCGCCGAGCCTGAGAACGTTGTTCCGTGGCGAGCATCTGTTCCTGCGCTCATTGGTCAACAATGGCCGGGTGATCATGATCGTCGTCGCCGATCAGGGCGGCGGCCCCTTCGCCGACATCACTGTGCAAGCCTTCGGCAAAACCGCGCAGTGCATCGAAAAAGCCCTGCACAGCTTTAGCAGCCGTGGCCGATGAGGCTGCGCTACAATCCCCCCCTTTGTGCTCTGGAGACCTCACATGTCTGACTTCTCTGGCTTGCCGCTCGTTATCGAACCGAGCGACCTGCTCCCTCGGCTCGAGTCCAGCGAACTGATTCTGGTGGACCTGACCAGTACCGCCCGCTATACCGAGGGTCATTTGCCCGGGGCGCGGTTTGTCGACCCCAAGCGCACCCAGCTCGGCCAGCCGCCGGCACCGGGGCTGCTGCCGGCGAAAGCCGATCTGGAAGCGTTGTTCGGGGAACTCGGCCATCGCAAAGACGCGGTCTACGTGGTCTATGACGATGAGGGCGGTGGCTGGGCCGGGCGCTTCATCTGGCTGCTCGACGTGATTGGTCACGACAAGTACCACTATGTCGACGGCGGTCTGCCGGCGTGGCTGGCCGATGGCATGCCGATGTCGATCCAGGTGCCGCCGGCAGCCGGTGGCCCGGTGCCGTTGACGCTGCACGATGAACCGACCGCCACCCGCGAATACCTGCAAAGCCGTCTCGGCGCCGCCGATCTGGCGATCTGGGATGCGCGCGGG
This sequence comes from Pseudomonas sp. Irchel 3E19, assembly GCF_900187585.1. Taxonomy (NCBI): domain Bacteria; kingdom Pseudomonadati; phylum Pseudomonadota; class Gammaproteobacteria; order Pseudomonadales; family Pseudomonadaceae; genus Pseudomonas; species Pseudomonas sp. Irchel 3E19. The sequence goes on from NZ_FYDT01000003.1 coordinate 52,473, forward strand.
CCGCTGGAATATTGCGCCGAGAAAGTGCTGGCAGCCAAGGGCGGGCATATTCCCGGTGCGGTCAATTTCGAATGGACGGCAGGTATGGACAAGGCGCGTAACCTGCGCATCCGCACGGACATGCCGCAGATCCTCGAAGACCTCGGGATCACCAAGGACAAAGAAATCATTACCCACTGCCAGACCCATCACCGGTCGGGCTTCACTTATCTGCTGGCCAAATCCCTCGGTTATCCGCGGGTCAAGGGCTACGCTGGTTCCTGGGGCGAGTGGGGCAATCACCCTGACACGCCTGTCGAGATTTAAGGTTTTTAAGGACAACTAATGAAAGAGCGTCTGTTTATCCTCAGCCAGTACCTGCTGCCTCACCACTTGCTGTCGCGCCTGGCCGGCTGCATCGCCGAGTGTCGTGTGCGCTGGTTCAAGAATGCCTTCACCCAGTGGTTCGCCAAGCGTTATCAGGTGGACATGTCGCAAGCGCTGGTTGAAGACCTGACCGCTTACGAGCACTTCAACGCCTTCTTCACCCGCGCCCTGAAAGACGGCGCACGTCCGCTGGACGAAACCCCGGGCGCGATCCTCAGCCCGGCCGACGGTGCGGTCAGCCAGCTCGGCCCGATCGAACACGGTCGCGTGTTCCAGGCCAAGGGGCACAGCTTCAGCGTGCTGGAACTGTTAGGTGGCGACGCGGCGAATGCTGCACCGTTCATGGGTGGCGACTTCGCGACTATTTACCTGTCGCCGAAGGATTACCACCGCGTGCACATGCCGCTGGCCGGTACCCTGCGCGAAATGGTCTACATCCCGGGCCGGATCTTCTCGGTCAACCAGACCACGGCTGAAAACGTTCCGGAACTGTTCGCCCGCAACGAGCGTGTGGCGTGCATTTTCGACACTGAACGCGGCCCGATGGCCGTGGTGCTGGTCGGCGCGATGATCGTCGCTTCGATCGAAACCGTGTGGGCCGGTCTGGTCACGCCGCCGAAGCGCGAACTGAAAACCTTCCGCTACGACGAAGCCGCCCGTGCGCCGATTCATCTGGAAAAAGGCGCGGAGCTGGGTCGCTTCAAGCTGGGTTCGACGGCGATCGTGCTGTTTGGCCCGGATCAAGTGAAGTGGGCGCAAGAACTGGTGGCGGGTTCGCCAGTGCAAATGGGTCAGGCCCTGGCCCTGCCGACTGCCTGAGTCGGCTGATCCGCCCTTTCACACGTCTGTGAAGGGGCGGACACGACCTGGGAGGCGCCGTTACTCTATCTGCCCACGGAAGCCAATCGGCCCTTCGTTGGCGTAGGTATTGGTGCCACTGAGGTTTTTCCCTCCGTCACTGGACGTGACGCTCAACGCGACAACGTTCTGATTGTCCCGACCACCGATCACCCACTTGCCGCCCGGATGCCATGGGGCATCATTGCCACCCCACTGGTTCTCGACGTTGTATTGATTCTGACCGGTGCGCTGCGCTTTGAAGCCAATGGGACCTTCCCCGGCATAGGTCATGGTGCCGGTGAAACTTTTGCCGTCATCGTGCGACTTGATCTCGATAGCGACGACATTCTGGTTGTCCCGCCCGCCCAGCACCCAGGTTCCACCCGGATGCCACGGTGCAGAACTGCCACCCCATTGATTTGCCACTGCATATTTAGACATGAACCTCATCTCCTTGAAGTTTCGGGAGACCTGCCCGAGGTTGACGGCAGGCCGTGCAACCGTGCGTTTCCGATCGCACGAGTGAGAGACTAGTAGGGCTTGTTGAATGGCATCCAGCCAGCAGACCAGCGGTCAAAAAGTCTGACGCCACACGGCGAAACAGACCACAACTGCTAGAGTTCTGGGAGTTGTCTATTTCGCCGCTGGAGCCCGTCACGGCATGAGTGAGTCACGCCCCCAATCCTCCCTGCGTGCGCCGATCCCGACGCAGTCGCGGCTGTCGTTCTGCGAAGCCTCCCCGCGCGACCTCAAACGCTGGATCGCCGGCCTGCCCAAGGCCAACATCGGCGAAACCGCCCGCCAGTTGTACCAAGGCCTGGGCGAGCTCAACCAACTGCTCACCCCCAGCGACAATCGCCTGCAACTGCTGGAGCTGATGCGGCCCGAGGTTTATTTCGTCTGCCAGCATCTGGAGCGACACTTTCTGCATCAGGCGATCATGCTCGATGAGCGTTCGCGCAAGATCAGTAACTTGTGTCAGGCACTGCAGAGCCATCTGGCCATCGGCTACAAGCAGATCGTCTTGCGGATTGCATCCAAGTACAGCAAGGATCGCGCGACGCTGGTCAGTCAGGCCCTGCAACGCGCGGCCCACGCGCTCAAAGGCCAATTGGTACGCGCCACGCAGTTGTACAGTTCGCCGCCGGAACAGCTGTGGTTCGAGTTGCATCAGCTGTATCGCATCGCTGGTCAATTGCAGCTGCAACAGCGGCGGGTGCGCGACGATCTCGCCAGCCTGACCAACGAGTTGAGCCTTGAACAGACTTACCTCGCAGCCCTGCTGCTGGGCAGTGCCCGCTGCAATCAACTGCGCCAGAACCAGATCGCCCGGCTCGCCGAAGTGCTGGATCCATGGAGCGGATTACTCAAACTCCATCCTGGCAGCACCGACGACGGCTTGTTTGCGATCAGCGCCGAACTCGATGCCGGGCCGCGCTACCGCAACATGTTTCGCAGCGAGCAAAAGGCCGGATTGCTTGGGTTCAATCCGCAGCCATTGGTGAATGTCATCGAAGCGCATTTGCTGCGCAAGGACACCTCCACACAGCTGCCAGTCCCGTCCGGAATGAGCTTCGATACCTTGCAACACTTGCACGCAACTTGGGGCCAAGCCGCCGAGCGCAGCTTTCAGCGCACTGTGGGTCAGGGCCACCTGACCGTGTGCGTGGGCATGAGCGCCCTGCACTTCTATCTCGGTGGCGAACGCAGCTTCAGCGAAATGCTCAAGCACCCGGGCGCCCGCGCGGCGAACTTCAGCAGCGCTGTGGCCCAAGGGGAGAGGGACAGCTGGAGCCAGGCATTCGACGCCGCGCCGCAGAGCAAGGCGGATGAGTTTCTGCCTTACGAAGAAATCCAGTACGACCAACTGATCGAGGACGAAAACAGCACGGACAACACGCCACACTATCCGACTTACGCGTTGCCGGTTATCAATCACAGCCCCGGTGGTTATTGCCTGGGCTGGCCCACAGAGGTGCCCGCCGAGTTGCAGGCCGGCGAAATGCTCGGCATTCAAGACAGTGCAAGTCAGGGCTGGAGCATCGCGGTGATTCGCTGGATTCGTCAGGTGCGTGGCGCCGGCACGCAGATGGGCATCGAACTGGTGGCGCCGCATGCGCAGCCTTGCGGCCTGCAACTGGTGCGTTCGCGAGACGATCACAGTCACTATTTACGCGGATTGCTGCTGCCTGAGATCAGCGCGATCGACTTACCCGCGACTTTGCTGGCGCCGCGACTGCCGTTTCAGGAAGGCAATAAGGTGCTGATCAACACCCTCGGCGAGGAGCACCGCGCCGGGCTGGATCGGCGGGTGGCGAGTACACACAGTTTCAATCAGTTTGCCTATCGCTCGCTGGAGGCCGCGCAGAATGGCGGGAGCGAGGAGGATTTTGATTCGTTGTGGAAGTCGCTATAGACCGAGGCGCTACCTTCGCGAGCAGGCTCGCTCCCACATTGAAATGCATTTCAAATGTGGGAGCGAGCCTGCTCGCGAAGAGGCCAGTCAGGCGATAAAGATCTCAGAGCTGTCCATCACGATCACGGAAACCCAGCAGATACAGCACGCCATCCAGACCCAACGTGGAAATCGCCTGCTTCGCCGACTGTTTGACCAGCGGCTTGGCGCGGAACGCCACGCCCAGCCCGGCAATCGCCAGCATCGGCAAATCATTCGCACCGTCGCCCACCGCAATGGTCTGCTCCAGACGCAAACCTTCCTTGTGCGCCAGCTCTTTCAACAGATCAGCCTTGCGCTGCGCATCGACAATCGGCTCGATCGCAACGCCAGTGCACTTGCCGTCGACCACTTCCAGCTCGTTGGCGAACACGTAATCAATGCCTAGCCTGGCTTGCAACTGCTTGGCGAAATAAGTGAAGCCGCCGGACAGGATCGCGGTCTTGTAGCCCAGACGCTTGAGTTCAGCGAACAGGGTTTCAGCACCTTCGGTCAAACGCAGCGACGCGCCGATGGAATCAAGCACGCTGACGTCCAGGCCTTTAAGCAGCGCCAGACGTTCCTTGAAAGAGGCCCGGAAATCCAGTTCGCCAGCCATCGCCCGTTCGGTGATCGCCGAAACCTGCTCACCAACGCCGGCAGCCTTGGCCAGTTCATCGATGACTTCAGCCTCGATTAGCGTCGAGTCCATGTCGAACACCGCCAGACGACGGTTGCGCCGGAACAGCGAATCTTCCTGGAAGGCGATGTCGACATTCAGTTCTTGGGCAACGGCGAGGAATTCGGCACGCAGCGCTTGCGGATCAGCCGCTTCGCCACGCACGGAGAACTCGATGCAGCCCTTGCCCTTGTCCGCTGGCGTGTCCAACGGCATGCGACCCGACAGACGGTCGATATGGTCGATGTTCAGGCCGTATTTGGCGGTGATCGAACTGACCGACTGCAACTGGCCGGCCGTTACTTTGCGGGTCAGCAGGGTGACGATATGACGTTTTTTGCCCTGATTGCCCACCCACTGCTGGTAATCCTCTTCGGACACCGGGGTGAAGCGCACCTGCTGATCGAGCTCGTAGCCCTTGAACAGGATGTCCTTGAGCACGGACTTGCCTTGCTCGGAGTCGGGAATTTCCACCAGGATGCCGAACGACAGGGTGTCGTGGATCACCGCTTGCCCGATGTCGAGAATGTTCACACCACCTTGTGCCAGAACGCCGGTAATGGCTGCCGTCAGACCCGGACGGTCGACACCCGTGATGTTAATCAGGACGATTTCGCGCAACGCGCACCCCCGCAACTGGAAAAAAAACGCATTCTACCCACTTTCAGTGACCATCGGGCACCGTGAGCGCTTTGCCGGTCTAGGGCCTGTCGCTATACTGCGCGTCAACTTCACGGACAAAAGAGCCGAGCTCAGTGAACCGGCCCACGCCAGTTAAAACCGATAACTTCTTCCTGCTGATCTTCCGTGCACTGCGCCACCGCCGTGTACCGATTGCATTGCGCATTGCCAGCCATAACGTGATCCTGGTCGCTCTGGCGCTGGTGATCTATGCCGGCGTGATGGGCTTGCAATTCAAGCAGGCCATGCACGAGCAGGCCGATGCGCTGGGCGAAAGCCTGACCACGCAGACCGCCACGTCCGCCACGGAGCTGTTGGTGTCCAACGACATCCTCAGCCTCAACGTGCTGCTCAACAACCTGACCAAGAACAAACTGGTGGCCCACGCGGCGATCTATAGCGTGGATAACCGCATCCTCGCCGAATCCGGTCAGCGCCCCAAGCACAGCCTGTTGGGCGAGGCCGAGGGCATGTACGAGAGCAAGATCACGTTCCAGGACGTGACTGCCGGACAACTGCGCATCAGTCTGGACATGGATCAGTTCCAGCAGCCGATGACCATCAGCCTGCAGAGCATGGGCATCTTGAGTGCGATTCTGTTGGCGCTATCGCTGGCCTTGAGCCTGCGCATGGGCCGCTACCTGTCGACGCCGCTGCTGCAATTGCGTGTCTGGCTGCGCCGGATTGACGAGCACACACCGGGCATTGAGCGTCAGGATGAAATCGGCGATCTGGCCCGTCAGCTGCACGCCAATTACGCGCCTGAACCTGCGCCTGAACCGGAACCCGAGTTCGAAGACGAGGAAGACGAGCCCGAATTCGAAGTGCGCAACCTGCGTGATCCGAGCTTTGACGAAACCCGCCCAATGGCCGCGCAGAAGCCTGCACCACGCCACCTGGTCAGCACCGTCGAAGACGATGACGACGATGACGCGTTCGCCGATCTGCGCGACGAGTCGCTGAGTGAAACCGCGCAACCGGTGGTTCGCCGAGCCACACCAAGCGTGCCGCAACACACGGCCGTGCTAGCGGTACAGCTGGGTTCGCAGGAGCAACTGCGCCGTCTGCCACGTGCGCGTCTGGAGGAGTTGCAGGAACGCTATCGCGATTGCCTGGATCAGGCCGCTTCGCTGTATCAGGGCGAAATCGAAACCCTGAACGATGGCAGCACGCTGATGCTGTTCCACACCGAAGACTGCGGCGACGACTACCTGACCAACGCGATCTGCTGCGGCGAACTGCTGCGGGCGCTGGGCCATCAGTTGCAGATTGAAGTCGCCGACAGCGGCATCACCCTGCAATTGCAGCTGGGCCTGACCCTTGGCGATGAGTTGTTCGGCCTGAGCCAGATTGATCTGCTGCTGACCGATTCGGCTCAGGATGCCTTGGCCTTGTCGCAGCACAGCCGCAATCTGCTGCTGGTCGAGCGCAAGATCAGCGATGACGCGCTGATCCGTCAGCGTGCGCGGATTCGGCCGATTGCCAGCCCTGAAGGGGCGTGCTGCGTGGAGCGGTTGATGGAGCCTTATCCATCGATGCTGGAGCGGCAACTGGCGCGGATGCATGAGCGTCGGGCGTAAGCCTTAGCCTAGATGCACAGAAGCCCGCAGACGAGCGATTGTCTGCGGGCTTTTTTGTGGCGTGCTGAAAAGATCGTTGCCTTCGGCAGCTACAGTGAATCGTCGTACCCCCCCTGTATCTTGTGGCGTCTGTTCTGGCCTCTTCGCGGGCAAGCCCGCTCCCACAGGGATTTGCGGCGCTCACACGACTCGTGCAGCACTCCATGAACCTGTGGGAGCGGGCTTGCTCGCGAAGGCGCCAGCGCTGGCGACAAGGATCTACAGCCCCAGACACAACAAAGCCCGCACAAGGCGGGCTTTGTCTTGACTCAAACCAGACTCAGAAGCGGAACACTTCCATATCCGTGCGAATCGGTGAGGCCATCGGGATCTTCGGCTGCTTCTCGGCTTCCGCCGCCGGCGCCGGCGCCGCCGGCGCCGGCGCCGCCGGCTTCGGTGCCGCTTTACGCGGCGCTTCGGCGACCGGAGGCTGATTGGCCAACGGCTTGAGCGCTACCGACAGCTGCTCGGCCAGACGCTGCAACAAAATCCCCTGTGCTTTAACCTGCGAAGCCGTACTACCGGCATGCAGCTCCTGCAGATGCACGATGCGGTTATCGCGCACCCGACCACGACGGTCGATCAAGCGCCATTGCGCATCAAGAATCGCCGGCTGTTTTTCGCCAGAGTCCAGACGCGTGATGGTCAGTAATACCTGCACATCCGGGGTAAACCCGCCCGTGGCTGGCGACAGCACGACACGTTGGCTGTCGAGATGACCGGCGACCTGACGCATCAGCAACTGATCGATATCCGACGAAAGGCTGCCCGCCCAACGACCATCGGTCGCCGCTTGCAGGCTACCGTCGGGTTGACGTTGCAGCAAGGTTTCACGTTGCAGGTAATCGGCCAACACAACCGGACCCAACAAAACCGCCATGCCCGCGCTTTGCGCAGGCTGAACCGGACTTCCGCTGTCCAGCTGATACAGCGACACCGGCTGGTGAACGCTGCAACCCGCCAGGCCCAAAACGCCGGCGAGCAGGAAAATAAGGGGGCGCAGAGCAGTCATCATCCCGTCCAAGTGGCCGCCACAAGGCTGACCACAGTGAAAATACTCAATAAATATGAAGAACGCTCGGCCACGCCGGCGCTTGAAAGGCCATATCATCCGTGAATATGCGTTCCGACTCCAGCGCCAAAGCGTCGATCTACGCGTTAAATCGTGGATCGACGCCTCTAGGACGCCTAATTGAGGTTTTCGACGAGCAGCGCATCCACTCTCTGGAAGCCCCTTGGAAGCTTGTTGCCGCGCCGCCCACGCTCACCTTTGTAGTGTTCGAGGTCGTCGGCCTTCAGCGACAAGGTACGTTTTCCGGCCTGCAACACCAACGTGGCGCCTTCCGGAAGTACGGCGATGTCCGTGACATATTCTTCGCGACTGGCCACACGCTCACCGGAAATACCGATGATCTTGTTGCCTTTGCCCTTCCCTAATTGTGGCAGATCGCTGATTTTGAAGATCAGCAGGCGACCTTCGGTCGTGACCGAGGCCAGCCAGTTCTGCTCACGATCGGCCACTGGACGCGGGGCGATAACCTTGGCGTTGTTCGGCAGGCTCAACAGGGCCTTACCCGCCTTGTTCTTGGCTTGCAGGTCTTCGCCTTTGACCACGAAGCCGTAACCGGCGTCGGAAGCGATCACGTACAACGCGTCGTCTTCCGGCATCAGCACGCATTCGAACGATGCGCCCGGTGGCGGCGTCAGACGGCCGGTCAACGGTTCACCCTGGCCACGCGCCGAGGGCAGCGTATGCGCGGCGACCGAATAGCTGCGGCCGGTGGAGTCAATCACCACGGCAGACTGGTTGGAACGCCCCGCCGCCGAGGTTTTGAAGCCGTCGCCGGCCTTGTACGACAGGCCCGTGGCGTCGATATCGTGCCCTTTGGCGGAACGTATCCAGCCTTTTTCCGACAGTACGACAGTCACTTTTTCGTTCGGCAGCAGATCGTGTTCGGTCAGCGCCTTGGCTTCGGCGCGCTCGACGATTGGCGAGCGGCGGTCGTCGCCATAGGTTTCGGCGTCTTTGATCAGCTCGGTGCGCACCAGTTTCTTCAGCTTGGCTTCGCTACCCAGCAGGGCTTGCAGCTTGGCTTGTTCCTTGAGCAGTTCGTCCTGCTCGTCGCGCAGCTTCATCTCTTCCAGTCGCGCCAACTGACGCAGACGAGTATCGAGAATGTAGTCGGCCTGAATCTCGCTGAGGGCGAAACGCTCGATCAGCTTGGCTTTCGGGTGTTCCTCGGTGCGGATGATGTGGATCACTTCATCGAGGTTGAGGTAGGCGATCAGCAAACCGTCCAACAGGTGCAGGCGACGCTCGACTTTGTCGAGGCGGAATTGCAGGCGCCGACGCACAGTCAGCACGCGGAATTCCAGCCATTCAACGAGCAACGCGCGCAGGTTTTTCAGCTGTGGTTTGCCGTCCAGACCGATGATGTTGACGTTGACCCGGTAAGTCGACTCCAGCTCGGTACTGGCGAACAGGTGCTGCATCAGCGCTTCGTGATCGACGCGGCTGTTGACCGGGATGATCACGATGCGGCATGGGTTTTCGTGGTCGGATTCGTCACGCAGGTCGGCGATCTGCGGGGCTTTCGACGGCTTGGCCTGCATCAGTGCGGCGATCTGCTCCAGCACTTTGGCCCCGGAGACCTGGTGCGGCAGCGCGGTGACGATGATGTCGCCATCCTCGACGTGGTACACGGCGCGCATGCGCACCGAGCCCTTGCCGGTTTCGTACATTTTCAGCAGGTCGGCGCGCGGCGTGATGATTTCCGCTTCGGTCGGATAGTCCGGGCCCTGAATGTGCTCGCAGAGCTGTTCAACGGTGGCCTTCGGCTCATCGAGCAGGCGCACGCAAGCGGTGGCGACTTCGCGCAGGTTGTGCGGCGGTACGTCGGTGGCCATGCCCACGGCGATACCGGTGGTGCCGTTGAGCAGAATGTTCGGCAGGCGCGCCGGCAACACCAGCGGCTCCTGCAGGGTGCCGTCGAAGTTCGGACCCCAGTCGGCCGTGCCCTGGCCCAGTTCGCTGAGCAGCACTTCGGAATAACGCGACAGGCGTGCTTCGGTGTAACGCATGGCGGCGAAGGACTTGGGATCGTCCGGCGCACCCCAGTTACCCTGGCCATCGACCAGCGTGTAGCGATAGCTGAATGGCTGGGCCATCAGCACCATCGCTTCGTAACAGGCCGAATCGCCGTGCGGGTGGAACTTACCGAGCACGTCACCGACGGTACGCGCCGATTTCTTGTGCTTGGAATCAGCGTCCAGCCCTAGTTCGCTCATGGCGTAGACGATACGCCGCTGTACCGGTTTCAGGCCGTCGCCGATATGCGGCAGAGCACGGTCCATGATCACGTACATGGAGTAATTGAGGTAGGCACTTTCGGTGAAGTCAGCCAGCGAGCGGCGTTCTACACCGTCCAGGCTAAGATCAAGGGGGTTGCTCATGCAGGCCTCATCGGTTCGTTGTCTGGCGCAGCAGCATGGTGCCACCGCGCTGAGTAAATTCAAGTTTGTTCAGGGCGCTCATGCCAAGCAGCACCTGATCGCCATGCAACCCCGGCGCCACCAGTGCGCGGACATCCCGCAGCACGATGTCGCCCAGCTGCAGGCGGGCAATTTTTGTCCGGTAGCCTTGGCTCAGGCCATTGGCCGTGCTCAGAGTCACACCGAAACCTTCTTCGAGCTTCAAACGCTTGGCCAGATCTGCCGGGATCGCGACGTCGGTCGCGCCGGTGTCGAGCATGAACTCCACCGGCTCACCGTTGATCTGGCCGCTGGCGACAAAATGCCCCTGGGCATTGCTCGCCAGCTTCACTTCAATAAAGCCTTCGCCCTGTTCCGAACTGACGACGACGTTCGGATTCTGCTGGCGCTGTTCCCACTGGCCGAAAAACCGCGTGGCCAGAAACAGCGCCGCGCACCACGCCACAATCATCAGCACACGCCCGGCGCGTTTGCCCGGCGGGTGCTGGCTCATGGTTTGGCGCTCCATCCACCTTCAGGTGCGGCGAAACGCCAGACGATCGGGCGTTTTTCGCCGTCGGCACGGGCACCGTCGTTGTTGTCGAGGCCGATCCAGGCACCGTCGGCGTCCACCACCAGCGCTTCCGCCAGACCAAAGGCCTGCGAGTAACGTCGCAGCGGCTGCAAGGCTTCCTCGGCGAACGACCAGCAACGCTCGACCTTGGCCGTCACCGCATCGCGGCGGCAGAGTTGGTACGCGTTGCGCTCCAGCGTGAACAGTTTGCCGTTGAACAACGACAGGTCGGCGAAGTCGCGCGTCACCACCCGGGCTTTGGGAAACTGCGGCGGCTGCATCTCCACCCCGGCTTCGCTAAGCAGCACACAGCCGCCATCGCAATCCCAGACCGTTTGCTGGCGCTTGATTTTCAGCAGCCCACGCCGTTCGCGCTCGGCGGCCAGCCATATTTCATCGCCCGCCGGGTTGATCGTCAGGCCTTCGAACAAAGCGTTGAAGTTCAGCAGCATGCCGCTGGCCCGTGCTTCACGAACCAGCATCGGCGAAATTTTCAGCCACGACGCAGTGCCTTCCGGCGACACCTGTAACACGGCTGCATGGGCTTCGCTGACGATGTAGCGATTGCCGGCGTTGTCGCAGGTGATACCTTCGAAATCCAGATCGCCGCCACGAACGAACGATGCCGCCCAGGTGCGCATTCTCAACCCCCAAGGCAATCCGCTGTCTGGCAACGATGGCACGTCGACACGCACGGTTTCAGCCTGCCAGACCTGATCGGCGGTATTGAGACGGTAGATCTGGTCATCGTCCCGGTCAGAGACCGTCCACAAATCCTTACCGCACACCGCCAGCCCAGACAGGTTACCGCCGCGTAGGCCGTCAACCGGATGCTCGGCCAGTAACTTCAGTTCCGGTACAGGCTCCGCCGACACCGTCATCGCACTCAGTAGCAACGCACTCGCCAATACCCAACCGAACCGCATCAAGCCAGCACCTCGGCGAGGTTGCCTTTGGATTCGAGCCAGGTCTTGCGGTCGCCGGCGCGTTTCTTCGCCAGCAACATGTCCATCATTTCCGAGGTTTCGGCAAAATCTTCGCCCAGCGTCAGTTGCACCAGACGTCGGGTGTTCGGGTCCATGGTGGTTTCACGCAGCTGCGGCGGGTTCATTTCACCCAGACCTTTGAATCGGGTGACCTGCGGCTTGCCGCGTTTCTTCTCGGCCACCAGACGATCGAGAATGCCATCGCGCTCGGCTTCGTCGAGGGCGTAGTAAATCTCTTTGCCCAAGTCGATGCGGTACAGTGGCGGCATCGCGACGTAGACGTGACCGGCATCCACCAGCGGGCGGAAATGCTGGACGAACAGCGCGCAGAGCAGTGTCGCAATGTGCAGCCCGTCGGAGTCGGCGTCGGCGAGGATGCAGATCTTGCCGTAGCGCAACTGGCTCATGTCGGCCGCGCCCGGATCGACACCGATGGCCACGGCAATGTTGTGCACTTCCTGACTGGCCAACACTTCGCTGCCGTCGACTTCCCAGGTGTTGAGGATCTTGCCGCGCAACGGCAGGATCGCCTGGAATTCCTTGTCCCGCGCTTGTTTGGCGGAACCGCCGGCGGAATCACCTTCGACCAGAAACAGTTCGGAACGCATCGGGTCCTGCCCGGCGCAGTCGGCCAGTTTGCCCGGCAGTGCCGGCCCCTGGGTGACGCGTTTGCGCTCGACTTTCTTGCTCGCCTTGAGGCGACGGCCGGCGTTATTGATCGCCAGCTCCGCCAGCGCCAGACCGGTTTCCGGGTTGGCATTGAGCCACAGGCTGAAAGCGTCTTTGACCACGCCGGAAACGAATGCCGCCGCTTCACGGGACGACAGACGCTCTTTGGTCTGGCCGGAGAATTGCGGCTCCTGCATTTTCATCGACAGGACGAAGGCGATACGTTCCCAGACGTCTTCCGGCGCCAGCTTCACGCCGCGTGGCAGCAGGCTGCGGAATTCGCAGAATTCGCGCATGGCGTCGAGCAAGCCCTGACGCAAACCGTTGACGTGGGTGCCGCCCTGCGCCGTCGGAATCAGGTTGACGTAGCTTTCCTGCACCGCGTCGCCACCTTCCGGCAGCCACAGCAGCGCCCAGTCGACCGCTTCTTTGTTACCGGCGAAAGCACCGCAGAACGGCTCGTCCGGCAGGCGCTCGAATTCGCTGACTGCGTCGACCAGATAAGAGCGCAGGCCGTCTTCGTAATGCCATTCGACTTTCTCGCCGGTGCCTTTGTCTTCGAAACTGACCAGCAGCCCCGGGCACAGCACAGCCTTGGCCTTGAGCACGTGCTTGAGGCGACTGATGGAGAATTTTGGCGAATCGAAATACTTCGGATCCGGCGCGAAATACACGCTGGTGCCGGTGTTGCGCTTGCCGACCGTGCCGACGATTTCCAGCTCAGAGGCTTTAAAGCCGTCGTTGAAGGTCATCTGGTATTCGTTGCCGTCACGCTTTACACGCACCCGGACTTCGGTCGACAAGGCGTTGACCACAGAAATACCCACCCCGTGCAGACCGCCGGAGAACTGGTAGTTCTTGTTGGAAAACTTGCCGCCCGCATGGAGCTTGGTGAGGATCAGTTCGACGCCTGAAACACCCTCTTCCGGGTGAATGTCGACCGGCATGCCACGGCCGTCATCGCTGACTTCCAGGGAATGGTCGGCGTGCAGGATGACCTGCACCGATTTGGCGTGGCCAGCCAAGGCTTCGTCGACACTGTTGTCGATGACTTCCTGGGCCAGGTGGTTCGGCCGACTGGTGTCGGTGTACATGCCGGGGCGTTTGCGCACCGGGTCGAGGCCCGAGAGGACTTCGATGGCGTCGGCGTTATAAGAGCTAGCGCTGGGAGTGGCCATAGGGTCTCGTCGTCAGTCATTCATGAAATAGGGGCAAGACTTCACAGTGCGGTGAAATCGATTGCCTGATACACATCGGCGCCAATGCCGGCAAAACTCAACAACGCCGGCAATTGCCCGGTAAAACCTTGAAAACTGTGGTCGCCGCCGGCCTGAATGCGCAAGGCACAGGCCCGGTAATACTGCTGGGCGAGGCGATAGTCCAGTGTTTCATCGCCGGTCTGCAACCAGACCTGATAACGCTGCGCGTCCTGGGGCGCCGGCACTTCCAGCTCGGCCAAGGCCGTTACGTGGTCGTGGGTCAATTCCCAGGTTTCATCGGTGTACAGGTTTTTCTGCGTGCCCAGATAACCGTCGAACATCCGATGCGGACTGACGGCCGGGTTGACCAGCAGGGCTTTCAGGCCATGGCGGTCGGCCAGGTGAGTCGCATAGTAGCCGCCGAGTGAGCTTCCCACCAGCAGCGGTCGGCCCAGCTCGGCAATCGCCTGCTCCAACTGACCGATGGCTTCACGCGGACGATGATGCAGGGCCGGGACACGCAATTGATCGCTCAAGCCCAGCCGCTCCATCACCGCGACCAGCTGACAGGCCTTTTTCGAGGCCGGGGCGCTGTTGAAACCGTGGATATAGAGGATCGAACCGGACATTTGAGCTCCCTGAGTGTCGGCGAAAGATAGCGGAGTTTACAGGGAGTCAGGGAGATCGTGGGTGTTTGTAAGGACGCCTTCGCGAGCAAGCCCGCTCCCACTTTGGAATGCGTCCCCCTGTGGGAGCGGGCTTGCTCGCGAAGAGGCCCGATGGGGCTCAGTAACCGTCAGAACCGTAATCAACGGTAAAAGCAAAACCGGTAACCCGCTCCACGCCAGTTTCCAACCGCCCATCCGGCAACAGCCGCAACCAGCGATACCCGGGCGCCTGTTCGCCGACCTTGAAGTCTTCACTGTTTGGCTCGAACTGAATGCAGGTCGACGGCGATGCCATCAACCGCACGCCATTGCGTTCGCGATCAATCTCCTGATGCACATGGCCCCACAACACCGCGCGAGCCTGTGGAAAACGATCCAGCACTTCGAAAAACGCTTCTGGATTGCGCAGGCCGATCGGCGCCATCCACCCGCACCCGATCGGCACCGGATGATGGTGAAAGCACACCAGATGATGACGCTCCGGTGCTTCGCTCAGCGAACGCGCCAGCAGTTGCAGTTGATCGTCCTGCAAATACCCCGGCACCGAACCCGGCACCGCCGAGTCGAGCAAGGTCACGCGCCAATTGCCGACATCGACTACTGACTCCAGCAGCGCACTCTGCACCGCCGCTTGCGCCATGATCTGCGGTTCGTCGTGATTGCCGGGAATCCAGCGCGCCGGTGCATCGATCTGCGCGGTCATTTGGCGAAACAGTTGATAAGACTCAAGAGTGCCGTCTTGGGAAATATCGCCGGTAGCCAGAATCAGATCGATCCTCGGTTGTTGCTCCTGCACCCGCTCGATGACTTTTTGCAGGCTCTGGCGGGTGTTCATGCCCAGCAGTGTGCCGTCCGCCTCGGCGAACAAATGGCTGTCGGACAACTGCACCAGCAATGCCGGATCGGCGGTGGTCAACGTGGATACGCTCGGCAAGGCGTTCTCCCAAGGCAAAAGCACGGAATCGTTCAAGTGCCGCAATTATGCTGGGGGATCACTGAAAGGGGAAACCTGCGAACCGGACGCAGTTCACAACTAGCGTACGACTTCGTACTCGTGCCCCAGCGCCAGACAATGACTCAGCCATTCCCCCAGGAACAGATTGAGCTGAGCTTTTTCATCGGGCTGATGCATCGCGGCGTTCGGGTAAGGATAGATGCCACGAAAGCGTCGTGCATGTTCGGCGCTGATCACCTCGGCCATGCGCGCGTCGTGATAGACCTGCACTTCCAGTTGCGGCACCGGCAGCCACGGCAGACTGTGTTCCTGACGCACTTGCAAGGTGGTGGTGTACGGGCAGGTTTGCAGCACTTCGAGGGCCAGCACGCCGAGCATCTGCTCGCCTTGGGTCACGGCGATGCGCCGCGCCTCAGGCTCGTTACGCATGTCCGGCAACAGTCGCATCAGGCGCGCGTAGTTGGCCTCGCAGGCAGCTTGCAGCCCCACGAGGTCGACTCGATAACGATCGCGCAGCTTGTTTACGACCATAGCCCCCTCACTTCGGCGCGGTTAAGCGCCAGCCACTGCAAAGCGATGATGCTTGCCGCATTGGCAATGCGTCCGTCACGGACGGCCTGCAAGGCATCTTCGAAGGCCCAGACCGTAACGCGGATATCTTCGGCCTCTTCTTCAAGGCCATGCAAACCGCCGACGCCATCAGTGCTGCAACGCCCCAGATACAAATGCACGAATTCGTTGCTGCCACCCGGCGACGGGAAATATTTGGTCATCGGCCACAGGGCCTTGATGTCCAGCCCAGCTTCCTCCTGCGCCTCGCGGTGAGCAACTTCTTCCGGCTGCTCATCCTTGTCGATCAGACCGGCGACCAGTTCCACCAGCCACGGGTTATCGGTCTTGCCCATGGCGCCGACGCGAAACTGCTCGATCAGCACCACTTCATCGCGCTGCGGATCGTAGGGCAGCATGCACACCGCGTCGTGGCGCACGAAGACTTCACGGTTGATTTCGCGACTCATGCCGCCGGCGAACAGCTCATGGCGCAGGTGCAGACGGTCGAGCTTGTAAAAGCCCTCGTAGCATCGTTCGCGTCGCACGATCTCGACGGTGGTTGGCGTGGCGTTGGCAAAGTCAGTCATGAGCATCCTCGGTTACTGCAAATCCATTACGAGGTTCCATTGTGTTACTTGCAACCTCGACTTCGCGCCATCCTAACGCGCCCGCACCGTCTGATGCAGCCCCTTTACCGTCAGCGGGATGGACGGTGAAGGCGAAACCCACTCTAATTAGCTTAGTGGCGAACTGACCGCTTCCGCGAGAGTCGAAGCGATATCTTTTTGCCTTCCCCTGTTTCAGAAAGGACGCCCATGTCGCTTTTCAAAATTGCCTCCGTGGCCGCCATCGCCCTGACCCTGGGCGCGTGCGCCAGCCTGTTTCAACCCAACTACCGTACCCCGCTGGAAACCACCCGCGATGCCTCGGAACAGCTGAAACCCGGCTGTTCCAACCCTGACTGCCCACTGGTGAACATCGACACCCTGCGCTTCCCGGCCGAACCTGCCCTGGACGGCATCATCGAAAAACGCCTGCTGCAAATGACCCGCACCGAGCCGAGCGCGCCAGTGACGCCGACCCTGGCGGCCTATCGCGAGCAGTTTCTGGCGAATGCCGGCCCGCGCAACAGCAGCTACCTGCAAGCCAAAGTACGCGAGCAGCATGACGGCTTGGTGATCATCGAGTTGTCGAGCTACCTCGACACCGGCGGCGCCCATGGCACCCCGGGTCGCGGTTTCATCAATTATTCGCGCCAGCAGCACAAAGTGCTGAACCTGGCGGACATGCTGATGCCGGGTCAGGAAGACGCCTTCTGGAAGGCTGCGCAGGTTGCGCATAACAGCTGGCTGATCAGCACCAAGCTCGATCAGGAAGCGGAATTCGTGTCGAGTTGGCCGTTCAAGAAAACCCCGCACGTGGCACTGACTTACGGCGGCGTGATCCTCAAGTACGAGGTGAGCACCATCGCGCCTTACGCGCTGGGCCACGTCGAACTGAAGATCCCTTATCCGCGTCTGAACGGCATTCTCAAGCCCGAGCTGTTTCCCGGCCGTAACTGAAGGCCCGGCCGAGCACTAGCTGTAACAGCCCTGCCAGCACCAGCGCCGGCAGGGTTGCGCCGACATCCGGATACAGATTCGCCAGCAAGTGATAGGTGCTGATACCCCCCAGCCAGGCCAACAGCGCCGGCCAGCGCAAGGCGGCTGAAGCGACCTGAGCACTGCGCTTGCGCAGGATGAAGTGATCCACCAGCACCACGCCGAACAGCGGCGCAAACACCGAACCGATCAGCAGCAGGAAATTCTGATACTGCGCCAATGGCGCCAACAGTGCGATCAGCGTGCAGATCACGCCGATGGCCAAGGCCAGATGCTCGACTTTCAGGCGCAACAGAATCCCGCTGGAGACCGCCGCCGAGTGAATGTCGGCAAAAGCGTTTTCCGACTCATCCAGCAGAATCAACAGCAGCGGAATCCCCAGACCGGCACCGGCCAGTGCCAGCAGCAGCGCATTGACTTCACCGCTCGGCGCGAACGCAAGCGTGTAAGCGACGCCGAGGCTCATCAGCCAGAAGTTGCCGATAAAGAAACCGACCGCAGTGCCACCAAAAACATTCTTCGCACGCTTGCCGAAACGCGAGTAGTCGGCGATCAGCGGCAGCCACGACAGCGGCATCGCGATGGCGATGTCGAAGCCCACGGCAAACGGCATCGAACCGTCACCGGCGCGCGACCAGAGATCGGCCAGATCGGCTTTGGCGAACAGGTTCCAGGTCAACCACAGGCACGCCGCCAACAGCAGCCAGATGCCCCACTTGCGCAGAATCTGCCGCACAAAAGTCAGCGGCCCGCTGACCGCGAGCAAGGTCGCCAGCGCGCCGAAAAACAGCGTCCACAACATCGGGTTCGACCACAGTGAACCTTCGCTGAACGCACGGGTGCCGAGCAGGCTGGCAGCATCGCGCATGACGATGATTTCGAACGAGCCCCAACCGATCAGTTGCAGCAGATTGAGCAACGCCGGCAGGCTCGCGCCTTTGCTGCCGAGGCTCAGTTTGAGGGCGGCCATGGACGACAGGCCGGTATCGCTGCCGATCACGCCGACGGCGGCCAGCAACAGTACGCCCACCAGCGTGCCGAGGAAAATCGCCAGCAGCGAACCGGACAGGCCCAGGCCTGGCGCGAGCAATGCGCCGGTCTGCAGAACCATGAGGCCGATGCCGAGGGAGAACCACAGGGAAAACAGATCGCGACCGCCGAATACACGCTTGTCGGCGGGCACGGCGAGGTCGGGAGAATAAGTGCCGGGTTGAATGCTCAAGGGTGTTATCTCGGAGGAGTATTTTTGTCATTGAGATTTCTGGTGCCTGTTCTGACGCCTTCGCGAGCAAGCCCGCTCCCACATTTTGAACCGGTTCCTTCAGGAGGAATGCGATCAAATGTGGGAGCGGGCTTGCTCGCGAAGAGGCCATCACAGGCACCATCAATTTCAGGTCAGATCAAACCTTCTTGTACAGCTGACTGCCTTCCTTCTTGAACCGCTCGGCCTGTTCCGCCAGGCCTTGGGCGACGTCCACGTCGACCGCGTCGATCCGCTGGTTGGCCGCGTATTCGCGGACTTCCTGAGTGATCTTCATCGAGCAGAATTTCGGCCCGCACATCGAACAGAAATGCGCGACCTTGGCCGAGTCCTTCGGCAGGGTTTCATCGTGATACGAACGGGCGGTGTCCGGGTCCAGACCGAGGTTGAACTGGTCTTCCCAGCGGAACTCGAACCGCGCCTTGCTCAAGGCGTTGTCGCGGATCTGTGCGCCCGGGTGCCCTTTGGCCAAGTCCGCTGCGTGCGCGGCGATCTTGTAGGTGATGATCCCGGTCTTCACGTCATCCTTGTTTGGCAGGCCCAAGTGTTCCTTCGGCGTCACGTAGCAAAGCATCGCGCAACCGAACCAGCCGATCATCGCTGCGCCGATGCCGGAGGTGATGTGGTCATAGCCCGGGGCGATGTCGGTGGTCAGTGGGCCGAGGGTGTAGAACGGCGCCTCGTCGCAGCACTCGAGCTGCTTGTCCATGTTCTCTTTGATCAACTGCATCGGCACATGGCCCGGGCCTTCGATCATGCACTGCACATCGTGCTTCCAGGCGATCTTGGTCAGCTCGCCGAGGGTCTCCAGTTCGCCGAATTGCGCTTCGTCGTTGGCGTCGGCAATCGAGCCAGGACGCAGGCCGTCGCCCAGCGAGAAGCTGACGTCGTAGGCCTTCATGATTTCGCAGATTTCGTCGAAATGGGTGTAGAGGAAGTTCTCTTTGTGGTGCGCCAGGCACCACTTGGCCATGATCGAACCGCCACGGGAAACGATACCGGTCACGCGTTTGGCGGTCAGCGGCACGTAGCGCAGCAGTACGCCGGCGTGGATGGTGAAGTAGTCGACGCCCTGCTCCGCCTGCTCGATCAGCGTGTCGCGAAACAGCTCCCAGGTCAGATCTTCGGCGACGCCGTTAACTTTTTCCAGCGCCTGATAGATCGGCACGGTGCCGATCGGTACTGGCGAGTTACGAATGATCCATTCGCGGGTTTCGTGAATGTGTTTACCGGTGGACAAGTCCATCACGGTGTCCGAACCCCAGCGAATGCCCCAGGTCAGTTTCGCCACTTCTTCTTCGATGGACGAACCCAGGGCGCTGTTGCCGATGTTGCCGTTGATCTTCACCAGGAAGTTACGGCCGATGATCATCGGTTCCAGTTCGACGTGGTTGATGTTGGCCGGAATGATCGCGCGACCGCGGGCGATTTCTTCGCGGACGAATTCAGCGGTGATTTCTTTCGGGATGCTCGCGCCGAAGCTGTGGCCGGCGTGTTGCTGCGTCAACAGTCCCGCGGCGCGGGCCTCTTGCAGCTTCATGTTTTCGCGGATGGCGACGTATTCCATCTCGGCGGTGATGATACCTTGGCGCGCGTAGTGCATCTGGCTGACGTTGGCCCCGGCCTTGGCGCGGCGCGGGTTGTTGACGTGGGCGAAACGCAGTTTGGTCAGCTCTGGATCAGCGAGGCGTTCCTGGCCGAAATTCGAACTCAGGCCCGGCAGGCGCTCGGTATCTCCACGGTCATCAATCCACGCCGAACGCACATCGCCCAGGCCTTTACGTACGTCGATCACCACGTTCGGATCGGTGTACGGACCCGAGGTGTCGTAGACAGTGACCGGCGCGTTGATTTCGCCGCCGAAGTCGGTCGGGGTTACATCGAGGGTGATTTCGCGCATCGGCACGCGGATGTCCGGGCGCGAGCCCTGAACGTAGACTTTTTGCGAACGGGTGAACGGCTTGACCGATTGCTCATCGACCTTGGCCGAGTCACTCAGGTTGATCGCGTTTTTTGATTTTGTAATCGTCATCACGGGCTCTCCAGACAGCATCCAGGCAGTGGATTGTCGGAGCAGAACCTGAAAGGCACGGACGCACCAGGACCGGTGCTGTGCATCGTCGTCGAGCGTTCGATTGTCGAACAATTTCCCGGACGAAGCACAAGAGGACTCGCCGGGTGACGAGAAATCTTGTTCCCTACGCAGGCGCTAACCTGATCAGGTTCAACGGGATCCGAAATTATTCGATCTCAGCCTCATAGCAAGGCACCCCGACAAGAACCCGGCCAGTCTAGACACAACCGGCAAAGAACGCCAACACCGCGGCAAACACCATGATGAATGGCGCAATTGGCAGGACTTGCAGGATTGTTGCCGCCCGATTGCCCAACTACACTCGCTACGCCATGCTGCGCCTTGACGCAGCATGGGCCGCGCCTTACCTTTGGCGCCCGGATTATTTCCATAATATTTGCTAGGGATCGCCTCATGCTGCGCAAACTTTCACTGGCTCTTGCCGTGTCTTGTGCGTCCAACGCAATGGCCTGGGCAGCAGAAGCGCCCTTGTCGAGCAAAACCGATCTGGTCAGCGTCTATCAGGAAGCGGTCGACAACAATGCCGATCTGGCCGCCGCCCGCGCGCAGTACGGTGCCCAGAAAGAAGTGGTGCCGCAGGCTCGCGCCGGATTGCTGCCGAACCTGTCAGGCGGCGCCGAAATCGCCGACGTGCGCACCTCGATCGACCAGCCTTCGGCCATCGCCAACCGTAGCGCCCATTCTTATCAAGCCACCCTGGCGCAGCCGTTGTTCCGCGCCGATCGCTGGTTCCAGTACCAGGCCGCCAAGGACGTCAACGAACAGGCAGCGCTGCAACTGTCCGCCACCGAGCAGAACCTGATCCTGCAATCGGCCGAAAGCTACTTCAACGTGCTGCGCAGCCAGGACACCCTGGCCTCGACCAAGGCTGAAGAAGCCGCGTTCAAGCGCCAGCTCGACCAGTCCAACGAGCGCTTTGATGTCGGCCTCTCGGACAAGACCGACGTGCTGCAATCGCAAGCCAGCTACGACACCGCGCGGGCCAACCGGATCGTCGCACAGCGTCAGGTCGATGATGCGTTCGAAGCGCTGATCACCCTGACCAACCGTCAGTACAACTCGATTCAGGGCATCGTCCACACGCTGCCAATCCTGCCGCCAGCGCCAAACGACGCCAAGGCCTGGGTCGACACCGCGGCGAAACAGAACCTCAATCTGCTGGCCAGCAACTACGCCGTCAGTTCGGCCGAACAGACGCTCAAGCAACGCAAGGCCGGCCACCTGCCGACCCTCGACGCCGTCGCGAAGTATGAGAAAGGTGACAACGACGCCCTCGGCTTCGCCAACCCGAACGCCTTCGGCACACCGTACGGTGGCAACGTCGAACAACGCACGCTGGCCCTGCAAGTAAATATCCCGATCTACAGCGGTGGGCTGACCAGCTCGCAAGTGCGTCAGTCTTATGAGCAATTGAACCAAAGCGAACAGCAGCGCGAATCCCTGCGTCGGCAGGTCGTCGAGAACACCCGTAATCTGCACCGCGCGGTGAACACCGACGTCGAGCAGGTACAGGCGCGCCGTCAGTCGATCATCTCCAACCAGAGCGCGGTGGAAGCCACGGAAATCGGCTATCAGGTGGGCACACGCAACATCGTCGACGTGCTCGATGCGCAGCGTCAGCTGTACACCTCGGTGCGCAACTACAACAACACTCGCTACGACTACATCCTCGACAACCTGCGCTTGAAGCAGGCGGCGGGCACGTTGAACCCGGGCGACTTGCAGGACCTGACGCGCTACCTGAAAGCCGACTACAACCCGGACAAGGACTTCTTGCCACCGGATCTGGCCAAGGCTGCCGAAGCGCAACTCAAGGCCCGCCCTTAAAAGCAAAAGATCGCAGCCTTCGGCAGCGCCTACATTGGAATGCATTTCCATGCAGGCGCTGCCGAAGGCGGCGATCTTTTTGCTTTATTTGATCAGTCGGCCCAAGCCATCCAGCAAACGCTGCAACGCGCCCTGATTGCGGCGCATCACCGCCAGCCCGGCATCAGCCATACGCTGTGCATCCCGTGGCAATTCGAACAAACGCTGCACTTCCACTGCCAGCCCTTCGGCATGATCCACTTCGGCCAGCGCGCCGGCCTCGCGTAATTGCGCGGCGATGTCGAGGAAGTTGAACAGGTGCGGGCCGCTGATTACCGGTTTCGCCAAGGCTGCCGGCTCCAGCAGGTTGTGCCCGCCGTTCGGCACCAGGCTGCCGCCGACAAAGGCGCTGTCGGCCAGGGCATAGAGAAACAGCAACTCGCCCATGGTATCGCCGAGCAGCACCGACGTTTCGCCGTCAACACTCGTCCCGGTCGAACGGCGCACCGTGGCGAAACCTTCGCGCTGGCACAGTTCGAACACCGAGTTGAACCGCTCCGGGTGACGCGGCACCAGAATCAGCAGCGCGTTGGGATAGTTGGCCAGCAAACGCCGATGAGCGTTCAAGACCACTTCGTCCTCGCCTTCGTGAGTGCTGGCGGCGATCCACACCGGACGTTCCAGCGCTTGCCACTGGCCGCGCAATTGGGCGGCGCGTTGCAGCAGTTGCGGGTCGATGGTCAGGTCGAACTTGATCGAACCAGTGACTTCGACTGTTTCTGGTCGCGCGCCCAGATCGCGGAAACGCTGCGCTTCAGCTTCGGTCTGCACGGCAAAAAAACTCATCTCGGCGAGCATCGGCGCGGTCAGTTTGCTGAAGCGCCCGTAGCCCTTGGCTGAGCGCTCGGACAAACGCCCGTTGGCCAGCGCCACCGGGATTGCGCGCTTGGTGCATTGATGAATATGGTTGGGCCATAGCTCGGTTTCCATGATCACGGCCAATTTCGGTTGCACGCGATCAAGAAAACGCGCCGCTGCACACGGCAAGTCGTACGGCAGGTAGCAATGCTGGATGCGCGGTTCGTTGGCGAACAGCGCCTGAATCCGCTCCGAACCGGTCGGGGTCATGCAGGTCACGGTGATCGGAAGCGTTGGATAACGTTGCAACAAGGCACGAATCATCGGCGCCGCGGCGATGCTTTCGCCCACCGACACCGCGTGCACCCAGATGCCGCCGGGGTGCAACGTCGGCATGCCATAAGTGAAACGTTCGCCAATCCGTTTGGCATACGCCGGCGCCTTGCGCGAGCGCAGCCATAGCCGAATCGCCACCAATGGCAGCCCCAGGTAAAACAGCGCGGTGTAGAGAGTTCTATTCATGGCGGCGGAGTTTATCGACTTTTGTCGCCGATCGCCCGCAAGTGCACGGCAAAACGTTCCGCCAGCCAACGCGCGGCCGGGCCGAGCGGCTCGTTGCGTCGCCAGACCAGCTCAACCACCAGCGCCGGCGGCGTCCACTCACTGTCGAGTTCAACCATCAAGCCCTGATACGCCGAGTACTGCACCACGTGGCGCGGCAACCAGGCCCAGCCAAGATCGCGCACCAGCCATTCGGACATCACGTAGAAACTGTCGGCGCGCCACACCTGCGGGCTGGCCGGCTCGTTGCCGGGATAGACGCTGGTTTGCGTCGACATCAGCAACTGTCGGTGTTGCGCCAGTTGTTGGCAGGTCACGTAGGACTGCGTCGCCAGCGGGTGATTGACGCCACAGACCGTGACCATTTCCACGCTGCCGAGGACGCGGCGCTCCAAGGCCTCGGGGATTTCATCGTGATAGAAAAGCAGGCCGAGGTCGGCGCGACGTTCGACCAGTTTTCGCGCGACTTCGCCTTGCGCGGCGCTGGTCAGTTGCACTTCAAGGCTGGGGAATTGCTCGGCCAGTTCACCGAAACTTTCCACCAGCGCCTGATAGGGCATCGCCTCGTCCTGGGCCACGCGCAGTTGCGCTTCCTGACCACGCATCATTGCCATCGCCCGGCCGTTGAGGCGCTCGCATTGACGCAACACTTCCCGTGCTTCTTCGAGTAGTGCTTCCCCGGCCTCAGTGAGGCTAGGTTGGCGACCGCTGCTACGCTCAAACAGGCTCACGCCAAGGTCATCTTCAAGCATGGCAATCGCGTTGCTGATCGCCGATTGCGCCTTGCGCTGCTGGCGTGCCACGGCGGAAAACGAGCGATGTTCGGCCACATCGACAAACACCCGAAGTTGATCCAGATTCCACTGCATGCTGATTCGCCAACCCATCTTCAGAACAGATAGGTAATGACTTTACCCCATCTGGTGAATCACTAGAATGCCGCCTCAGCAAGCAACGTTTTACATTGAGGATCTGAACCATGAACGCCTACGCCTACCTGGCCATTGCCATCTGCGCCGAAGTGATCGCCACTGTGTCGATGAAAGCCGTCAAAGGCATCAGCACGCCGCTGCCGTTGGTGCTGGTTATCGTCGGCTACGCGATTGCATTCTGGATGCTGACGCTGGTGGTGCGCACCGTTCCGGTCGGCGTGGCCTACGCGGTGTGGGCGGGCATGGGCATTGTGATGGTCAGCGTCGCGGCGCTGTTTATCTACGGGCAAAAACTGGACATCCCGGCGATGCTCGGGATGGCGTTGATCGTACTCGGCGTGGTGGTGATTCAACTGTTCTCGAAAACTGCCGGGCACTAAAATCCAAGCACAATCCCTGTGGGAGCGAGCCTGCTCGCGAAAGCGTTGTATCAGAGACATCATTGCCATCTGACACGCCCTCTTCGCGAGCAGGCTCGCTCCCACATTTGGATTTGTGTTCGGCCTGTTGATCATCGACAAATCCGCCCCTTTGCCGAGTCTGTATACTGCGCCCTCGTCTTGAACACTGAGGTCGCTGCATGCCATCCGTTATTTCCACCGACGTTCTGATTGTCGGCGCTGGTGTCGCCGGCCTCTGGCTGAATGCGCGTCTGCGCCGCCAGGGTTTTTCGACCGTGCTGGTGGAAAACGCCAGCCTCGGCGGCGGGCAGAGTGTGAAATCCCAAGGCATCATCCACGGGGGCGCCAAGTACGCGTTGCACGGCGCGCTGACCGGCGCCTCGGAAGCCATCGCCGACATGCCACGACGCTGGCGTGAAGCGCTGGCCGGTGATGGCGAGCTGGATCTGAGCGGCGTGCGCCTGCTGTCCGAAGCGCATTACCTGTGGTCGCCGGGCACCCTCGCCGGCAACCTCACCAGTTTCTTCGCCAGCAAAGCCGTACGTGGCCGCGTCGACCAGGTCAAGGGCGACCAATTGCCACCGGCCCTGCAAGACAAACGCTTCAAGGGCAAAGTCTATCGCCTCGCCGAACTGGTAGTAGATGTGCCGAGCCTGATCCAGCGCCTGGCCGACCTGGCGGGCGACGGCTTGCTTGCCGGGCAAACCATCGAGCCTCTGCTGGAGGCTGGCGTGCTGGTCGGCCTGAAGGTCGACGGCCGCGAGATCCGTGCCCAGCGCATCGTTCTCAGCGCCGGTGCCGGCACCGCCGACCTGCTCACCGCCCTCGGCCTGAGCCACCCGGCCATGCAACGCCGGCCACTGCACATGATCCTCGCCAAAGGCCCGGGCCTGAAACCGCTGTATGCCCACTGCCTGGGCGGCGGCACCAAACCGCGCATCACAGTGACAACTCATCCGGCAGCTGATGGCCAGTGGGTCTGGTACATGGGCGGCGACATCGCCGAAAGCGAAGGCGTGAACCGCGAGCCGGCCGAACAGATCGCCACCGCGCAAAAAGAAATCGCGCAGTTGCTGCCTTGGATCGACCTCAGCACCACGCAATGGGCGACGCTGCGCGTCGACCGTGCCGAGCCGCTGCAAACCGGTTTGACGCGCCCGGACAACGCCTTCCTCGCCGAAGAAGGGCGTTTGTTGGTCGGTTGGCCAACCAAACTGGCGCTGGCGCCAGACTTCGCTGATCGCGTGATTGCTTCGCTGCAACGCGACGGCATCCAGCCGCAAGCCAGCGAACCTTTGCCGGCCCTGCCAAAACCGCCATTGGGCGTACCCGCCTGGGAGGAGCTGCTGCCATGACCATTGCGACCCTGCACGACTTGCACCGCCCATTGGGCAGTACCGGCCTGATGGTTTCGCCGCTAGGCCTGGGCACGGTCAAACTGGGCCGCGACCAGGGCGTGAAATACCCTAACGGCTTTCAGATTCCCGATGACGACGAAGCGCGCATGCTGCTCAGACAGGCGCGCGATCTGGGCATCAACCTGATCGACACCGCGCCGGCCTACGGTCGCAGCGAAGAGCGCCTCGGCCCGTTATTGCGCGGCCAACGTCAAGACTGGGTGATCGTCAGCAAAGTCGGCGAAGAATTTGCCGACGGCCTGTCGCGCCACGATTTCAGCGCGGCGCACACGCGGATGTCGGTGGAACGCAGCCTGCAACGTCTGGAAACGGATTTCATCGATCTGGTGCTGGTGCACTCCGACGGCAACGACATGGCCATCCTTGAGAACGAAGCGGTCTATGCCACGCTCGCAGCGCTCAAGGCCGAAGGCAAGATTCGCGGCTTCGGCTTTTCCGGCAAAACCGTCGAGGGTGGCTTGAAAGCACTGGAGCAAGGCGACTGCGCGATGGTCACCTACAATCTGAACGAACAAAACGAGAAAGCTGTCATTGACTATGCTGCTGCCCACGGCAAAGCCATTCTGGTGAAAAAAGCCTTGGCCAGCGGCCATGTTTGCCTGAGCCCCGGCGTCGATCCGGTGCGCGCCAGCTTCGAATTGCTATTCGCGCAACCTGGCGTGGCCAGTGCTATTGTCGGGACGATCAATCCGCTGCACCTCGCCCACAACGTTGCGACCGTTGCCCAGGTCCTACGTGGTCACTGACGCCGCCTCGCGGCCTTAAGCAGGAGCCGATATGCCGCGCACGCTCATCAGAAAGAACCCGAGCAACTTCAAGACCCTGCCGCTGTTCGTCGAAGCTACGCCCGAAGGCCTGACCTATCAGAGCGTCGGCATGCCGCTGAACTTCGCGCAGACCTTGCAACGGCGTAAACCGGTCAGCGTGGCGGACGCCGAGCGCTTCTCGCTGGAACTGGCCAACCTCGGGGTCTCGGTGCGCCTGACCCTGCATTGGCAAAATCGCGATTACTGGGTGTTGGTGCGCCAGCGGCGGCAGGATCGCGGCGATGTCGTGCTCAAGCTGATTTCCGGTTACGTGCCGGCCCACGAACTGAACATCCCGCTGCACACGGCCATTCAGGAAATCGCCGAAGAGTGTTTGCTGGAAACTCCGGAAGGCTGGCTCGGCGGGCGTTTCAACGACACCTGGCTACCGGCGCCCTACGCGTCCGCGCTGCATTACCGTGAAGCCCTGCCGTTTCGCCTGACACCGCTGTCCGGCTCGGCGCGCCCGATTCGTTGCGCCAATCTGCAACTGGTTGAACGGCCGCGCGCCTACGTGCATTTGCCGACCGCCTCACTGCAATTGATCTACGACCTGCGCCTGGACGTGCCCAAGGAAGCCAAATCCTTGAGTCTGTTTCATGTCGATGAACGTCTTGAGGGCGATCAACTGGTCGCGAGACTCGACCGCAAACGTCCGGACCTTTACCTGATGCCGTTGCAGGACGGCGAGCCGCTGGCCGAGCTCTATACGCTGAAAAAAGGCCAGTTGTATCCGGCAGGCACCCGTGGCCTTTATCTGGCCGAGAGCTTCGCCAAACAGGATGGCTGGCTGGTGCGCGAGGAGCGGATTCGCTGGAAGGACTGGCTGCGCCAACAGGGTTTGACGCCGCCGGAAAAGGCCACAGGATTGGCGCGCTTGCGCGGCAAGGCCAGGCAATTGCTGAAGAAGATCGTACCGCGCAAGAAAGTCAGCTCCTGAAAAACAAAAAATCGCAGCCTGCGACAGCGCCTACAAGAATCACTATGCAGGCGCTGCCACAGGCTGCGATCTTTTTTTGCTTCAATCAGTTACCGCGGATTTTTTCCACAATCGCGGTCGTCGAGCTGTTTTCTACCAGCCCAAGCACTTTTACGGTACCACCGTAGGCCTTGACGATGTCGGCGCCGACCACCTGGTCGATGCCGTAATCACCGCCTTTGACCAACACATCCGGTTTGACCTCGCGCAGCAGGTTCTCCGGGGTGCCCTCAGGGAAGCTGATCACCCAGTCCACCGCACCGAGACCGGCCAGTACGGCCATGCGCCGATCGACACTGTTGATCGGCCGACCCGGACCTTTCAAACGGCTGACGGAGGCATCATCGTTGATCGCCACAATCAGACGATCACCTTGGGCCCGCGCCTGCTCGAGATAGGTCACGTGTCCGGCGTGCAGGATGTCGAAGCAACCATTGGTGAAGACGATGCGCTCGTTATGCGCACGGGCATCGGCTACCGCCAGCACCAGTTGTTCGAGCCCCAGCACTCCACGCTCGGAACCTTCCTCACGCTGAATCGCGCGGCGCAGTTCCGGGGCACTGATAGCCGCCGTACCCAACTTGCCCACCACGATGCCGGCAGCCAGGTTAGCCAGTGCCACTGCGTGCGGCAGTTCCTCACCGGCAGCAATCGCCGCTGCCAGGGTGGAAATCACCGTGTCGCCGGCACCGGTCACGTCGAACACTTCACGGGCACGGGCCGGCAGGTGCAGCGCCGGGTGATCCGGACGCAACAGGGTCATGCCGTGTTCGCCACGGGTTACCAGCAGCGCGCCGAGCTCGAGGTCGTGCATCAGGGTCGCGCCCTTGCTCACCAGCTCGTGCTCATCGGCGCAACCACCGACGATGGCTTCGAACTCACTGAGGTTCGGAGTGATCAGACTGGCGCCACGGTAAATCGAGAAATCCTTGCCCTTGGGATCGGCCAACACCGGAATGCCTTTGGCCCGCGCAGCCTGGATCAGCGCCTGATGATTTTTCAGCGCGCCTTTGCCGTAGTCGGACAACACCAGCACTTTGATGCCTTCAAGCAGATCGTCGACCTGCGAAGCGAGGGCCAGCGAATCGGTCGCAAACGGTTCTTCGAAGTCGATACGCAGCAGTTGCTGGTGCCGGCTCATGACCCGCAGCTTGACGATGGTCGGTTGATGCGCAATACGCTGAAACAGCGCTCGCACACCCGCGCCCTTGAGACTGTTGCTCAGGCTGTCGGCAGCTTCGTCATCACCGGTCACTCCGACCAGCGACGCCGGCGCACCCAGCGCGGCAATGTTCAAGGCAACGTTGGCGGCACCGCCGGGACGATCTTCGATTTGCTCGACCTTTACGACCGGGACCGGTGCCTCAGGGGAAATCCGTGAGGTTCCACCATGCCAGTAACGGTCGAGCATGACATCGCCGACCACCAATACTGGGGCTTGATCGAATCGCGGCATGGACAACTTCATGGAGCAACCCACATACAAAATGAACAGGGGCGCGATATTAACACAGGGTTGGCGAAGGCTTGCGCGCAGGCTGCAACAGGATGAAACAGGTGTGCTTTTTGCTCACCTCTTGAGCAGGCAGACGGCTGATCAAGCGTTAGACGCAATGGCGCTCGACCCGTTTGGGCATGGCAAAAACAACGGTGGGAGCGAGTCCGCTGGCGATGGTGGTGCATTCGCCGACAGGGTTGTCGGGTCTGCAACTGCAATCGCGAGCAGTCTCGCTCCCACAGGAGGGTCAGCTATCGGTTCAGGCGATGTCTTCGGTCGGGGCATCCAGGCCCATGGCGTTGAGGCGTGCGTAGTAACCTTTCTGCGCCAGCAGCGCATCGTGAGTACCCCGCTCGACAATCCGCCCCTGATCCATGACCAGAATCAGATCGGCCTTCTCGATGGTCGACAGACGGTGCGCAATCACCAGTGTGGTGCGGCCCTTCATCACTTGATCCAGCGCCGCCTGAATGTGCCGCTCGGACTCCGTGTCGAGGGCCGAAGTGGCTTCGTCGAGAATCAGCAACGGCGCGTTCTTGAGCAGCGCCCGGGCAATCGCCAGACGCTGACGCTGACCACCGGAAAGCAATACGCCGTTTTCGCCGACCTGGGTGTCCAGGCCTTCGGGCAGCTGCGAAATGAAGTCCATGGCGTAGGCGTCACGTGCAGCTTTCTCGATGTCTTCACGCGGCGCGCCGGCCAGATCGCCATACGCGATGTTATTGGCGACCGTGTCGCTGAACAGCGTCACATGCTGGGTGACCTGAGCGATGTGGCGACGCAGGTTCAGCAGTTTGTACTGCTCGATTTCCACGCCATCGATGAGGATCTCGCCCTTGTCGTGGTGATAGAAGCGTGGAATCAGGTTGGCCAGCGTCGACTTGCCGCTGCCCGAACGCCCCACCAGGGCGACCATCTGCCCCGGTTCGACCGAGAAGCTGATGTTGTCGAGTACCTGGCGCTCGGTGTCCGGATAGGTGAAGCTCAGGTTGCGCACGTCCAGACGACCGCTGACCGAATCGCGCTCGACCGTACCGGTATCGACTTCCGGCGTGACGTCCAGCTGCTCGAAGATGCTTTCAGCACCAGCGACACCTTTCTGGATGGTCGAGCTGACTTCGGACAACTGGCGGATCGGCTTGGGCAACAGACCCGCCAGGGTGATGTAGGCGACCATGTCACCGGCCGAGGCATCACCCCGCAGGTAAAGCACCAGGAACATCAACACCGCCATGGCGCTGTAGATCACCAGTTGCAGCATCGGCGTATAGATCGCACCGGTACGGGTCATGCGCAGTTGTTTGTCGGTGTTGCTCTGACTGGCCTTGAGGAAGCGTTTCTCTTCATAGACCTCGCCGCCGAAGCTGCGAACCACGCGATAACCCTGAATGGTTTCCGAAGCAACGTGGGTGACGTCGCCCATGGCCAGCTGGATCTTCTTGCTCTGTTTGCGGAATTTCTTGCTTGCAGTGCGTACCATCACGGCGATCAGCGGCAGAATCGCAACCATCACCAGCGTCAGCTTCCAGTTCATGTACAGCAGGGAGGCGAACAGGAAGATCACCGTCATGCCTTCACGGATAACGACCTTGATCGCATCGGTTGCCGCCCCCGTGACCATGGTCACGTTGAAGGTGATACGCGAAATCAGGTGACCGGAGTTATGCTTGTCGAAGTAACGGTTGGGCAAAACCAGCAGGTTGTTGAACAACTGCACACGCAGGTCATGAACCAGGCCGAGAGAAACCTTGGCCAGAAAATAGTTACCCAGATAAGATCCCAGTCCCTGCCACGCGGCGATCAGGATGATCAGCAACGGCACTGCCTGCAATAATTGCAGGTCACGCAGGTAGGGGACGGTTGGAAACAGCACCGCTTCGGGATTCGAAAGGCCATCGACAAAGTACTTGAGGATGTAACCGAGCATCGGCTGGGTCGAAGCAAAAATCAGAAAACCGACGATGCTGATCAGGAACAGACTGATGTACGGCCGGACGTAGCCGAGCAGGCGGAAGTAGATTTTCAAGCTCGAAGGGCTTGCGGCGGGACTGGAATCGGTCATATCACGCGAAAGTCGATAAAAAGGACGCTGACTTTAGCACAGCTTCTTCAGGGTTCTGGCAATCGGCGAAAGGCTGTTATTGTTATGCAGGGTTTCAGCATCAAATAGCCATCATCCGAATGGTTGATCAACTTCAGGATTGAATCTCACAGCATGCAACTTCGCGGCTTCAACAGTACGTCCAATCGAGTTTTCGATTTCATCTGCCTGTGGATTCTTCCCGCAGGCTATCTCTTGCTCTTGTGTGCGCTGTTCTTTTTGCCGGGCCGAAGTCTGCACCACAAACTTTTTTACGGGCTGTTCAGCATTCCGACATTGATCGCCCTGTGTCTGCGGCCGCGCGAGCTCAAGGAGCTGCTGCGCGAGCCAATCTTTATCGCGCTTTTAATGTTCGTCGCCTGGGCACTGCTCAGCCTTTGCTGGAGCCCGGGCGATGAGCCGATCGGCGGGATGTTCAAGCCGCCACTGCATACCGTGCTCTTGTTTGCAGGCAGCTACCTGTTGGTGCGTTATCGCAACGATATCCTGCAACCCTTGCTATTTACCGCCGCGCTGGTCGCCCTGATTGCCACAACGTTCTTTTTGTTCAAGTTCGCCCAGGTTTACCAGCCAGGGATGCGCCTGATCGGCGGCGGTGCTTTTGACAACCCGCTTCTGAGTTCGCACCTGTTCGGCTTCTTCAGCGCGTACTGGCTAGCCGTGACCATGACCTGTAAACGCCGCCAGATGATGTGGCTGAGCGTGCCAGCCATGGCGATCATGTTCATGGCCGTGATCGGCACGGGATCCAGGACCCCCCTGGTGGCACTGACCATGGCCGCTGTCTGGCTCTGCTTCATTTGCTGGAACCGCCGTTCACTGAGGCTGTTGATTGCATTGGCCATCAGCGGTGCGACAGTCCTCAGCCTGTTTGCGCAAATGATCATCGAGCGTGGCGACTCCTACCGTCTGGAAATCTGGCAGCAGGTGCTGCAAAAGATTGCCGACCATCCGTGGGTCGGACATGGCTTCAGCGCCACGCTGTCGGTCGACCCCGGTGTGGGTTACAGCTTCCAGGAGCCCCACAGCTTCGCCCTGGGCGTTCTGTATTACGTCGGGATCTTCGGCCTGCTGCCGTGGCTGTTTTTCCTGTTCTGGGGCTTGTTGAGCAGTTGGCGCCAACGGGTCCAGCCGCTGTTGATCATCGCCTCGAGCTTGCTGGTGTTCGGCATTGGCGCGGGGCTGACCGAAGGTGGCGGGATCATTTCGCGGCCCAAGGAGCACTGGTTCCTGCTGTGGATTCCACTGGCACTGATCGCGGCCGTCAGCATCAATCAGCGCGCTCGCCGCTTGTTGACCCTGCCGGTGCAGAAGCTTTCGGCCACAGGCCTGGAGCAATTGAGCAGCGCGGCACAGATCATCGAAGAAGATGGCCTCGGCCCGAAAGTCCTGCGCCTGGCCGATGGCAGCTTCCTGAAGCTGTTCCGCCGTCGGCGCTGGTACACTTCCGGCAGCTTCAACCCCTACTCCGAGCGCTTCGCGGTCAACAGTGAACAACTGCGGCAGATGGGCATTCCTACCCCGCAAGTGTTGCACCTGTATCGCCTCGATGATGGCAGCAGCGCCGTGCATTACGCTCCGCTACCCGGTCACACGCTGCGCCAGGTGCTGCAAAGCATCACCGCCCCGGGCGTGCGTCAGGCGCTGGTGGAGCGCTTCGGCAAATTCATGGCGCAATTGCATGAAAAAGGGGTGTACTTCCGTTCGCTGCACTTGGGCAACGTGCTGGTGCTGGAAGATGGTGAGTTCGGGCTGATTGATCTGGCGGATTTGCGCATCTACCCGAGCGCACTGAGTCATTCGCTGCGTCAGCGCAATTTGCGCCATATGCAACGTTACACCGTCGACAAGCGCTGGCTGTTCGAGGATCACCTCGATGCGCTGCTTCAGGGATACGCCATGACGGCGTCACCCTCCGCTGTGGATAATCTGCACAGGCAAGTGCTGGCCGGAAACCTGACGGCCCGAGTTCATTAATGACCGAAACCGATCCGTTCATCGCGCTGGCAGCTTATCTGCTGGCCATCGTATCCGCCGCCCTGTTAGTGCGCGCGGTTCCGAAAATCAGCCGACATCTGCAGCATTCCGGTGAAAGTCGCTATGCCAGCATCGATGGCCTGCGCGGTTATCTGGCGTTTGGTGTATTCGTACACCACGCGATCATTACCTGGATCTTTCTGCGCACCGGGGTCTTCGCGTTTCCACCGAGCAATTTTTACTCGATGCTCGGCCAGGGCTGCGTCGCACTGTTCTTCATGATCACCGGGTTTCTGTTCTGGAACCGCCTGCTGACCCAGGGCCGCCAGCACGACTGGCTGGCGTTCGGGATTTCGCGACTGTTTCGGCTGTACCCACTCTACCTGCCCCTGATGTTGATCGTGTTCGTGACCGTGTTCCATCTACAGCAGTGGGAACTGAAAGAGCCGGTCACAGAGCTGCTCAAACAGATCCTCGCCTGGCTGACGTTCGATCGGCCCGACATCAATCAATATCACCAGACCGGCATGTTGATTTCCAACGTCACCTGGACCCTGGCCTACGAAGTGTTCTTCTATCTGGCGCTGCCACTGGCGGCGCTGGTGTTCATTTACCGCGGCAGCTGGCTGCAAGTGGTGCTGTGCCTGATTGGCATTTACGCGCTGTATCAGTTGGTCGGCTGGGAACACTCGCTGAAGAAGCATTTCCTCGCCAGCTTCCTCGGAGGGATCGCCGCCGCATACTGGATTCGGCGACCCGCCCTGCTAGCGTGGAGCCAGTCACGTCTGGCCAGCTTCATCGCCCTGCTCGCCCTGGTGATCGCGTTCACCGCCTTCAATCGAGCCTTCAAGATGGCGCCGCTCATGCTGCTGTCGGTGTTCTTCGTGATCGTGGCTTCGGGCAACAACCTGTTCGGTGTTTTGAAACCACGCAGCATCCGCTGGCTGGGCGAGATCAGCTACAGCACTTACCTGCTGCATGGTTTCGTGCTGTGGCTGATGGTGCAGCGTCTGCCGCTGATTGTGCATGTGGATGCACGGGAAACCTGGGTGTATCTGCCGTTGCTGGCGATCTGCACCTGCTTGCTGATTCTGATCAGCAGCGCGACCTTCCTCTACATCGAATTGCCGGGCATGGCCGCCGGCAGGAAGCTTCTGAACTGGTTGCGCCAGCGCCAGAAGGGCGACAAGCGCCTGTCGGAGAAAGTCGCTCGCTGAAAGCGAGCGAGCGCTGCCTCAGTCCTTTTCCAGCGGCGAAAAAAGTAGCCGCCCCAGACCGCGCCAGGTCTTTTTGTTCCATGCCTTGAACGGGATCTGCGCCAGCAGTTCCCGAGCCAGCTTGCGATCACGGTTGGCGGTTTTGAGGAACATCGAATTCAGCGACTTGTAGCGCACTTCGTCGTACAGCGGATGGTCGCTGAACTGCGCGTAGGTGCGCAGGATGTTCTCGATCATGAAGCGATGATTCTTGTACGAGTTGGTGGCGTGCTTGCGGTAGCGCGCCATCACCACATTCAGGCCATCAATGAAGTAACCGGCACGGGTCACCTTCAGCTCGATATAAAGGTCTTCCAGCCGGATCGTCGGATCGAATCCGCCAACCTTGTCCAGTGCTTCACGACGGATCATCAGGGTTGGCGCCGGTGGATACGGCTTGCGCTCCAGAAACATGTCATCGAAATCCAGGCGACGGAACGGTACATCGCGGCGCTGACGCTTCTCCGGGTAGAGGCTGCCGTCGGCGTGCATCAACTCGATGTTGCCGGCGCAGATGCCGACCTCCGGCTTGCCATCCATGTAGGCGACCTGAGTAGCGATACGCTCCGGGCACATGATGTCGTCGGAGCCGAACGGCACAATCAGGCTGCCTTTCGAGCGGGCGATGGCACCGTTCAGCGTATTGGTCAGGCCCTGATTCTGCTGCACGCGAAAATCGAAACCGTGCTGAGCCTGTAACGCCTTGATGCGCTCGGCACTGTCATCCTGCGAACCGTCATCGACCACCAGCAACTCGATGTTTTTGTAGCTCTGGTTGAGGACGCTGAGGATACTTTCCTCAATGTACGGGCCATGGTTGTACGAGGCGATGATGACGGTGACGATGGGTTGCATCGCGCTCATGGCTTTTTCTTCGCTCACGGCTGCTCCTTGCGGGCCTGTTCCAGGCCGGAGTCGATCAGGTCCAGGTACTCCTGACGGAACACCTCGATATCATGTTGTTCCTGCAGATAGCGGTAGGCTTGCTCGCCCTTGGCCTTGAGCTCGTCGTCCGACAGCGCCAGATAGTTATCCAGTGCCGCTACCAGACTCGGCACGTCCTTGGGGGTGATTGCCAGACCGCCAGCCCCTTCGATCAGCGGCAGCATCGCCGGCACGTTCGAGGCGATTACCGGCAGGTGTCCGCTCATGCCTTCGAGCAAGGCCAGGCCGAGGCCTTCGGCCAGCGACGGCATGGTCCAGATATCAAAGGCACGCACGTACTGCAGAGCGTTTTCCTTGAAACCCAACAGGTGCGCACGACCGCTCAGGCCTGATTGCTCGATCTCGGCCGCCAGCGGCGCCTGCAAGCGACCGGCACCGATAATTGCCAGTTGAGTGTTCGGGTATTTGTCTTTCAGCGCGGCAAAGGCCTGGAGCAAATAGGTGTGGCCCTTGACCGAGACCAGTCGCCCCAGCGCGCCAATCAAACGCACATTCGGCTCAATGCCCAATAGCTCGCGGGCTTTTTCGCGGCTGTGCTGCAAGCCTTCGGCCTGCTCGATGTCGATCGCATTGGTGATGGCGTAGGTGTTCTGCTCGGTAAAGCCGCAATCACAGTCCAGCAGATACTGTTTGACCGCCGGCGACACGCCGACGAAACGCCAGTGCCGATCGATCAGGCGCTGGGTCTGACGGCGCCGGTAGAAACGATCGTACTCGCCAAAGCCGTGGGAGATGCCAATACACAGCGGCACCTTCAACCAGCGGTTGAGGGTAAGCATCATGTTCACCGGCTTGAAGCGGTTGCAGATCACCACGTCGAATTTTTCCCGACGGCAGAACTTGTACAACTGCCACATCGCTCGCAGGCGCATGCCCTTGAGCGACTTGTCGGAAAATTCGAAATACACCGAACGGTCGGCGCGACTCACCGGCTCGCCGGGTCCTGGCTTGCCCCGCAGAAACGCTGCGGTCACTTCATAGCGATCCGATGGCAGCGCCTTGACGATCTGCTCGGCCAGGTCGGCGAAATCATTGGCTTTGACGTTGTAGTCAGGTTGCAGCTGCAGAACCTTTGACCGTTGACTCATAACTCTCCCCGGTGGACGCCAGCCTCACCTTGCTTCAGTAACCAGAGCAATTCCTGGCGTCTGACCGCTTTTCGAAAAAACTCGTTTTCGCCATACATCGACGGCGCCCGACAGGCGAGCAAACGCTGGATCAGTCGACGCAAACGGCGCTTGAACGGTGCCGGTGGCTGCAGGTCATGCATCATGCCCAGCGCCATGGCTTTGTCGCGTTGCAGCTCGATGGACAACGGCAGGCACAGCGGCTGCATCGGCACCGTCGCATCGAAGGCCGGAGGCAGCGCGATGCCTTGGCCGGCGTTCCCCATCGGCCAGCGATCGTTGTCATGCAAGTGATTGGCATAACCGAGCAACGTCGGCTGCCAGTCGAGCCCGCTCAAGGCCTGCAGTACAGCTTGCTGAGCGCAGATATGATCGGGATGCGGATCAAGTGTCGGGTGTGGCAACACGATCACGTCCGGACGGGCGCGCAGCAGCACTTCACGCAGATCGGCCAGCAGATTGTTCCAGGTCGGTGCGCCGTCGGCATCGCCCGGCAGAGTGAACGGATTCAACTGACGAAACAGTCGCGTGTCGTTCAGGTCAGCTTCCCGAGAACCCACCGCCTGATTCGGCGCAGCCTGCATAGCTGCCAGTTGCAGGCAGAAATAACCGAGCTGCACACAGTGTTCCTGCGGCACGCCGGCCCATCGCGGCACGGCAAGGCTGTCCCAGGCACGCAGACGGCCCTTGAGCCGCGCCGCCTCGACTTTGTTCATGCCCATCTGTTGATAGTGTTCGGCTTCGATTTCGCCAGCGGTCAGGGTGACAATCCAGGCGGTATCGGCCTGACTGTACAAGCCATAGGCGGCCAGTTCGGCATCGTCGGCGTGCGGTGCAATCACCATCACGCGCTGACGGCGATAGTCCGGTTGCTCCAGCGCCCACAGCACCGGCTCACCGGCCACCCGGCAGAACCGCCCGCGCAGACACAACTGGCCTTGCGACAAGGCTTGCGCCTGACCGCTGAGGTTCAGGTAACGCAGGCCATTGACGCCGCGCTCGAAGGTTTGCGCATCAGGATTCGTCCCACCGACCAGCTCGACGCGCGGATCGAAAAAGCGCCCCAGCCAAGTGCTTTTGACGCGCACCGCCAGTATCAGCGTGGCCTCGTCCAGCAGCATAACGCCCTCGTCCAGACGTAACTGTTCGCCACTGAGATGCACTTTCGGCTGCGGGGTGTACGGAGGGAAGCTGTATTGGTAATCGTCTTTTGGCGAGTAGAACAAGTGATCGGCAAACCACGCTTCGTGGGCGATCCAGCCGACCACGGCGAGTATCAGCGGCAACCACCACGCGACCAGCACGCCGAGCGCGATCAGCACAAGCAGGGCGATCAGCAAGGTGATGCGTTTATTGCGACGATGACGCTTGAGCAGTTGCTGTTTGCGGCTCATGGGCTGACTCATACGGTGAACACCGGCACAGGATTGCACCAGCGATCCTTGTATTCACGGTCGGCACGACCAAAGGAGAAACGCAGCGGCTTGTCCAGCGCCCGCGCGTGTTCCCAGGCGCCCTGTGTATTGAGAAAGCTCAGTACGCTGCCGGGGCTGAATTCACGGGTTTCAGGGTCGACGCCGCCGTTGATGTACTCGACGCTGATCCACTCGGGGGCTTCGACGCGGTACACCAGTTGAATGGCAATGGGCGCATCGTTGAGGAAGATCACCGAACCGATCAGCAGTTCCCGCAGCAGCTCGATCACCTCGGCCATGCGTGCCGCGCCGGTGGCCGGAAAACCCCAGCGGCGCTGGAACAGATCACAGTAGATCGCGGCCAGCTCCGCACTGGAAAACTCGCCCACCGGCCGCACCACACCGCCCGCCTCTTCCAGCAGGCGCAGTTCGCGGCGCTGGTTGTAGCGAAACTTCTTCGACAGCTCTTCCGGGGTACGGGCCATGGCCAATTGTTCGGTCTGCAACTTCATGCCGCTGAAGCGGCTTTCGTTGAGAGCCGACAAGTAGCGCCCACGATGACGCAATGGCGCTTGAGCGTCCGCGGCGGCCGGCAGAATCAGCTCGGCGTTGCCGAGGTCGAACAGGCCTTTTTTGCCGTGGCGCTTGAGTACATCCTTGGACAGTGCCAGATCGCGGCCCCATGTCGGGATCGCGGCTTTGACTTCGCCGCCCTGCTCCCACGCCAGATAACGGACCGGGATGCCGGCTAGCGCGGCCAGACGTTCGACCACCAGTGGATGGGTCGCGACGCTGCCGCCAAAACGCTGCCAGGCGGTTGCATAGGTGGAGGCGTCGACGGGCGACCAGCCACGTTCGCGCCAGCCTTGAAATCGGTTGAGCATCAGCCCCTCGGTGCCAGATCGGTAACTTGCGGCAGACGCCAGAAGGTGTCGCGCACCGCACGGTCGGAGAAACGCTCACGCAGGCGATCAAGCATCAGCTCGGCACATTGCAGGCGCTGCTGATCATCCATACCCGCCAAATGTTGCAGGCCTTGCGCAAGGTGTTCGGCATCGCCCAGCGGAAACAGAATGCCCACGCCTTCGACCACTTCCTTGGCCCCGCCGCACGCGGTGGCCAGCAAAGGCACGCCAGCGGCCATGGCCTCCAGCAGCACCATGCCGAACGGTTCGTGATCAGAGCTCAGGGCAAACACATCGAAGGCGCGGAAGTAATTACGCGCGTCCGGCACCTGTCCGAGAAACAGCACCCGGTCACCGATACCCAGCTCGCGAGCCAGCTCCTTTAGATCCTGCTCCAGCCGGCCCTTGCCGAGGATCACTAGCTGGCTATTAGCGGGCAAACCCGGCAATGCCGCGGCAAAACCTTGCAGCAGAGTGGCCTGATCCTTGTCCGGGTGCAGCCGCCCGACGTTGCCGACAATCCACGCATCCGCCGCCAGACCGAGAGTCTCGCGGGCTTCACGGGCCGACACCTGATTGAATTGCAGCGCAGCCACGTCAATACGGTTGTAAAGGGTCTGGATGCGCGTGGTCGGCCACTTCGGCAGGCAACGACGCATGTCGTCGCGCACGGCATCAGAGACGCCAAGCAGACTAAGGCGCTTGCGGAAAATATGTGCGAACAGCTTGCGCGTGCCGCGTTTGTAATCGTCAAACGCGTGATGCACGCCAATCACCGGCAGCGAAGTGCCGAGCAAGGCGATATAGATCGGCTTGAAGCGATGGGCGATGCAGAAACTGAAATTACGTGAAGCGGCGATCTTGCGCAGATCGCCGATGGCGCCCAGCTTCAGGCCACGAATGGCCTTGGAGCTGTATTCCATGAACAACACTTCATCGGAAGCACACGCGGCGGCTACCTCGCTGTCGGCGGCCCCGGTCAGAAAGACCGTGGTCACCCGATAACCGGTACCCGCGAACAGGCTGGCGTATTGCCGTGCGCAGTCGAGGAACGGCCCGTCATAGCCGTGACAGAACTGCAACACATGGCGTTCAGCCGAGCGAGTCATAAGCGTTTGCGCCCTCTTTGACCACCAGAATGTCTTCCATGATCAGGTACTGCAGATCAGAGCCGAAGAACATGTTCAGGGCGTCGGTCGGCGAGCAGATCATCGGTTCACCGCGACGGTTCAGCGAGGTGTTCAGCGACACGCCGTTGCCGGTGAGGTTTTCCAGGGCCTTCATCATGTCGTAGTAGCGCGGGTTGTATTCGCGCTTGAGCACCTGGGCACGGGAAGTGCCATCTTCGTGGACGACTTCCGGCACGCGGGTCTTCCACTCTTCAGCCACTTCGAAGGTGAAGGTCATGAACGGCGCCGGGTGATCGATCTTGATCATCTGTGGCGCAACGGTGTCGAGCATCGACGGGCAGAAAGGCCTCCAGCGCTCGCGGAACTTGATCTGGTGGTTGATGCGGTCAGCTACACCGGCCACGCTTGGGCAACCAATGATCGAACGCCCGCCCAGTGCACGCGGACCGAACTCCATGCGCCCCTGGAACCAGGCCACCGGGTTGCCATCGACCATGATTTTGGCGATCTGCTCGGGCATGTTGTCGAGCTTGCGCCAGGTCGGTTTGTTCTCGTGACGGGCGCACGCGGCGATCACATCTTCGTTGCTGTAGGACGGGCCGAGGTAGACGTGTTCCATCTTCTCGACCGGCACGCCACGGGCGTGGGACACATAGGCTGCGGCGCCAACCGCGGTGCCGGCATCGCCGGAAGCAGGCTGTACGAACAGTTCCTTGATGTCATCGCGGGCGATGATTTTCTGGTTGAGCTTGACGTTCAACGCACAGCCACCGGCGAAAGCCAGCTTGCCGGTTTCCTTGAGCACATCGCCCAGGTAGTAGTCGATCATCTGCAACGCCAGTTTCTCGAACAGCGCCTGCATGCTCGCAGCGTAGTGGATGTACGGTTCGTCAGCGATGTCGCCTTCGCGCTTCGGCCCCAGCCACTCGATCAGCTTCGGCGAGAAGTAGAAGCCTTTGCCCTTCTCTTTGTAGCGACGCAGGCCGATCACGTTGGCGTAGTCGGTATTGATCACCAGCTCGCCGTTCTCGAACGAGGCCAGACGCGAGAAATCGTATTTGCTGGCGTCGCCGTAAGGCGCCATGCCCATGACCTTGAACTCGCCGTCGAGCATCTCGAAACCAAGGAACTCGGTAATCGCGCCATACAGGCCGCCGAGAGAATCCGGATCGAAGAATTCCTTTATCTTGTGGATCTTGCCGTTCTCGCCATAACCAAAGAAGGTCGTGGCGTATTCGCCCTTGCCATCGATGCCGAGAATCGCGGTTTTCTCTTTGAAACCCGAGCAGTGGTAGGCGCTGGAGGCGTGAGCCAAGTGGTGTTCGACCGGCTCGATCTTGATCTTCTTCGGATCGAAACCCAGTTGTTCCAGGCACCAGACGATCTTGTTGCGATAGCGCTTGTAGCGACGGTTGCCCATCAGGATCGCATCAAGTGCGCGGTCCGGGGCGTACCAGTAGCGCTTGGCGTAGTGCCAGCGGGCCTTGCCGAAAAGGCTGATCGGGGCGAACGGAATCGCCACCACGTCAACGTCGGACGGCTTGATGCCAGCCTGTTCGAGGCAGAACTTCGCCGATTCGTAGGGCATGCGGTTCTTTGCATGCTTATCGCGGACGAAGCGCTCTTCTTCAGCCGCCGCCACCAGCTTGCCGTCGATGTACAACGCGGCTGAAGGGTCATGGCTAAGG
Source organism: Pseudomonas sp. Irchel 3E19 (assembly GCF_900187585.1). Classification (NCBI taxonomy): domain Bacteria; kingdom Pseudomonadati; phylum Pseudomonadota; class Gammaproteobacteria; order Pseudomonadales; family Pseudomonadaceae; genus Pseudomonas; species Pseudomonas sp. Irchel 3E19. Next base: position 94,926 of record NZ_FYDT01000003.1, read on the forward strand.
GCGCCGGACAGGCCAAGAATCGTCAATGCCACAGGGGTCTAGCCTCTTTAGTCTGCATGCAGGCGCGATGCGCCTTGAAAATTGATGTGCCCTCGCACCGGGCGAGAGACAGCTAAAGGGCGGGATTATAGCGTAAACATGGCGGGAATGACCCTGTGCGAATTGTCCCAGGGTGAACGACCCGAAGAATTCAGGGCTGCGGCGTCAATAACTGCCCGTAAGCCAATAAATACTGAGATTGCCGTCAGTAGCCTGTCGATAAATCGTGTACGGCAGCGCCACCGTGTCCAGCACCCCGGACAACGGCAGGTCCAGCAACACAAATGGCAGCAGTACCCCGGTAGGGTCGGGCGGTGCGTTCAACACGCAGAAATCGAACGCCAGACCGCTGTAGATCCGTGGAATCGATTGGCAGTAGGTTTTCTGCTTGCGCAGGTCGCGGGCGACGTCGGCGTCCATTTGCAGTACCGAGGCGGCGGTGCCGCATCCGGATAAAATCCACGAGCAGGCGCCCAGTGCTACAGCCTTTTTGATGGTCAAGTTTTGCCCTCCTAAGTGGTCTGGGCAAACTAGCATCGGGGCTGAACACCGCACAGTTCATGGCTTCTGTAGAAGCTGTAGGAGAAGTCAGTGGAGTTTGTCCACCGTTTCTCCCGGAGGGATGTGCAGTGTTTGAGCGGGCCTCATTGCCAGCGGGCTGGCTCCTACAGGGGAATGCATTTCCAATGTGGGAGCCAGCCTGCTGGCGAATGGATTCAGGCAGCGCTGGAAATGTCTTTGGGCAACCGCTGATCAATCACTCGATGCAACGCGCTGCTCTCGGGCCAGTTGCGCATGAACCGCGCTCGATCCCGAGCGTAGGCCGGTGCGAAACTTGCGACAGAACCATGCTGACACATCGAATCCAGATCGATCAGCGCCCAGCGATCCTCGTGCCAGAACAGGTTATGACCCTTGAAGTCGCCATGACTGATGCGCTCGGCAATCAATCGTGCGAACAATTGATCCAGCGCCTGCAACTCGGCTTCCGGCGCCGCGCCGCTTTCGACGTACGGAGCAAAGCGCTCGATGATGTCCGGCCCCGGTAGAAACTCAGTGACCAGGTAGGCACGGCTGCGCAGCCACAAAAAGCGCTCTTCCCGCACTGCCAGCGGTTTGGGTGTAGCAATGCCGAGGAACGCCAGACGATTGCCTTCGCGCCACGAATGCCACGCGCGGCTTGGGCGCCAGAAACGCTTGAGCCAGTGGGCGAAGCCTTTGATGTTGTAGCGTTTGATCACCAATTGCCGCCCGGCCACATCCACCTTGCCGACACTGGCCGCACCGCCAGTCTTGTACAGATGCCCCTGATCCAGCAGCGCATCCGCCTGCTCCAGCACCGGCAGCATCGCCGCTTCTTCCTCGCGGCGAATCGCCCGCAGACCAAACGCCCCGCGCTGTACGCTAAACAGCGTGCATTCACGACCAACCTTGATCAGGTAGTCCCTGAGGCGCCAGGCGCGCACCTTGTCGATCTGCTTCTGCAAGGCTTCCAGTGGCAACGCATGTTCGGCGTTACTCAGTAGGTAATACACCAGCAATTCTTCGGTGAACGGCTCCAGTGACTTGGGTAACTGGGCAAAAAACACCCCGAGGTTCTCCAACACTTTTTGCCGCGACAACGGCTGACCGGCCGTTTCCACACAGATTCCGGCGCCGTCGATCAAGTACAGCTGACCGTCGTGACGCAGCAAGTTATCGAGATGCAGGTCTTCCTGCCACAGGCCTTTGCTGTGCAAATGGCCAATCGCGCCGAGCGCCTCGGCCAGCACCGTCGATTGTTCATCCGCCAGCACTGGCAGCGATTCCACTTGTTGCCAGGCATCACCCAGGCTTTGGGCATCTTCGAGCAATTCGAACAGCAGCCATCCGCCCTCGCCGTCCTGCAACCCATCGGCCAGTAGCAGCGGCGTGGTCAGGCCTTGGGCGGCGAGCAGTTTGACGCCGGCAAGCTCGCGCTGAAAATGTCGCGCGGCCTTGCTACCGACCAGTAATTTAGCCAGTACCGGCCGGCCACGCCAGACGCCTGCGCCGACGTAGCGCTGACCCGGCAACACCCGCAGCAGACTCAGTAATTGCAAATCTGCGGGGCCCGCCGCATCCGCCAGAGCAACTGTCAGCGGCAGACTCGGTGTACGTCCGGCGTTTTTCAGGTCGGACAACTGCATCAGCGGGTCTCCTTGCGACTGCGCCGTACCGTCAGGCGCGTGACCCAACTGTCGACCAGCGAACTGTCTGTCGATTGATCGAGATACGCCGCCAGCAACTCACGCAGTTGCGCCTCGCTCCATTGCGGCGCACGGCGCAGCAACGGCTCCAGATCCTTGACCCGATCACGCAGGCCAAACAGCAAAGGCCGGGTCTTTTCCAGGTCGATCAACTGCGCCTGATAGCCGTCGCCATCAGCCTGCAGAAAAATGTGTTTGGGGTAGAAGCAGCCGTGCACCTGGCGCACACCGTGCAGGCGGCGCGCCAATTGCCCGCAGGCTTTGAGAATCGCCGACTGCTGCCCGGCACTCAACTGGGACCAGCGCTGCAACAGCGAGTCGAGATCATCCCAACCATCGAGCGCGCGAGTCAGCAGAATCGCGTGGACCTCGCCCTTGACCTTGCGCTCACCGAAAAACGCCGCTTGCAGCGCTGGAATGCCGAGTTTGTTGTAGCGACTGATATTGCGGAATTCGCGGGCAAAACTCGGTTCGCCGAACGGCGCGTGCAGGGTGCGGGTCAGGTAGTTGCTCTGGCGCTTGAGGTAATAGCCGTGCCCCTCCAGCTCCAGGCGAAACACGCTACTCCAGCCGCCGCCGTCGGTGTTCGGTTCATCCACCGCTTCGAGCTGTTTGGCCCACAACGCGTCGAAGGTGCCGAGGCCGTGGCGTTCGAGCAGCGCACGGTCTACAGCGGCCAGAAAATCAGTCATTCGCGTCCCTCGAAAAATCTCACCACGTGGCGAATGCGTTTTTTGTCGGCAGCATTGAGCCGGTCACGCCCGCGGTATTGCAGGTAGAAGCGCAGACGCTGGGTGTTCGACAGGTGATATTTGGCAACCTTGTCGAGACACGCCAGATCCTTGGTGATCCGGTACTTGAGCCAGAAGCCGCGCCAGAAATCGCCGTTCGGGCAGTCGATCAGAAACAGCTGCGCCTGATCGTCGATCAGCAGGTTGCGCCACTTCAAATCGTTATGGGTGAAGCGATGATCGTGCATGGTCCGCGTGAAGCCGGCCAGTTGGCGGCTGATACCGTCGACCCAGGCGCGATCCTTGAGTTTGGGATCATTGCGTTCGGCCAGTGCCGAGAGGTCTTCGGTGCGCGGCAGTTCACGCGTAATCATTGCGCCACGGGCATAGGCCGCTCCGCGTCGCTCCAACCCCCAAGCCACCACCTCGGCAGTGGGAATGCCCCACTTGGCGAAGCGCTTGAGGTTCTGCCACTCCATCTTCACCCGTGGCTTGCCGAGGTAACGGCGCAAGCCTTTACCGGCGCCGACATAGCGCTTGACGTAATAGTTGACGCCGTTGCGCTGCACGCGAATGACCTCGGACAGCGGGTCGCGGGTCAGGCGCTCGCCTTGCAGTGCAAATACCGCTTCCAGGCTGCCGAAGTCTTCGGCCAGATCGCTGTATTGCGGCTCAAGAGTCCAACCCGCCATCAGAGCGCATCCCCGTATCGCTGTTTACGCGCGTAGAGTTTGTTGGCCTTGCCTTCCAGCCAGTTCAGCAGTGGCGCTTCTTCAGCCAGGATCTGGCGCAGCGGTTGCTGGAAATAGCCTTTGAGAAAACGCAGTTTGTCGCGACGGGTCAGGCCGATGTCCAGCGCCGAAAAATACAGGGCCGCCAGATCCTTGTTGCGCCAGCGCCGGGTGATTTTTGCGCGGGTCTGAGCACGGTGCAGGTCGATCACCGAGAGTTTGAAATCACCCGCTGTCACCGGTTTGTCGGTGTGCAGCAGGAAGTGACAGATGTAGCAGTCGCGGTGGTTGACGCCGGCGCGATGCATCATGCCGGTCATGCGCGCCACTTCAGCGATCAACGCACGCTTGAGCTTTGGCTCGGGCGGCTGCTTGATCCAGTCAATGCTGAAGTCTTCGAGGCTGATCGTCGGCGCCAGCTCTTCGGTAATGATGAACGAGTGCTGATCGGCCGGGTTGCTGCCCTTCTCGCCATAGGCGACGGCAGTCATGGTTGGCACACCGACTTCCTGCAAACGCTGGATAGCCTGCCACTCCTGACCCGCGCCGAGCACCGGCAGCTTGGCGGTGAGCAGGTTCTTGAATATTTCGCCCCAGCCGATGCCACGGTGAATCTTGACGAAGAAACCGTTGCCGTCGACTTCCGTGCGCAATGTCCGGCGGGCTTCCAGCTCGCGGTAAACCTCGCCCTGCAAGCCCTCGACTTCGGCGAACGGGTCGCGTCCGGCCCAGAGGCTCTTGAACGGTTCAGCCAGCATCAACTTCATTTAAGCGTGCTCCGCCAGAATCACATCCGCCGCGTGCTGCGGCATGCTGTAGAGGTCGGCCGTCTCAGCGAAGGCCAGACCGTTGCGGCTCCAGGCCGCGCGTGCAGCGTCGTCGTTCAACATATCGGTCAGGTACTGCGTCAGTTGCGTCTGATCGAACGGCTCGTCCAGCACTCGCCCGGCATCCGCCTCGGCAATGTAATGGGCGTAGCCGCAGACCGCGCTGACCAGCACCGGCAAACCGGCGACAAGCGCTTCAAGCAGCACCGTGCCGGTGTTTTCGTTGTAGGCCGGGTGAATCAACAGATCGGCACCGAGCAGGAACCGCGGGATATCGCTACGACCCTTGAGGAACGTCACGTTGTCACCGAGCCCCAAAGTGGCGCTCTGCATCTGGAACAATTTGGGGTCATCCTGGCCGATTACAAACAGCCGGGTGCGTTTCTTCAGTTCGGCGGGCAACGCTGCCAAGGCTTTGAGGCTGCGATCGACGCCTTTGGTCTTGAACCCGGAGCCGATCTGTACCAGCAGCAGGTCGTCGTCCTTGAGGTTGAATTCGGCGCGGAAGCCGGTGCGAATCTCGTCGGCATCCGCCGGCCGGCGGCGATCCTGGGCAATGCCCGGCGGCAGTAGGTGGAAGCGCTCAAGCGGGGTGTCGTAATGCTTGATGAACAGCGGCTGCTGCACTTCGGAAATCATCAGCACTTCGGTTTTCGCGTCTTTGGCGAACACCGCGCGCTCGTATTCGGCGAAGTGGCGATAGCGGCCCCAGCGGCGGTACAGCGAATTGCGCAGGTTCTGCGCCTTGTCTTCGAAGCAGCCGTCGGCGGCGTAATAGACGTCCAGACCCGGCATCTTGTTGAAGCCGATCAGGCGGTCCACCGGGCGCCTGGCCAGATCCGCTTCCATCCACGCACTGAGTTTTTCGTTGCGACGGTGATTGAAGAATGCCTTGACCGGCGCCACTAACACTTCGAAACCGGGCGGCACGTCGCCTTCCCAGATCAACGTGTAGACGCGGATCTGGTGGCCGCGCTTCTGGCATTCGAGGGCGATGCGCATGAAGTCGCGCTGCAAACCACCAAACGGGAAATATTTGTACAGGACAAAAGCCAATTGCATCAGCGCAGCTCCTCAGCCATTAACAACGTGCTCAGTCGGCTGGCGACACGCTCGGGATTCAGACGCGTGAAGCACAGAGGCTGCTCGCGTTTCAGGTCAAACTGACGGGCATCCTGCGCGGTCGGTTGATAGGTACATTTCTTTTGCAGGCACGGCGCGCACGGGAAATCGCTGCCCAGGTGAATCTGCAGTTTGCCGTAGGCGCCGGTCAGGCCCGGATTGGTCGGACCGAACAACGAAATCGTCGGCACGTCCAGCGCTGCCGCAAGGTGGCCCAGACCGGTGTCCACCGCCACGCAGGCCTGAGCCCCGGCCAGCACCTTGCCGACACCGGCCAGATTCAGTTTCGGCAGCACTTCAGCGTGTTTGAAGCCGGCGGCGATGCGTTCGGCGCGGGCCTTCTCCAGCGGGTTGCCCCACGGCAGTTTCACGCCGACGCCGAGATAACCAACCCGCTCGGTCAGCTCGCGCCAGTAGGCTTCGGGCCAGTGCTTGGTGTCCCACGTGGTGCCGTGGAGGAACACCACGAAAGCGTTTTTGCGCGGCAATTCGACCAGACGTTCGACGTTGAGGCCGTAGTCGCCCAGGCCTTTTGGCAAGTCGTAACCCAGAGCAATGGCGAACAACTGACGCACGCGTTCAACCGCGTGCTGGCCACGGGCCACGGCCAATTTACGATCGTAGAAACGCGAAGCCATCGGCTCACGGGCCGAGCCTTTATCGAGGCCGGCCACCGGCGCTTTGACGTAACGGGTCAGCCAGGCACTTTTCAGCAAGCCTTGGGCGTCGATCACCAAGTCGTATTTGTTGGCCCGCACGCTTTGTTTAAAGCGCTTCCACTCGCCGCTGGTGATGGTTTTCCAGAGGTTTTTGCGCCAGCGACGGATCGCCACCGGAATCACTTTGTCGACGGCCGGGTGCCAGGTTGGAATCTCGGCGAAGCCTTCTTCCACCACCCAGTCGAACTTGATCCCGGGGATCGCCCGGGCCGCGTCGGTCAGCGCCGGCAACGCGTGAATCACGTCGCCCAGCGACGAAGTCTTGATCAGCAGTACCCGCAACTTAATGAACCTCGACCACGGAGCCCTGCAATTTCTGCAAGGCATCGTTGACCGCGTCCGGCATCAGCTGGCGCAGGCAGTTGTAATGGCCGAAACGGCAGGTACGGTCGAAGCAAGGACTGCATTCGAGGCCCAGACGGACGATTTCGACATGCTCGGCCAGTGGCGGGGTGAAGCCCGGCGAAGTCGAACCGTAGACCGCCACCAGCGGCCGGTTCAGCGCGGCGGCGACGTGCATCAGGCCGGAGTCGTTGGACACCACCGAGTCGGCGCAGGACAGCAGGTCGATGGCCTCAGCCAACGAGGTGTCGCCGCTGAGATTCACCGACTCTTCTCGCAGACCGGGAATCAGCCGCGCGCGGATGTCTTCGCCTACCGCGTGATCGTTTTTCGAGCCGAACAGCCACACCTGCCAGCCTTCACGAATGCGCGCCTCGGCGACTTTCGCGTAATGCTCGGACGGCCAACGCTTGGATTCGCCGAACTCGGCGCCGGGGCACAGGGCCAATACCGGGCGGTCGAGGGTCAGACCGAATTTCGCCAGCGCCGCTTCGCGGGTCACCGGGTCGATTTGCAGGCTTGGGCGCGGATAGGGTTTTGGCAACTCGACGTTCGGCTCGTAGGCCAGGGCCATGAAACGCTCGATCATCAGCGGATAGCGTTCTTTGTCGAGGGTGCGCACGTCGTTGAGCAGGCCGTAGCGGAATTCGCCGCGCCAGCCGGTGCGCTTCTTGATGCCAGCGAAAAACGGCACCAGCGCCGATTTCAGCGAGTTGGGCAGCAGGATCGCCTGGTCATACTGGCCAGCAAGGGATTTGCCGATGCGCCGACGGGTCGCCAGTTCCAGCGCGCCGTGGCCGAGCGGAAAGCTCAAGGCCTTGCGCACTTCTGGCATGCGCTCAAGGATCGGCCGGCTCCACTCGGGGGCCAGCACGTCGATTTCGCATTGCGGGTGGCGTTGTTTCAGACATTGAAACAGTGTCTGCGCCATCACCATGTCACCGACCCAACTGGGCCCAACGATCAGAATATTCATGTGGTTTCCAAAAACGAACCGGGGAGGCATTTACGCCTCCCCGCCTCGAGAATCACTGTGGGAATGTGGCGGCTTGCGATGGGTCATTACCTTCAACATTTCTGTCGACTGTCACTCCACTATCGCGAGCAGGCTCGCTCCTACATGGTAAGTTCGTCTTGCCGTAAATCTGCGATCACCGCAGATCCACTGTGGGAGCGAGCCTGCTCGCGAATAGGCCGGCACATCCAGCATCAATGTCGACTGACACTCCGTTTTCGCGAGCAGGCTCGCTCCCACACTTGAATCTCATTGCACTCACTGGCGCACTTCAGCTTAGCCCCAACTCACGCCAGATCCGCAATACCTGCCGACGCTCGTCGGCAAACTGGTCACCCGTTATCACCCCGGCATCCTTCTGCAAGGCCTGCCGGTGGGCGGCGGAGCGGTAGGCCTTATAGGCCTCGCGCAACAGACTGGCATCTTCGGCAGGCATCAGCCCTTCGTGTTCCAGCTCTTCCAGAATGCGGATGTTATCGGTCCAGCGCAGCAATGGCGGGTGGCTGTGCGACCACGCCAGGGCCGCGTATTGCACCATAAATTCAATATCGACGATACCTCCGGCGTCCTGCTTGAGGTCGAACGGCACCGCGGCCTCGAAGGCATTTGCCGACGTACCGGCTGCAGTTCTCTTGCTACCGAGGTTGTCGCGCATCTTCGCGCGCATCTCGCTGACTTCCTGCTGCAACTTCGGCAGATCCCGTGCTTTACCCAATACTTGCGCGCGAACTTTCTCGAAAGCCTGGCCGACATCCTGGCTGCCGACCAACACCCGCGCCCGCACCAGCGCCTGATGCTCCCAGGTCCACGCTTCATTTTCCTGATAGCGGGCAAAGGCGCCGAGCGAACTCACCAGCAGTCCGGACGCACCGGACGGCCGCAGGCGCATATCCACTTCATAGAGCTGGCCGGAGTTGGTCTGCGCCGTTAGCAAGTGAATGATCCGCTGCCCCAGACGCGTAAAGAACTGCGCCCCATCAATCGGCTTAGGCCCATCGGTTTCCGCCTGCGGATCGCCGTCATGGATAAACACCAGATCCAGATCGGAACCATGCCCCAATTCAATGCCGCCGACTTTGCCGTACCCGACAATGATGAAGCCGGGATCGCACAGCGTGCCGTCAGTGCGCAGCGGCGTGCCGTATTTGGCCACGGTCTGGCGCCAGGCCAGGGCCAGCACTTGTTCCAGAATCGCCTCGGCCAGCCAGGTCAGATAGTCGCTGACTTTCATCAGCGGCAGGCTGCCGGCGATTTCAGAGGCGGCGACGCGCAAGCGGTGCGCCAGTTTGAAATGGCGCAAGGCTTCCATCTGTTGTTCGAGGTCGTCTTCAGGAATGCGCGTCAGACGCTCGCGCAACTCGGCGGCAAGTTCTGGCGCCAATGGCGGCTTGAACAGCCGGCCCTCGTTGAGCAACTCATCGAGCAGCAGCGGGAAACGGGTGATCTGCTCGGCAATCCACGGGCTCGCCGCGCACAACGTCAGCAACCGCCGCAAGGCGCCAGGGTTTTCCGTGAGCAAGACTAAATAAGCCGAACGTCGGGCGACCGCCTCAACCAGCGGCAGCACGCGTTCGAGGACCAGATCCGGATTGTCATGCTCCACAGCCTGCGCAATCAGGCGCGGAATAAAGGCATCAAGGCGCTCGCGGCCCAGACGCTGCATCGCCCGCAGTTGCGGACTGCCGCGCAAACCGGCCAATGCTTTCAAAGCCTTGGTCGCGTCGGCAAAACCGCCTTCTTCCAACTGGCGGCATGCGGCCTCTTCGTCCTGCGCCTCTTCCCACAACGGCAACCATTCGCCGCCTACCACCACTTCGCTTTCAGTGCCCTCGTCCTCATCGGGATCGGCGATCACTTGCGCGAAGTGCCAGGCCACGCGACCGCGCCAGAACATCAGTTTTTCGTGGAAGGCCTCCCAATCGGCGAAACCGAGCATGAAGGCAATGCGCGCCTGATCCTGCGCGCCGTCCGGCAGCATCTGGGTCTGGCGGTCGGCAATCGCCTGAATCGCGTGTTCGGTGTAACGCAGGAATTCGTAGCCTTCGCGCAACTCGCTGATCACCGCCGGCGGCAGATAGCCCTGCCCTTCCAGTGTGCTCAGCACCTTTAATAGAGGACGCTGTTGCAGACTCAGGTCGCGCCCGCCGTGGATCAACTGAAAGGCCTGGGCGATGAACTCGACTTCGCGGATACCGCCCGAACCCAGCTTGATGTTGTCAGCCATGCCCTTGCGCCGGACTTCCTGCTGGATCAGCTGCTTCATGGTGCGCAGCGCTTCGATCGCCGAGAAGTCCAGATAGCGCCGGTAAACGAACGGCCGCAGCATGTCGAGCAACTGCGCGCCGGCCACCTGATCCCCAGCCACCACCCGCGCCTTGATCATCGCGTAGCGTTCCCAGTCGCGGCCCTGATCCTGGTAATACTGCTCCAGCGCATTGAAGCTCAGCACCAGCGCGCCGGACGAACCGTACGGGCGCAGGCGCATGTCGACGCGGAACACAAAGCCGTCGACAGTCATCGGATCAAGCGCTTTGATCAGGCGCTGGCCGAGGCGGATGAAGAACTCCTGATTATCCAGCGCACGCTTCACGCCGACGGTTTCGCCGCCCTCGGGGTAGGCGAAGATCAGGTCGATGTCCGAAGACAGGTTCAGCTCGACCGCGCCGAGCTTGCCCATGCCGAGGACGACCATCTGCTGTGGCAAACCGCTGCGCCGCCCGGTCGGCGTGCCGAACTGCTGGCAATGGCGGCTGTACAACCATTGATAAGCCTGGTCGATACTGGCGTCGGCCATGTCCGAAAGATCGCGGCAGGTCTGCACCAGATCGGCCTGGCGGGTCAGGTCTCGCCAGATGATCCGCACCTGATGACGAGCGCGCTGGCGGCGCAGTACGCGACCGAGCTCATCCTCGGTCTGCGCGGCATTCGCGGCGGCGGCGATCTGTGCGCACAGTTCACCTGGCGCGAAGGCGCGGTCGAGCTCACCGGACTGCACCAGCGACAGCAACATCAAAGGGTCACGAACGCTCTGTTCAATGACAAACTCGCTGGCGGCGCTGACGCGGGCAAATTGCGCCCAGCGCTCCGGCGTCCAGTTTGAAAAGCCATAATCTTCTTCAAGCGAGGCGACGGCCGTACGGAACGACTGCTCCGATCGGCTGACCAACGGCAGGAGAATGGCAGGCAGTTCGGCAAGCACGGGCAGGGTCATGGTCTATCCTTGATCGGCGTGTAAATGGCCGCTTGTAGTGAATGGTGAAAACCCGCTACGCGAAGGACTGTCGAACAAAAGTTAGAAATAGCTGAAATTTCTTCTTCTTTGGCATTCAGCATCAATATTTCACCTTTTTCGGATGGTAATCGACCAACCTTAACGATTATTCTCACAACGCAGTCGGAGGCCACAAGCCTTTCATCTGTAGTTTTACTACTCGTCTATACATTCGAAAGGCTGAAATGCCGGAAGATTTGTAGTAAAACTACACGCCGCCGGAACAACCTGTCGGCAATCCAAGAATTTTAAATCGTCTGCCCACAAGGCCAGTCGCAAACTCAGGCAACCGATTCTGGAAGCCTTTCCGCCCTGGAGCAAGCCATGCAAGACCTCGATCCCGTCGAAACCCAGGAATGGCTGGACGCCCTGGAATCGGTTCTCGACAAAGAAGGCGAAGACCGTGCTCACTATCTGATGACCCGTATGGGCGAACTCGCGACCCGCAGCGGCTCGCAGCTCCCTTACGCCATCACCACGCCTTACCGCAACACGATCCCCGTTACCCACGAAGCACGCATGCCTGGCGACCTGTTCATGGAACGCCGCATTCGCTCGCTGGTACGCTGGAACGCGATGGCCATGGTAATGCGTACGAACCTGAAAGATTCTGACCTGGGTGGTCACATCTCCAGCTTCGCTTCCAGTGCGACCCTGTATGACATCGGCTTCAACTACTTCTTCCAGGCCCCGACCGACGAACACGGCGGCGACCTGATCTACTTCCAGGGCCACACCTCGCCAGGCGTTTACGCCCGCGCGTTCATGGAAGGCCGCATCACCGAAGACCAGATGAACAACTTCCGCCAGGAAGTCGACGGTCAGGGCCTGTCGTCCTATCCGCACCCTTGGCTGATGCCTGACTTCTGGCAGTTCCCGACCGTATCGATGGGCCTGGGTCCGATCCAGGCGATCTACCAGGCTCGCTTCATGAAGTACCTGGAACACCGCGGTTTCATCCAGCCAGGCAAACAGAAAGTCTGGTGCTTCCTGGGCGACGGCGAGTGCGACGAGCCGGAATCCCTGGGCGCCATCTCCCTGGCCGGCCGCGAGAAGCTGGACAACCTGATCTTCGTCATCAACTGCAACCTGCAGCGCCTCGACGGCCCGGTTCGCGGCAACGGCAAGATCATCCAGGAACTCGAAGGCGTGTTCCGCGGTGCTCAGTGGAACGTGACCAAAGTCATCTGGGGCCGTTTCTGGGACCCACTGCTGGCCAAAGACGTCGACGGCATCCTGCAACGTCGCATGGACGAAGTCATCGACGGCGAGTACCAGAACTACAAAGCCAAAGACGGCGCGTTCGTTCGCGAACACTTCTTCAACACGCCTGAACTCAAGGCAATGGTTGCAGACCTGTCCGACGACGAGATCTGGAAACTCAACCGTGGCGGCCACGACCCGTACAAGGTCTACGCGGCGTACCACGAAGCGGTCAACCACAAAGAACAACCTACCGTCATCCTGGCCAAGACCATCAAGGGTTATGGCACCGGTGCCGGCGAAGCGAAAAACACCGCGCACAACACCAAGAAGGTTGATGTTGAAAGCCTGAAGCTGTTCCGCGATCGTTTCGACATTCCGGTAAAAGACGAAGAGCTGGAGAACCTGCCGTTCTTCAAGCCAGAGCCAAACAGCGCCGAAGCCCGCTACCTGAGCGAGCGCCGCACTGCACTGGGCGGCTTCGTACCACAGCGCCGCGCGCAGAGCTTCAGCGTACCGACGCCGGATCTGGACACCCTCAAAGCCATCCTCGATGGTTCGGGCGACCGTGAAATTTCCACCACCATGGCGTTCGTGCGGATCCTCGCGCAACTGGTCAAGGACAAGGAAATCGGCCCGCGCATCGTTCCGATCATCCCGGACGAAGCCCGTACCTTCGGTATGGAAGGCATGTTCCGTCAGTTGGGTATCTACTCGTCCGTCGGCCAACTCTACGAGCCAGTCGATAAAGACCAGGTGATGTTCTACAAGGAAGACCAGAAAGGTCAGATCCTTGAAGAAGGCATCAACGAAGCAGGCGCCATGAGCTCGTTCATCGCTGCAGGTACTTCGTACTCCAGCCACAACCAGCCGATGCTGCCGTTCTACATCTTCTACTCGATGTTCGGCTTCCAGCGTATTGGCGACCTGGCCTGGGCCGCTGGCGACAGCCGTACCCGTGGCTTCCTGATCGGCGGCACCGCCGGCCGGACCACCCTGAACGGTGAAGGCCTGCAGCACGAAGACGGTCACAGCCACCTGCTGGCCGCGACCATCCCGAACTGCCGCACCTACGATCCAACCTACGGCTACGAGCTGGCGGTGATCATTCAGGACGGCATGAAGAAGATGACCGAAGAGCAACAGGACATCTTCTACTACATCACCGTGATGAACGAATCGTACCAGCAGCCAGCCATGCCGGCCGGTGCCGAAGAAGGCATCAAGAAAGGCATGTACCTGCTCGAAGAAGACACCCGCGAAGCGGCACACCACGTACAGCTGATGGGCTCCGGCACCATCCTGCGTGAAGTGCGTGAAGCGGCGAAGATCCTGCGTGAAGAGTTCAACGTCGGCGCCGACGTGTGGAGCGTCACCAGCTTCAACGAACTGCGTCGCGACGGCCTGGCCGTAGAGCGCAGCAACCGTCTGAAGCCTGGCCAGAAGCCTAAGCAGAGCTACGTCGAAGAATGCCTGAGCGGTCGTAAAGGTCCGGTCATCGCATCCACCGACTACATGAAGCTGTTCGCCGAGCAGATCCGTCAGTGGGTACCGTCCAAGGAATTCAAAGTCCTGGGCACCGACGGTTTCGGCCGCAGCGACAGCCGCAAGAAACTGCGTCATTTCTTCGAAGTCGACCGTCATTTCGTGGTGTTGGCAGCCCTGGAAGCACTGGCTGACCGTGGTGATATCGAACCTAAGGTCGTGGCTGAAGCCATCACCAAGTTCGGCATCGACCCGGAAAAACGCAACCCACTGGACTGCTGAGGAGAAACTCTGTGAGCGAACTCATTCGCGTACCTGACATCGGCAGCGGTGAAGGTGAAGTAATTGAACTGTTTGTGAAGGTCGGCGACCGTATCGAAGCCGACCAGAGCATCCTGACCCTGGAATCGGACAAGGCCAGCATGGAAGTGCCAGCCCCGAAAGCCGGCGTCATCAAAAGCCTGAAAGTGAAGCTGGGCGACCGCCTGAAAGAAGGCGACGAACTGCTTGAGCTGGAAGTCGAGGGCGCCGCTGAAGCGGCCCCTGCCGCTGCGCCTGCTGCAAAAGCTGAAGCCAAACCGGCTGCTGCTCCTGCTGCCGCCGCACCAGCCGCTGCACCTGCTGCCGCTTCGGTTCAGCAAGTGCACGTGCCGGACATCGGCTCGTCGGGCAAGGCCCAGATCATCGAGATCCAGGTCAAGGTCGGCGACACCGTCGAGGCTGATCAATCGCTGATCACCCTGGAATCCGACAAGGCGAGCATGGAAATCCCGTCGCCTGCCGCGGGCGTGGTCAAGGCCATCAGCGTCAAGCTCAACGACGAAGTCGGCACCGGCGACCTGATTCTGGATCTGGAAGTGGCGGGCGCTGCGGCCCCGGCTGCGGCCGCTCCGGCTCAGGCTGCTGCGCCAGCCGCTGCCGCTGCACCGGCTCCTGCGGCAGCCACGGCTGCACCGGTTGCCGACAGCGTTCAGGACATCCACGTGCCGGACATCGGTTCGGCCGGCAAGGCCAAGATCATCGAAGTGTTGGTCAAGGCTGGCGACACCGTCGAGGCTGATCAATCGCTGATCACTCTGGAATCCGACAAGGCCAGCATGGAAATTCCATCGCCTGCCGCTGGCGTGGTGGAAAGCGTTTCCATCAAGCTGGACGACGAAGTCGGCACCGGCGACCTGATCCTCAAGCTCAAAGTCAAAGGCGCGGCCCCTGCGGCTGCCCCGGCTCCAGCGGCCGCTGCGCCAAGTGCTCCAGCACCAGCCGCTGCTGCTCCGGCTGCCGCTGCACCTGCTGCACCTGCTGCACCTGCTGCCACTCCAGCCGCCGCACCGGCCAAGCCAGGCGCGAAAGTTCACGCCGGCCCTGCCGTGCGTCAACTGGCCCGTGAGTTCGGCGTCGAGCTGAACGCTGTTGGCGCCAGCGGTCCACACGGTCGCATTCTGAAAGAAGACGTGCAGGTTTACGTCAAAGCGATGATGCAGAAGGCCAAGGAAACACCGGCCGCGGCTGCTGGCGCAACCGGTGGCGCGGGCATCCCGCCGATTCCGGTCGTCGACTTCAGCCGTTTCGGCGAAATCGAAGAAGTGCCGATGACTCGCCTGATGCAGATCGGCGCGTCGAGCCTGCACCGCAGCTGGCTGAACATCCCGCACGTGACTCAGTTCGATTCGGCTGATATCACCGAGCTGGAAGCGTTCCGCGTGGCGCAGAAAGCCGTTGCAGAGAAGGCTGGCGTCAAGCTGACCATCCTGCCACTGCTGCTCAAATCCTGCGCACACATGCTCAAGGAGCTGCCGGACTTCAACAGTTCGCTGGCGCCAAGCGGCAAAGCGATCATTCGCAAGAAATACGTCAACATCGGCTTCGCCGTCGACACCCCGGATGGCCTGCTGGTACCGGTCATCAAGAACGTCGACCAGAAGAGCCTGTTGCAGCTTGCTGCTGAAGCTGCTGCGCTGGCTGCCAAAGCCCGCGACAAGAAGCTCACCGCTGACGACATGCAAGGCGCCTGCTTCACCATTTCCAGCCTCGGCCACATTGGCGGTACCGGCTTCACGCCGATCGTCAACGCGCCGGAAGTGGCGATCCTCGGTGTTTCCAAGGCCACCATCCAGCCAGTCTGGGACGGCAAAGCCTTCCAGCCGAAACTGATGCTGCCACTGTCGCTGTCCTACGATCACCGCGTGATCAACGGCGCCGCTGCCGCACGCTTCACCCAGCGTCTGGGCAGCCTGCTGGCGGACATCCGCACCATCCTGCTGTAATCCCAAGCGGCCCTCTGATAACGGAGGGCCGCTTGTGTTTCACGTTTTCGAGCGCCACACGCTCGTACCTCAACCCCGTCAATTGACGGGGTTTTTTTTTGCCTGAAAAAACCAGGCTTTGTTTTTTCCTACAGATTGCGCTGACATCAGCCACAACCCGAGTCGGCTTCACGCCGATCTTTTTTATTCCCGGTGCAACTAACCTTGGCGCGGAATAGTTACCCCCATTGCAACTTATAATCAACACATACCCTTTTAGTAATCATTCGAATGGATTCGACATGTTAAAACCCGTTATCGGCCCAATCATCGGCCACACCACAACTAACCACGCACGGATATTTATTCGTGGCGACAGACGAAACAACGCAAATGTATTTGCTGCAATTCGTTATCGCATCGCTGAAACACAACAATGGTCACCCCCCATTTTTGTCCAATTGAATGAACTTCGAGACATGTCGGAAGTTTTCGCGCTCAACAACTTGAGCGGCGATACCGAATATGAATATCAGGCGGGCTGGTTCAGCCCGATGAATCCGGTGCACACCCTGGACAGTGTGGCGGAGTTACCGCTGCAGTGGCCGAGGGAGATCTACCGGTTTCGCACCCGCTCCAGCAAAGCCTTGCAGGCAAGGGCTTACATCGTCGGTTCTTGCCGCTACTTGCGCATGACCGCCGGCATTGCATCGCTGCCGCTACTGGGTGACCGGATCTTTGCTTCAATCAATCAATTGATTGAAGGTGCACAACCGCCGATCAGCGCAACGTTAATGACCGGCGATCAAATCTATGTCGATGATATGAACTTGATCGCGCCGGATCGTGAATACCACGACATACTTGCAAAATACCGTGCAGCCTTCTCCCAACCGAATATTAAACGGCTGATGTCTGGCATATCGACTTACATGATTCTCGACGATCATGAAATCGAAGATAACTGGCCCGCCAATGCCGGCAAGTCCGATGGCGATTTATATCGCAATGCCATGGCCGCCTATGAGTTGTATCAAGCCAGTCACAGCCCGGTACATCCACTCACCACTGACGGGGTGATCAATCGCTCGATCCTTGAGCATTACTGGTATCAATTCAGCGACGGTGATATCGAATGGTTCGTGACCGACAGCCGCACGCGTCGCAACTTGTCGGCCGATGATCGACGCATCCTTGATGAGGCTCAGGAACAGGCATTACTCAAATGGCTGATCAACAGCCCGGCACGGATCAAGTTCGTGGTCACCAGCGTGATGTTCTACCCCGATCGCAAACTGCATGGCGATGACGCCTGGAAAGCCTTCCCGGAACAGCGCCTGCGCCTGTTGGAAACCATCCGCACGCGGCAGATCAAGAATGTCGTGTTCATCTCTGGCGACGTACATGGCTCGCTGACCGCGCGCCTGACCCACAGCGAAGACCCGGACTTCGAAGTCCACACCATCGTTTCCTCGCCGCTGTGCAACAGCAAACTCTTGCCGTACGCCAAGGCGTCCACGTTCATTCTCGATCAACCGCTGACGCGCACAGCAGCGGGCGATTATCGGCATGAGCTGACCAGCCAAGTGGTGAGTGAGGACAACTTTGCTCATGTGGTGGTTGAGGCTGATCAGATTCTGGTCAATTACCACGATCGGGATGGCAAACAGCTGCAATCGATCGTCATAAAACTGCGTTGATCCCTGAAAAATCGCAGCCTTCGGCAGCGCCTGCATGGGATCGCGGTGCCTGTAGGAGCTGTCGCAGACTGCGATCTTTTGCTGTTTTCCAAGAGACGCTGGAGAAATGCCCGACGCAGCCGACACATTCTTATAGCACTTGGCCTTCATCACTCTTGTCAGTCAGTGCCGCAATGATGCAACCTTGCCGTAGGCAACAGTAAAAAGGGCGAGAGCCCGGCGCGTTCAGCATATTTCCAAGCGAGTTCCCTTCATGAAGAGCCAACCCGATGCCGCCAGCTGTATGGTGGCCGAGGTAGTGACGCAGTTGCCCGTGCCCTCGCGGCTCGGCATGCTGCGTTTCGAGCGCTTGAATGAAGCCAGCTGGGCGATGCTGTTTCTTGATCCCAACTGCGAACGCCAGTTCGGTCAACCAGCCGTTGAGCTGTGTGCTCTGGTCGGTTCACCCTACGCCAGCCTGATGGAACCGCAAGCACGCTATCAACAGCATGACGCGATCCAGCAGCAACTGCGTGACAGCCCGCATTATCTGGTGCGCTACACGTTGCACACCACCGCAGGCAAGCTGAACATCCTCGAGTTGGGCGAAGCCTACAAACAACACAATCGTCACCTGCTGCGCGGCTATCTGCTGGCGGTCGATGATGTGTTCTACGAAGTGCCGCAGGTGCCCTGCGTCGACCTCGAAACCCAGAATTCGCGCCTGCAAATCGCCCTTGAACTGAACCAGCGCGCCCAGCAAGAACAACTGCAGCACCTGGATCGCGTACGCGCCCAGCAAGACCTGATTCTACTGCTCGCGCGCCAGCGCTACAGCACGCACAACTCGCTGCAAGAAGCCGCCGAACTGATCACCCGCTGCGCCTGCGATATCTACGAAATCGATTGCGCCAGCCTGTGGAACCTCGAAGGCCAGCAACTGGTGCCGATCTCGGCTTACCACCGCGCGACCCAGGAATACATCCTCCCGGACGTGATCGACATCAGTAGCTTCCCCGACTACATGGAAGCGCTGCACAGCAGCCGCGCCATCGATGCGCACAATGCAATGCGCGACCCACGCACCCGTGAGATGGCCGAAGCCCTGCGCCCGCGCGACGTGAATGCCATGCTCGACGCCAGCATCCGCGTCGACGGCCATGTGGTCGGCGTGTTGTGTCTGGCACAGACCGGCGTCACCCGCGCCTGGCAGTCCGACGAGATTGCCTTCGCCGGTGAGCTCGCCGACCAGTTCGCGCAAGTGATCAACAACCATAACCGCCGCACTGCCACCAGCGCCCTGCACCTGTTCCAGCGGGCGGTCGAGCAAAGCGCCAACGCTTTTTTGCTGGTCAACTGCGACGGCGTGGTCGAGTACGTCAACCCGAGCTTCACCGCGATCACCCAGTACACCACCGAGGAAGTCCACGGCCAGCGCCTGTCGGAACTGCCGGCCCTGGAAAACCTCAGCGAACTGCTGTTCGACGCGCCCTCGGCGCTGGCCAAGAGCAACAGTTGGCAGGGCGAATTCAAAAGCCGCCGCAAGAACCTCGAACCTTACTGGGGCCAGTTGTCGATCTCCAAGGTGTATGGCGACAACCGCGAGCTGACCCACTACATCGGCATCTACGAAGACATCACCCAGACCAAACTGGCGCAGCAGCGCATCGAGCGTCTGGCCTACACCGACAACCTGACCAACCTCGGCAACCGCCCGGCGTTTATCCGCAACCTGGACGAACGCTTCGCCCGCGACAGCGATACGCCGATCAGCCTGTTGCTGGTGGACATCGATAATTTCAAGCGGATCAACGACAGCCTCGGCCACCAGACCGGCGACAAACTGTTGATCAGCCTCGCCCGGCGCCTGCGCAACAGCCTGAGCCCGAGCGGCAGCCTTGCGCGGTTCGCCAGTAACGAATTCGCTGTCCTGCTCGACAACACCGACCTTGAGACCGGCCAGCAGATCGCCAGCCAACTGCTGACAACCCTCGACAAGCCAATGTTCGTCGACAATCAGTTGATCAGCGTCACCGGCTCGGTGGGCCTCGCGTGCGCGCCGCTGCATGGCCGCGATCCGCAGACCCTGATGCGCAACGCAGGTTTGGCGCTGCACAAGGCCAAGGCCAACGGCAAACATCAGGTACAAGTCTTCACCGAAGCGCTGAACGCCGAGGCCAGCTACAAGCTGTTCGTCGAGAACAACCTGCGCCGCGCCCTGACCCAGAACGAGCTCGACGTGTTCTACCAGCCCAAGCTGTGCCTGCGCAGCGGTCGCCTGCTGGGCATGGAAGCGCTGCTGCGCTGGAACCACCCGGAGCGCGGGATGATCCGCCCGGATCAGTTCATCAGCGTCGCCGAAGAAACCGGCCTGATCATTCCGATCGGCAAGTGGATCGCCCGTCAGGCCTGCCGCATGAGCAAGGCCCTGACCGCCGCCGGCATGGGCAATCTGCAGGTGGCGATCAACCTGTCACCGAAACAGTTCTCCGACCCGGATCTGGTCGCCTCCATCGCCAAGATCCTCAAGGAAGAAGCGCTGCCGGCCAATCTGCTCGAACTGGAACTGACCGAAGGCCTGCTGCTGGAAGCCACCGAAGACACGCACTTGCAGCTCGATCAGCTCAAGCGTCTGGGCCTGACCCTTGCCATGGACGACTTCGGCACTGGTTATTCATCGCTCAGCTACCTGAAGAAATTCCCGATCGACATCATCAAGATCGATCGCAGCTTCATCCACGAAATCCCCGACAACCAGGACGACATGGAAATCACCTCCGCGGTGATCGCCATGGCCCACAACCTGAAACTCAAGGTTGTGGCAGAAGGCATCGAGACTGCCGAGCAACTGGCGTTCCTGCGTCGTCATCGCTGCGATGTCGGCCAAGGCTACCTGTTCGACCGGCCGATCCCGGGCGCAGAACTCATCCAAGCGTTGAAACGCTACCCGCGCGGGCCGCTCTGCCTCTAAATCCCATCTGTCGAAGCCCCCCTGTGGGAGCGAGCCTACTCGCGAAGGCGTTATAGCCGTCGACATCATCGTCGCCTGACACACCGCTTTCGCGAGCAGGTCGAATCGTCGCACCGTCGCCCCCACATTTGAATAGTGCGAAATCGGGCATCATTCGGCACACTGGCGGTCTGACTTTTTACATCCCATCCTGACTGAGAGGAACGATCATGGTTCTGCGCTCGGAAATTCTGGTGAACAAAAACGTGCTCCCGACGAAAGAACAAGCTCTGCCCGGCCGCGAAACCGCGATGACCCTGCCTGAAAAGCACTTCGTCTTCGAAGAAACCCCACTGCTTGGCCCGTTTTTCCAGGACGTCGACTTTGCGATTTTCGGTCTGGGCTGCTTCTGGGGCGCCGAACGTCGCTTCTGGCAGCGTGAAGGCGTGGTCAGCACCGTGGTCGGTTACGCCGGCGGTTTCACGCCGAACCCGACCTACGAAGAAGTCTGCTCGGGCCTGACCGGCCATGCTGAAGTCGTGCTGGTGGTGTATGACAAGGACAAAGTCAGCTACGAAGAACTGCTGGCGATGTTCTGGGAACTGCACAACCCGACGCAGGGCATGCGTCAGGGCAACGACATCGGCACGCAGTACCGCTCGGTGATCTACGCGACCAGTCCAGAACATCTGGACGCGGCGCTGAAGAGCAAGGCGACCTATCAGGCTGAATTGTCGAAGGCGGGTCTGGGCGAAATCAGCACCGAGATCGAACAGGCACCGACCGTGTACTTCGCCGAGGCGTATCACCAGCAGTATCTGGCGAAAAACCCGGAAGGCTACTGCGGGATTGGCGGCACTGGCGTGTGCATGCCACCGAGCCTGGCGGGTAACTGAAGCTTAGGAGCTTCGCGAGCAAGCCCGCTCCCACATTTGAAATGCATTCCAAAAGTGGGAGCGGGCTTGCTCGCGAAGGCGTCCGATCAGACACCATCAAAGCAACTGATCAACTCTCGGCAATCAACCAATCCATCTGCCAGCCGCCCTGGGTCTGGCCCAATTTCATCGACAACCACGGCAGCAACTCACGCAACTCCTCCTCCAGCCCCCACGGCGGATTGGCAATCGCCATCCCCGAGCCGTTCAGGCTGTTCGGCGTATCCAGCGGATGCACCAGCAACTCCACGCGCAACAACTTCGGCGCACCGGTGCCGGCCAGATCCTGATAGAAACGCCGCAGCGCACGCTGATCCTTCACCGGATACCAGATCGCCGCCACGGTTTGGCGCATCCGGCCGATCGCCTCTTTCATCGACGCCGCGCACCGCTGCATCTCATCGAGCTGTTCGAACGGCGGGTCAATCAACATCACCGCACGCTTCTCCTGCACCGGCAACATCGCCCGCGCCACATGCCAGCCCTCGCCCAAATGAACCTTCACCCGACGATCACCGGCCATGTTGTCCTTGAGCAGCACGCCGTCTTCGGGGTGCTTCTCGTTGAGCATCACCCGATCCTGCGGGCGGGTCAGACGCCGCGCCAGCTCCGGTGAGCCCGGGTAATAGCGCAACTGGCCATCCGGGTTCATCTCGTGCAGCACCTTCATGTAGTCGGCGGTCAGCGCCGGCAAGTCAGGCTGATCCCACAAGCGCGCAATGCCTTCCAGGTACTCGCCGGTACGGTTGGCCTGATCGCCCTGCAAGTCATACAGACCAATGCCGGCGTGGCTGTCGAGATAGGCAAACGGCTGCTCCTTGCGCGACATCAGGGCGATGAGGCGGGTCAAGGTCAGGTGTTTGAACACATCGGCGTGATTGCCGGCATGGAAGGCGTGACGATAATTCATGGCTGCTCCTGCGAAGGGCGCAAAGTTTACCTTTTACCGGGCGGCAAGTCAGGGGTTCGCAGCCGAGCGGCCTCTTACATGTTAAGAATCTGACCCAACCCCCTCGCCACAGGTCATTTATCTCGCTTAACTGGCAGGTACTAGCCGACAGGAAGTCCACCCATGCGTCACCCGATCTTTTTCTCTCTGTGCCTGATCTGCTCAATGCACGCTGTTTCGGGCGAAAACCACATTGCGCAGGCCCGCCAAATGCTCAAGAACTACGGCTTGAGTCACTGCATCCTGAAGCCGTTCAAAGAAAATTCAGCCTTGGAAAAGGACATCGGTCTGTCCGCTGGCGCCTACTCATTCATGGGCAAAGGCATGCACTCCGTCCTGCAGAATGAAGACACGCTGCAAGTGCTGCACGATCCATATAAAGAAACCAGAAACTATGTGTATGCGGCCTACGAGCAGACCCCGTCGATCAGCAAACACTCGAACAGTAATGTCGTTTTTTATGGGTGCCTGGAGGTCTACAACTCAGAGGCTTTCGAGAGTTTTATCAAGACTCAGGATCGCTACATCGCAGACTGACTGACGCACCCTCAACGTCAAAAGATCGCAGCCTTCGGCAGCTCCTACAGAGGATTCAATGTAGGAGCTGCCGAAGGCTGCGATCTTTTGATCTTGCTCCTGAAAATTCAGGAAGGCATCGCGCGCAACCGCTTGCCGATGACATCGAGTACATCACACCCATCACGCAACGGAATCACGCAGAGCTGGGCGAAGTCGCTGAGGATCATCGAGTCGCACTCGATCGAGCCCCGCATGCACAGGTTTTCCAGCACCTGGACGACGGTGCGGATGCGGTAGTTGGCGGCGTCCATCAGGATGTCGGAGGGGACGTGGGTGTCGATGAACAGGGTCGGCATGTCGCTGCAATTGCCGGTCAGGGCCATGTAGCGGTTGTCGGGATGGGGGACGTATTTTTCGTAAGGTGGATCGGGTTTAAGCGCAGTCATCTTTTGAACCTCTGGTAGTGAAGTGGGCTTCCACCATTTCCCTCCTACGGGTTTGGGTGGCAGCCATGCGCGGGGTAGGAGTACCGAGACCAGAGAACTCGGTCACGCCGAAGCGTGCCCGCGCATAACCGCCGCAAATGATCTTACGGACGCACGTAGACTGCCGCAAATCGGGCAACGACGTTTATGCACTCTTCTAGTCTCAAGGCTCCTACACCCCGTCGCCGCATCTGCGGTGACAATTCAAGACTACCCCTGCAACCCACCGCCCACCAGTTCATGAAAGCCGCCGCGACTCGAAGGAAACGTCCGAGGCCTTCGCCCGGAAATCTCACGCCGACTCTGCCAGCAAATACGCCAATAACGCCGATTGCGACGATTCTTCCGACGCTGCAACCCGAAAAAACTGCCCGACCTTGCAGCGCAAAACCGCCTCGGGAAATGCCTCGAACAACACCGGATGCTCCTCGCTCAGCCACTGCACAGTATTGCTGACTTGAACGTCATCACCGCTCGCAGCCAATACCGAAGCCGGCACCTTCCACCAAGGAAACACCTGTCCCGAAACCTGCGCTCTGCCCCCGATATCAACAGCCTGACCATTGATGAGTCCGCGCGAGATCATCGGCAACAACTGCGCCGATTGCACTTCTTCAGACTGCAGGATCGGCAACAGAAACCGCCCATCCCAAAACCGGAAAAACACAGCTTTCCCGTCCGGCATCAACACTTGCGTCAGGCTGCGAAGATGCTCAACCACCACTTCAAGGCTCGCCGAAGAAACCGCCAACCACCCCCAGTCACGGGACGCGGTAGTCGCCACCCAATCCAGAAACTCACTGTCCGCAGCGACAATTCCCACATAAGGCATCACCGCATCCCACTCGGCGTAAATCGTGGTCGCCCAGATCGGACTCGACGCCACCTGGGGTGGTTTGGCATCACCGGCGTTACTGAACACCGCGAACAATTGCTCGGCAGCACTCAACGGCTCACGCGCCAGCCAATCGGCAGGTAAAAGGAAATCAGGCTGCACAAACACCATCCTTGCAACGCTCACACTCTTCGCAGAATGGCGCTTCACCTTTAAAACTCATGATTTGCGCGGCCGTCAGCATTGCTGCCGGGGCCGCCGTCAATTTATCCGGCAACCCCGGCACACTCGGCGCCGCATTCATCGCCGCCATTGGCGCCCCACCCACAACAATCGGCACGCTGCTGAAAATGCCGCCGGGGCCGATGTTGATCCATTGCCCGCCGGCCTGAATCGTCGCGCTGGCGCCGCCGTCAATCACCACTTGCTGGCCGGCGCTGACATGGAATTGCGCACTGGCGCTGGTCGCCTGATTACTCACGCGGATATGCCGATCGCCCACCACCGTCAGATGATCGTCCTGTTTCACTTCGGTCTGGCGCTGGCCGTGGGTGATGCGTTGCTCGTCGGCCTTCAACTCATGCCTGGCGATGCCGGTGACGACGATGCTGCGCTGGTTGTCGACCTGCACTTGTTGGTCGTTCAACACATGCTGGGTCCAGTTGCGCTGGGCGCGCAGGTAGATTTCCTCGGCGCCTTTTTTGTCCTCGATGCGCAGTTCGTTGTAGCCCCCGCCACCTGGGGTGCTCTGGCTGCGAAAGATACTGCGGGTTTTGTCGGCGGGAAGATCCAGCGGCACCGGGGTGGCGGCGTTGGGCAGACAACCCATTACCAACGGTTTATCGGCATCGGCGTCGATGAAACCAACCAGCACCTCCATGCCTACCCGTGGGATCAACACGCTTCCGTAACGATCGTGAGCCCAACCGCTGGCAACTCGCAGCCAGCAACTGGAATGCTCGTTCATCTCGCCGTCGCGGTCCCAGGCCAGTTGCACCTTGACTCGCCCGTGCTCGTCGCAGTGGATTTCGCTGTCCTGCGGCCCGGTGACAACGGCCGGTTGATAGCCGAGCATGCGCGGCTTTTCAGGCCCTAGCGCTGGGCGGAAGAACACGTCCCATGGTGTGGCGAGAAAGGTATTTCGGTAACCCTGGAATCCTTCGCCATCGCTGGTCACCGATTCCTCCAGCACTTGCGGCTGTCGGCCACGGTGTTCGATGGCCGTCAGCAACCACAGATCATTCCAGTCATTGCGCGGATGGTCGCTCAGTTGCAGGAAATGTCCGCAAACCAGCGCAGATTCGTCGCTGATGCCCTCGGCCTGACGGTAGTCGGCGACATGCCTTTCAAGCGCCCGCTGGGCGAGGTGCTTGCCGGTTTCACGATCATTGAACTGGCCAGGGAAGTGATAATCCTCAAGCACCGGGCGCTGTTCGCCGTCGATGCGGCTTTCCAGTTGCAGGCGCGGCTTTACGAAGCTGTAGTCGCGCCGAGTGACCACGCTGGTACGGGTTTCCACGCGAACGTTGAACCGTTTGATCGCCGGCGCGCCACCGGCCATGCCGCTGCCCGGCAGATACAGCGTCGGCTCGGCCAGCCGGGGAAACACAGTCTGGTCATCACCGAACACCACTAGGTGACCTTCCGGACGGTGCTGAAAGTGGTAATGAATGCCGACCTCGGCACACAACCGCTGAATGAACGCCAGATCACTCTCGGCGTACTGCACGCAGTATTCGCGCGGCGGGTACTCACTGCCGAGGCGGAATTCAAAAGCATCGCGCAGAATCGAGTGATCCTTGAGCACCTGCGCGACGATTTGCGGCACCGTCAGATGCTGGAAGATCCGCTGATTGACTCGGTGCCCGAGGTACGTCAGACGTGGGACAAGGCTGAGGTGATAGCGCGTCAGACGTTTCCCGGAGTCGCCCTGCCCGACCTGATAAATCTGACCGTGTACACCGGAACCGCCCGCATCAAAACTCAGAAACGCCTGACAGTGCAGCAGGCTTTCGAGATCCAGATCCGGCCGCTCACTGACCAGTTCCAGCTCGAATCGAAAGGGTTGGCTGATCGCCTCCTTGCCCGTGAACTCAAGGACTTTGAGGTCATGTAGGACGCCCTCGAGGGTCAACGTGAAACGCGGTTGATTGGCAGGCGCGAACATCCGATGTATCTCTGCAGAATGAAGGGCGGGCGATTCTGCCTGAGGGGCAAGGGGTGTTGAGAGGGTGACGGGGAAATCAGATTTGCCCTACTTTTACTGTCGAATAATCCTCCTGAAATCGGAGCATTCGACTACAGACAACCCTCTCAAACCCACCACCGAACGACTGTGGGAGCGGGCTTGCTCGCGAAGGGGCTGTGTCAGCCGACATTGATTTCATTTGACCCACCGCTTTCGCGAGCAAGCCCGCTCCCACAGGAGATCTATGCTGAATCAGGGATATTGCAGACACAAAAAAACGGCCCGCCTCCTGTTGGAGACGGGCCGTTTTTCTGTGAGCCTGTGCTCAATGCATCACTTGTTCAGGTGGAAGTCTTTTTCCGCCGCTTCGAAGCGCTGCACCATGCCTTTGGTTGGCTCGCCCCGCAGGCTGACGATGTAGATCGCCAGGCTGGCGAAGATGAAGCCCGGGATGATTTCGTACAGCCCCATCACTTCCCATTGCTTCCACGCCACCACGGTGATCGCGCCGACCAGGATACCGGCCAGTGCGCCGTCGCGGGTCATGCCCTTCCAGACGACCGAGATCAGCACAACCGGACCGAATGCCGCACCGAAGCCGGCCCAGGCGTAGGACACCAGGCCCAGTACCTGGTTTTTCGGGTTGGCTGCCAAAGCAATGGCGACCAATGCAACCAGCAGCACCATGGCACGACCGACCCATACCAGCTCTTTCTGGGAAGCCGCTTTGCGGATGAATGCTTTGTAGAAGTCTTCGGTCAGGGCGCTCGAGCACACCAGCAACTGGCAGCTCAGGGTACTCATGACCGCAGCCAGAATGGCCGACAGCAGAACACCGGCAATCCATGGATTGAACAGCAGTTTGGCCAGTTCGATGAATACGCGCTCGTGGTTCTCGGTCACGGGACCGGCCACTTCCGGGTGTGCCGAGAAATACGCGATACCGAAGAAGCCCACCGCCACGGTGCCGCCCAGGCACAGGATCATCCAGGTCATGGAGATGCGACGGGCGTTGGCAATCGACTTCACCGAGTCCGCAGCCATGAAACGCGCGAGGATGTGCGGCTGGCCGAAGTAGCCCAGGCCCCAGCCCAGCAGCGAGATGATGCCGATGAAGGTGGTGCCCTTGAGCATGTCGAAGTTGCTTGGATCTTGTGCTTCGATCGCCAGGAACGTGGTGTCGACGCCACCCGTGGCCAGCAGGACGATGATCGGCGTCAGGATCAGCGCGAAGATCATCAGCGTGGCTTGTACGGTGTCGGTCCAGCTCACCGCGAGGAAACCGCCCACGAACGTGTAGGCAATGGTCGCGGCAGCACCGGCCCACAGCGCCGTCTCGTAAGTCATGCCGAAGGTGCTTTCGAACAAGCGAGCGCCAGCCACGATGCCGGAAGCGCAATAAATGGTGAAGAACACCAGAATCACGATCGCCGAGATGATCCGCAGCAGGCCGCTTTTGTCTTCAAAACGGCTGGCGAAATAGTCTGGCAGGGTCAAGGCATCGCCGTTGTGCTCGGTCTGCACACGCAGACGGCCGGCGACAAACAGCCAGTTCAGGTAGGCGCCGACGATCAGGCCGATGGCGATCCAGCTTTCGGACAGACCGGACATGTAAATGGCGCCCGGCAGGCCCATCAACAACCAGCCGCTCATGTCGGAAGCACCGGCAGACAAAGCCGTGACGACGCTGCCCAAGCTGCGGCCGCCCAGAATATAGTCAGAAAGGTTGTTGGTGGAGCGATAGGCCATCAAGCCGATCAGCACCATTGCTGCGATGTAGATCACGAACGTGATCAGTGTTGGATTGCTTACGCTCATTGAGTTACGCCCTGGCTTTGTTTTTATGTAGCAGCGGTGATGAACCGCGCGCAAACGATGGTGTTTGGCAGACGATTCCGGATCCCGCGCATTTAGGACTGATGTTTCCCCAGGAAAGCCACCAGCTGGTGCACCGGATATTCCGGTTGCACCTTGGGCGCGAATGCTATGCAACAAATCAAATAAGGTGCAACCAGTTTCGAGCGAATAAGTTGCACCTAGTCGGATTTCCCACTAAATGCACCGTTCTTGCTCCCTTTTAGCGCAGTCCGGAGTCTTTTTCAGAAGCAAAAGCACCAAGCAAGAGCAGTACTTTCGTACCCGAAAATAATTCCTGACGAGCTGCTTATTATTCCGACAAAAAAAGGGTTGCACCCGGTTGCACCTCTTTCAGCGCACGGCTAATCTTGCGGCCAGCTGATGCCACGCAACTGTGGCAACCATGAGGATAAAAATATGGCTACCACCACCCTTGGGGTCAAACTCGATGACCCGACCCGCGAGCGCCTGAAGGCTGCCGCGACCTCGATTGATCGCACACCGCACTGGCTGATCAAGCAGGCAATTTTCAATTACCTGGAAAAACTCGAGGGTGGTGCAACCCTGACCGAGCTGAACGGTTTGACCGCCAAGGACGCCGACGACGCGGGCGAAGTCCACACCGATCACGCTCACCAATGCTTCCTGGAATTTGCCGAAAGCATCTTGCCGCAATCGGTACTGCGCGCATCGATCACCGCCGCTTACCGTCGCCCAGAGCCGGAAGTGGTGCCGATGCTGATCGAGCAGGCTCGCCTGCCAGCACCGATGGCCGAAGCCACCAACAAGCTCGCAGCAAACATCGCGGAAAAACTGCGTAACCAGAAAAGTGCTGGCGGTCGTGCAGGCATTGTTCAGGGTCTGCTGCAGGAGTTTTCCCTGTCGTCCCAGGAAGGCGTAGCCCTGATGTGCCTGGCCGAAGCGCTGCTGCGTATCCCGGACAAAGGCACTCGCGACGCACTGATCCGCGACAAGATCAGCACCGGCAACTGGCACCCGCATTTGGGCAACAGCCCTTCGCTGTTCGTCAACGCCGCCACTTGGGGCCTGCTGCTGACCGGCAAACTGGTGTCGACCCACAACGAAGCCGGCCTGACGTCGTCGCTGAGCCGCATCATCGGCAAGAGCGGCGAGCCGATGATCCGCAAGGGCGTCGACATGGCCATGCGCCTGATGGGCGAGCAGTTCGTGACCGGCGAAACCATCGCCGAAGCACTGGCCAACGCGAGCAAGTTCGAAGCCAAGGGCTTCCGCTACTCCTACGACATGCTCGGCGAAGCGGCACTGACCGAACACGACGCACAGAAGTACCTGGCTTCGTACGAACAAGCGATCCACTCGATCGGCAAAGCCTCCCACGGTCGTGGGATTTATGAAGGCCCGGGCATTTCCATCAAGCTCTCGGCACTGCACCCGCGTTACAGCCGTGCGCAGTACGAACGTGTGATGGATGAGCTGTACCCGCGCCTGTTGTCGCTGACCCTGCTGGCCAAGCAATACGACATCGGCCTGAATATCGACGCCGAAGAAGCCGACCGTCTCGAGCTGTCGCTGGATCTGCTGGAGCGCCTGTGCTTCGAGCCGCAACTGACCGGCTGGAACGGCATCGGTTTCGTCATCCAGGCTTACCAGAAGCGCTGCCCGTACGTGATCGACTACGTGATTGATCTGGCACGTCGCAGCCGTCATCGCCTGATGATCCGCCTGGTAAAAGGCGCCTACTGGGACAGCGAAATCAAGCGCGCCCAGGTCGAAGGCCTGGAAGGCTATCCGGTCTACACCCGCAAGGTGTACACCGACGTTTCCTACATCGCTTGCGCACGCAAACTGCTGTCGGTACCGGAAGTCATCTACCCGCAGTTCGCCACGCACAACGCCCACACCCTGTCGGCCATTTATCACATTGCCGGTCAGAACTATTACCCGGGCCAGTACGAATTCCAGTGCCTGCACGGCATGGGCGAACCGCTCTACGAGCAGGTTGTAGGCAAAGTTTCCGAAGGTAAGCTGAACCGTCCGTGCCGCGTGTACGCCCCGGTCGGTACTCACGAAACCCTGCTGGCTTATCTGGTTCGTCGCCTGCTGGAAAACGGCGCCAACACTTCGTTCGTCAACCGCATTGCCGACCAGTCGATTTCGATTCAGGAACTGGTGGCCGATCCGGTTGCCCAGATCGAGCAGATGGCGACCGTGGAAGGTGGTTTCGGCCTGCCGCACCCGCGCATTCCGCTGCCGCGTGATCTGTACGGCTCTGAGCGCGCCAACTCGAGCGGCATCGACATGGCCAACGAACATCGTCTGGCCTCGCTGTCCTGCGCGCTGCTCGCTACCGCGCACAACAACTGGAAAGCCGCGCCGATGCTCGGTTGCGCTTCCAGCACTGAAGCTGCGGCGCCTGTCCTGAACCCGGCAGATCACCGTGATGTGGTCGGCCACGTTCAAGAAGCCACCGTCGAAGACGTCGACAACGCCATTCAATGCGCGCTGAACGCTGCACCGATCTGGCAGGCCACCCCGCCGGCCGAACGCGCCGCGATTCTGGAGCGTGCCGCTGACTTGATGGAAGGCGAGATCCAGCCGCTGATGGGCCTGCTGGCTCGTGAAGCCGGCAAGACCTTCGCCAACGCCATCGCTGAAGTGCGCGAAGCCGTCGACTTCCTGCGGTATTACGCAGTGCAGGCGCGCAACGATTTCAGCAATGACGCCCACCGCCCACTGGGCCCGGTGGTGTGCATCAGCCCGTGGAACTTCCCGCTGGCGATCTTCAGCGGTCAGGTTGCCGCCGCTCTGGCTGCCGGTAACCCGGTACTGGCCAAACCGGCCGAACAAACGCCGCTGGTCGCTGCTCAAGCCGTGCGTTTGCTGCTCGAAGCCGGGATTCCGGAAGGCGTGCTGCAACTGCTGCCGGGTCGCGGTGAAACCGTCGGCGCCGGCCTGGTCGGTGATGAGCGCGTCAAAGGCGTGATGTTCACCGGCTCCACCGAAGTGGCGCGTCTGCTGCAACGCAACATCGCCGGGCGTCTGGACAACCAGGGCCGTCCGATTCCGCTGATCGCCGAAACCGGCGGCCAGAACGCGATGATCGTCGACTCGTCGGCCCTCACCGAACAAGTGGTGATCGACGTGGTGTCCTCGGCCTTCGACAGCGCCGGTCAGCGCTGCTCGGCACTGCGCGTGCTGTGCTTGCAGGAAGATTCCGCCGATCGCGTCATCGAAATGCTCAAAGGTGCGATGGCTGAAAGCCGTCTCGGCAACCCTGAGCGTCTGTCCGTGGACATTGGCCCGGTGATCGACGCCGAAGCCAAGGCTGGCATCGACAAGCACATCCAGGGCATGCGCGATAAAGGTCGCAACGTGTACCAGGTGGCGATCGCCGATACCGAAGAAGTCAAACGCGGCACCTTCGTCATGCCGACCCTGATCGAGCTGGAAAGCTTCGACGAGCTGCAACGCGAGATCTTCGGCCCGGTGCTGCACGTGGTTCGCTACAAGCGCAAAGAGATCGACCAGTTGATCGGCCAGATCAACGCTTCCGGTTATGGCCTGACACTCGGCGTGCACACGCGCATCGACGAGACCATCGCCAAGGTGATCGACAACGTCAATGCCGGTAACGTCTACGTCAACCGCAACATCGTCGGTGCCGTGGTCGGCGTGCAGCCGTTCGGCGGCGAAGGCTTGTCGGGTACTGGCCCGAAAGCCGGTGGCCCGCTGTATCTGTACCGTTTGCTGTCGACCCGTCCTACGGACGCCATCGAACAATCCTTCGCTCGCGGTGATGCTGCCGTCGCGCCGGACGTTCGTTTGCGCGACGCCATGAGCAAGCCGCTGAACACCCTGAAAGCCTGGGCTGAAAGCAACAAGTACGCAGAACTGAGCACGCTGTGCGCGCAGTACGCCGCACAATCGCAGAGCGGCATTACCCGCGTGCTGGCTGGCCCGACCGGTGAGAAGAACAGCTATGCGATCCTGCCGCGCGAGCACGTGCTGTGCCTGGCGGACGTCGAAGGCGATCTGCTGACGCAACTGGCCGCTGTACTGGCCGTAGGTGGTTCGGCGGTATGGCCGGAGTCCGACATCAGCAAGGCATTGTTCGCGCGCCTGCCGAAAGAAATTCAGGCGCGGATCAAGCTGACTTCCGACTGGAACAAGGACGAAGTGGTGTTTGATGCGGTTCTGCATCACGGCCATTCCGACCAGTTGCGCGGGGTTTGCCAGCAGATCGCCAAGCGTGCCGGTGCGATCGTTGGGGTTCAGGGCTTGTCCCAGGGCGAGACCAACATTGCGCTGGAGCGTCTGGTGATTGAACGGGCATTGAGTGTTAACACCGCTGCGGCAGGTGGTAATGCCAGCCTGATGACGATCGGTTAAACCGCTGTAACTCCAGGCGACCGCAATGGTCGCCTGGCAGGTAATTCCCCTGTGGGAGCGGGCTTGCTCGCGAATGCGGTAAATCAGTCGACATCAATGTTGCCTGCCCCACCGCTTTCGCGAGCAAGCCTGCTCCCACAGTTGTTATGGGGTGTTGGTTAAGTCGGCGCTCTGGCCCGACATCACGCCCATCAATCATCCTGTTCAGCCTTTATCCGCACGCCTAGACTCGGTCCAACCCCCATTTCAGGTAGGCCGCCATGTCCGAGACGCTGCTCAGTTCCCGCAATCTGGCTTTCGAGCTGTACGAAGTCCTCGATGCCGAGGGCCTGACCCGGCGTGAGCGCTTTGCCGAACACAACCGCGAGACCTTCGACGCTGCCATCGGCACCGCGCGCAGCATCGCCGAGAAGTACTTCGCGCCGCACAACCGCAAAGGCGACGAGAACGAGCCGCGCTACGAGGACGGCAAGGCGATCCTGATTCCCGAGGTGAAACCAGCGGTGGATGCCTTCCTCGAGGCCGGTTTCCTCAACGCCGCGCGAAGTTTCGATGCCGGCGGCATGCAACTTCCTACGCTGCTGTCGCAAGCCTGCTTCGCACATTTCCAGTCGGCCAACGCGGCTTCGACGTCGTATCCGTTCCTGACCATGGGCGCGGCCAATCTGATCGAAAGCTTCGGCACCGAAGAGCAGAAACAGCGCTTCCTGCAACCGATGATCGACGGCCGTTTCTTCGGCACCATGGCCCTGACCGAGCCCCACGCCGGTTCGTCCCTGTCGGATATTCGCACCCGCGCAGAACCCGCGTCCGACGGCACGTATCGCCTCAAGGGCAACAAGATCTTCATTTCCGGCGGCGATCACCCGCTGTCGGAAAGCATCGTGCACATGGTCCTGGCCAAACTGCCGGACGCCCCGCCGGGGGTGAAAGGCATTTCGCTGTTCATCGTGCCGAAATTCCTGGTCAACGATGACGGCAGCCTCGGCCAACGCAACGACGTGCTGCTGGCCGGGTTGTTCCACAAGATGGGCTGGCGCGGGACAACATCGACCGCACTGAACTTCGGCGATAACGGTGAGTGTGTCGGCTATCTGGTAGGCAAGCCGCATCACGGTTTGAGCTACATGTTTCAGATGATGAACGAGGCGCGGATCGGCGTTGGCATGGGCGCGGTGATGCTCGGTTACGCCGGTTACCTGTATTCGCTGGAATACGCTCGCGAACGTCCGCAAGGCCGGGTACCGGACAGCAAGGACCCGAGCACCGCGCCCGTGGCGATCATTCAGCACGCCGACGTCAGACGCATGCTGCTGACACAAAAGTCCTACGTCGAAGGTGCCTTTGACCTCGGGCTGTACGCCGCACGTTTGTTCGATGACACCACCACGCTTGAAACCGAAGCCGAACGCAAGCAAGCACACGAACTGCTGGACCTGCTCACGCCGATCGTCAAATCCTGGCCGTCGGAGTTTTGCCTGAAAGCCAACGAACTGGCGATCCAGATCCTCGGCGGCCACGGTTACACCCGCGAATATCCGGTGGAGCAGTATTACCGCGACAACCGTTTGAACCCGATCCACGAAGGCACCCACGGCATTCAGTCGCTGGACCTGCTCGGGCGCAAACTGGCGCAGAACGGTGGCGCCGGATTGAAGCAACTGGTTCGCCTGATCGCCGACACGGCCGAGCGCGCTAGCGCGTACGAATCGTTAACTGCGCTGCGTGAGCCGTTGGAGAAACTGGTCGCACGTCTGCAAGTGGTGACCCTCGGTTTGCTGACCGATCTGGCCCAAGGCAAGGTCAACAGCAGCCTGGCGAACTCGGCGCTGTACCTGAAGGTGTTCGGGCACACGGTGATTGGCTGGCGCTGGCTGGAGCAGGCGATTCGTGCCGAAGAAGGGTTGGCCAAGGGTAATGCGGCGGATGTCGACTTCTATAAGGGCAAGTTGCAGGCGGCGCGGTATTTCCTGACGTGGGAAGTGCCGGGCTGTCACCATGAGCTGGCGTTGCTGGAAGCGCGGGATGAGACGTGTCTGAACATGCAAGATTCGTGGTTCTGATCCAAATGCTGTGTAGCGGCTGATGCCGTCTTCGCGGGCAAGCCCGCTCCCACAGGGTTTTGTGTTGTTCACAGGGTTTGTGGATACACCGGACCCAATGTGGGAGCGAGCCTGCTCGCGAAGGCGTCAGTTCAAACAACATACCTTTCAGGACAGCTTGAACCCACCCATCTGCCGCGCCAGATCATCCGCCAACCGCTGCAACATCTGACAATCCTCACGACACGCCCGAACCTCCCCCGCAGTGGCCCTAGCCAGATCGGAAATCCCCTGCACGTTGCGATTGATCTCTTCAGTCACCGCCGATTGCTCTTCCGTCGCCGTCGCCACCTGATGGTTCATGTCACTGATGCGCTCGACCTGCCCGGTAATCGCCGTCAACGACGCCCCGGTGCGCTGGCTCGACTCTACCCCTGTGCCGGTCGCTGCCTGTCCGGTGCGCATCGACGACACAGCGTTTTCGGCGCCTTGCTTGAGGCTGCCGATCATCTGCTGGATCTCGTCGGTGGACGCTTGAGTCCGTCGCGCCAAGGTACGCACTTCGTCCGCCACCACCGCAAATCCTCGGCCCATGTCGCCGGCACGTGCCGCTTCGATGGCAGCGTTCAGCGCCAACAGATTGGTCTGTTCAGAGACACCACGAATCACCGCCAGCACCGAATCGATCGACGCCACCTGATCCGCCAACTCACCCACAGCGCCGGCCGCCAGACCGATCTCATCGGACATGCTTTCTATATGTCGAATCGAACCGCCGACCACTTCCCGCGCCTGCATCGCTTCATCCCGAGCGATTTGCGAAGCGAGCGCCGCGTTGCCGGCGTTCTGGGCGATTTCCTGCACGGTCAGGCCCATTTCGTGGACAGCCGTGGCGACCATGTCAGTCATTTCCTGTTGGCGGCCGGAACGCTCGGCGGTGTTTTCAACGACTTTTGCTACCTGGCCAACAGCCGTGCGCAAGCGCTCGCTGGTGGTCAGCACTTCACCGATCATCCCGCGCTGACTGTCGAGGAAGCGGTTGAAGCCACGGGCAAGGTCGCCCAGTTCATCGGCGCGACTGGAATCTAACCGATGGGTCAAATCTCCCCCACCGCTACCGATTGCTACCAGTGCGGCTGTTACCTGACGAATCGGCCGCACCAGACCTTGGGCCAGCCACACGATCAGCGCCAGACACACCAACGCCACCGCCAGACCGATGCCGCCGCTCATCCACATTGCGTTGCGGGCTTCGGCATAGATCTGCGCCTGCGGCACTTCGGCCACCAGTGTCCAGCCTAAATCGCGCAGCGGCAGGCTGAAGGCGAGGAAGTCTTCGCCGTCGCGCTTAAAGCTGCTGGTCACGGCAACTGCCTTTGAGGTGGAGAGCTGCCCCATGACCGACTGCGCCGCATCGGCACCGATCTGCTCGCTCAAGGTGCGTTTGCCGCTCAATTGCGCTTCAGGATGCACCTGAATCAAACCGTCGGAACGCACGAGATAGACCTTGCCGCGCTCGCCAAAGCTGAAGTTGTGGATCAACTCCGAAAGCTCTTTCATGCTCAGACCCAACCCGGCAACACCCACCACTTTGCCGGCCTGCTCGACCTTCAAATCGATGAACAGCGCCAGCTCCCCGGTAGCGCCATCGTTGTCGATATTGAGGGTGCGCGGCTGGTTGCTGTCGAGGAAGGAATAGAACCAGGCATCGGCCGGCTTGGCGCGACTGAGGGTGCGATCCAGGCCTTTTTCGGTGATGTAGTGATTGGATTCGGTGCCGATGATCAAAGCGGTAAATGCCTTGTGTTCGGCGCGGATGCCTTCCAGATACTGCGCGAAGGCCGCCGTTTTGCTGCTGTCTTCACCCGCTGCCAACCAGTCGCGCACCATGGAATTGCTGGCGATGTCTTTAGCGGCGGTGAGGGGTTGGACGAGGATGCGCTCAATGTCGTTGCGCGTCGCTTCAATGCTCGACGGCAGCGCTTGTTCGACCAGATAGCTCTGGGCGAGGCGGTTGACCACCAGGGTATAAATGCCAACCACGATCAGAATGCTGACCAGCAGAGCGGTGCCCATGCTGAGAATCAGCTGCCATTGAATACTGCGTCGCCACAACTGCATGGAGCACCCCCAAAGAATAAGTGGCTGAAACAATGCAACAGCCGTGCCGATCGCATACAAAAATCAAAATAATTGTATACAATCAAACAGATACGCGCAGCTGAATCGATACACTGTTATTTCTAACAGTTGTTAGATTTCATGAGAAAGAAAACACTGCCGGTGGATATTCAATGAGTGACCACTCGATAAGTGCACAGGGGAAAACCCATGAAACTGAATGAAGGCGCAAATAAACAACCTGTTACTGAAGCCGAAATGTCCAAGTATCTCAAGCCGGGAGACGAAGTCTCATTTGGAGACGGGAGGGGCAACGCGAGAGTCATCTCAAAAACGCTGATCAGCGAGGGTGAGGATTGGAAACTGAAGTTAATACTGATGGATTTAGCTGACGGCAAGCCCCGTCCGGTAGAGACGGCTCCATCAAGCCTGAGCGAAATCGCGAAATATTTAACAAAGGGCGACTTAGTGATCCATCCCTCCGGGACCGGGCGTGTTTCCCACATAATGTTCCAAGCGAACGACGAAGGTAAGTTTGATCCGATAATTATGCTTGATGAGCGATAAAAGAACTGGGGCAGGATCGCTGATTTTCTGGGGGGAGAAACCCTCCCCCTGATTTCCATTGCGCGTTCGCGCCTCTGCCAGATCAGTTTGTTATCAACGCTTTTTCAACCCTGACCCATTGTTTTGGCAATGACATCTACCGTGGCGCTGACTTGCTCTTGGTAACGGTCGAGTTCTTCCTGATGCTGCTTCTTCATTTCGATCTGCTGCGAGCACAGATTCATTGCCGCCAGCACAAGCAGGCGGTCACCGATCAGCGTCGGGTATTTCCTTTTGGTGTCCGCCAACGCGGCCTTGAGCATCAAAGCGGCGTCCAGCAGGGTCTGTTCTTCCCCGGCCGGTGCCTTGATCGAATAGTCCTCCCCAAGAATGGAGACAACTTTTACCCCTGCTGTGTGGTGGTTCATGCGCTGACAGGACCTGCGTTGACGCGATCAACCAGGGCTTGAATGCGTGCTGCAGTGGCGCCGTGCTTCTCTTCCTGCTCCATCAGGCTCAGTTGCAGGCTTTCGTTTTCATCCTTGGCCTGGGCCAGTTCCGTGGACAGAGTCTGGTTGGTTTGCGCAAGGCTCTGGTTCTGTTGCACCAGATCGCTGACGAGCTGTTCCAATTGGCTGAGGGATGCTTCCAACATTTTTGATCTTCCAAGCGTTTTTCAAAGGGCGCGTACGATAAAGAAAAGTCACCACGGATGCCAGGGTTAAACCGGCGCAAGGCCTTGATTTTCCTGGTGGGCGAACGCTCTCACGAGTTTAAAAGACTGTCATCTGCCGATCTGGTTCCTGCACTTCGTCGCCCCGGGGGCGCTGCGACAAAGACGCACACGCGCTCAAGAGTTAAGCCGTATGACCGATAAGTCATCCATACAGCAGTCTCAGCCCGCATGGATGCGGCCCTTTCTTGGTATCCGCACCATGTCCCTTCGCAATATGAACATCGCCCCCCGGGCGTTTACCGGCTTCGCCCTGATCGGCGGCCTGATGCTGATTCTCGGCGTATTCGCCTTGAACCAGATGAGCAAAATTCGCGGCGCCGCAGAGCTCATCACCACCAGCAGCGTGCCAAGCATCAAGAGCCTTGATGAATTCACTCAGCTGACGTTACGTCTGCGCGTGTTGTCGTATCGTTTGCTGGTCAACCGCGAACCGGACTTGCAACAGAAGACCATCGAGTTGCTGGACATGCGGAATCAGCAGATCAGCGCAGCCCAGAGAGAATACGAGCCGGTGATTGCCAGCCCGCAGGAACGCGCGGAATACGATCAATATGTGCAGTTGCTGGGCCAGTACCGCCAGATCGAAGACCGGATGAAAACCCTGTCGCGCAACAATCAGGTGGATGGACTGCGCAACCTGATCAACACCGAGTTGCTGGACAACTCCGAAGCGATGAATACCGTACTCAATAGCTTGATGCAGCTCAACGGGCGTCAGATCAGCGAAACCAATCAAAAAGCCGCTGAACAGTACTCATCGGCGTTCGACCTGGTGGTCACTCTGCTAGTGATCGCCACCGGCCTGACCTTTCTGTTCGCCTGGCTGCTGACCACCAGCATCACACGGCCGATTGCCAAGGCACTGGATGCCGCTGAAACCATTGCCGAGGGCAACCTGACACAGTCGATCCACGTCGACGGCTCCGACGAAGCCGGGCGCCTGCTGGCGGCCATGGCCAAGATGCAATCGAAGCTGCGCGATACCTTGCAGCGGATCTCCGGTTCGGCCACGCAGCTTGCATCGGCTGCGGAAGAACTCAACAGCGTCACCGACGAAAGCGCCCGTGGCCTGACTCAGCAAAACAACGAAATCGAACAGGCTGCTACCGCCGTCAACGAAATGACCAGCGCGGTGGAAGAAGTGGCGCGCAACGCGGTGAGCACTTCGGAAGCTTCGAAGAACGCCACCACCTCTGCCGGCGACGGCCGTGACCTCGTGCAGGAAACCGTCAGCGCCATTGAACGCATGAGCGCCGATGTGCAGAGCACAGCGAGCCTGATCGGCGATCTGGCCAACGAATCCCGCGACATCGGCAAGGTGCTGGACGTGATCCGTGGTCTGGCTGACCAGACCAACCTGCTGGCCCTGAACGCTGCGATCGAAGCTGCGCGTGCCGGTGAAGCCGGTCGTGGTTTTGCGGTGGTGGCTGACGAAGTTCGTGCCCTGGCGCACCGTACCCAGCAGTCGACCAGCGAAATCGAACGGATGATCGGCAGCATTCAGAGCGGCACCGAACACGCTGTGGATTCGATGCGTAACAGCACCGAGCGCGCCGAGTCGACTTTGAACATTGCCCGTGGTGCCGGGATGTCGCTGGACACCATCAACACCGCCATCGTCGAGATCAACGAACGCAACCTGGTCATCGCCAGCGCCGCCGAAGAGCAAGCG
Source organism: Pseudomonas sp. Irchel 3E19 (assembly GCF_900187585.1). Taxonomy (NCBI): domain Bacteria; kingdom Pseudomonadati; phylum Pseudomonadota; class Gammaproteobacteria; order Pseudomonadales; family Pseudomonadaceae; genus Pseudomonas; species Pseudomonas sp. Irchel 3E19. Next base: position 134,767 of record NZ_FYDT01000003.1, read on the forward strand.
CAAGTGGCGCGGGAAGTGGATCGCAACCTGGTGAACATCCGCGATCTGTCGGTGCAATCGGCGACCGGGGCGAATCAGACCAGTGCGGCAAGCAACGAGCTGTCGCGATTGGCGCTGGACCTGAACAATATGGTTGGGCGGTTCAGTCTTTAAACCTGCCTGCTCTGCTGTCGATCGTTCCCATGCTCTGCGTGGGAATGCAGCCGGGGACGCTCCGCGTCCCAAGCGGACGCAGAGCGTCCATTGAGGCATTCCCACGCAGAGCGTGGGAACGATCAACGGCCCCAGCGCAAAAAGCTTTTTGACAGCATCACATTTCAACAGGTTAGAATCGCTGGCACGCAGACTGCATGGTCAGTTTGTGCCCGTCTTTACGCTTCTGGAGTACTGCCTTTGAATGCGACGACCATCAACAGCCTGTTCTTGATCGGCGCGTTGCTGGTAGGCGCAAGCATTCTTGTCAGCTCTCTGTCTTCCCGTCTCGGCATCCCGATTCTGGTCATCATTCTCGCGGTCGGCATGGCGGCCGGGGTCGATGGCGGCGGGATTATTTTCGATAATTACCCGACGGCCTATCTGGTCGGCAACCTCGCCCTGGCGGTGATTCTGCTCGACGGCGGCTTGCGCACGCGGGTTTCCAGTTTCCGCGTGGCGTTATGGCCGGCGTTGTCGCTGGCCACGGTCGGGGTGTTGATCACCACCGGGCTGACCGGCATGGCGGCGGCGTGGCTGTTCGATCTGAACTTGATTCAAGGTCTGCTGATCGGCGCCATCGTCGGTTCGACCGACGCCGCAGCGGTGTTTTCGCTGCTCGGCGGCAAAGGCCTGAACGAACGGGTGACCGCCACCCTGGAAATCGAATCCGGCAGCAACGATCCGATGGCGGTGTTTCTCACCGTCACCCTGATCGACATGCTCGCCAGCGGCCAGACCGGCCTGCACTGGAGCCTGCTGACCCACTTGATCCGCGAGTTCGGTATCGGTGGCGTCATCGGGCTGGGCGGTGGCTGGCTGATGCTGCAGTTGGTCAACCGGATCAACCTCGCCGCCGGCCTGTATCCGATTCTGGTGATCGCCGGTGGTCTGGTGGTGTTCGCCCTGACCAATGCCTTGCACGGCAGCGGCTTCCTCGCGGTGTACCTTTGCGGTCTGGTGATCGGCAACCGCCCGGTGCGCAGCCGCCACGGCATTCTGCACATGCTCGATGGCATGGCGTGGCTGGCGCAGATCGGCATGTTCCTGGTACTGGGGCTGCTGGTCACGCCGCACGATCTGTTGCCAATCGCCCTGCCAGCCCTCGGCCTTGCGCTGTGGATGATTCTGTTCGCGCGGCCGCTGTCAGTGGTCGTTGGCCTGCTGCCGTTCAAGGCCTTCCATGGTCGCGAGAAAGCCTTTATTTCCTGGGTTGGCCTGCGTGGCGCGGTACCGATCATTCTCGCGGTGTTCCCGTTGATGGCGGGGCTGCCGAATGCGCAGCTGTACTTCAACCTCGCGTTCTTTATCGTGCTGGTGTCGCTGCTGGTGCAGGGCACGAGCCTGCCGTGGGTGGCCAAACTGCTGAAGGTGACGGTACCGCCGGAGCCCGCGCCGATTTCCCGATCCGCACTGGAAGTGCACATCACCAGCGAGTGGGAGCTGTTCGTTTACAAGCTCGGCGCCGAGAAATGGTGCATCGGTTCGCCCCTGCGCGAGTTGAAAATGCCCGAAGGTACACGGATCGCCGCGCTGTTTCGTGGCCAGCAACTGCTCCATCCGTCGGGTAGTACGGTGCTGGAGGTCGATGATTTGCTGTGTGTCATCGGCCATGAACACAACTTGCCGGCCCTGGGAAAACTGTTCAGCCAGGCGCCGCAACGCGGCCTCGATCTGCGTTTCTTCGGCGACTTCGTGCTCGAAGGAGACGCCCAGCTTAAAGCGGTTGCCGCGCTTTATGGCTTGCCGGCCGAAGGCATCGACCCAGACATGACCCTCGGCACCTTCATTGCCCATAAAGTCGGCGGTGCGCCGATCGTCGGTGACCAGGTGGAGTGGAACAACACCCACTGGACAGTTGCAGTCATGGACGGGAACAAGATCGGCAAAGTGGGCGTCAGATTCCCCGAAGGAAGTCGCCCGGGCCCCGGGCTCTTCCTCTAAACTGCGTCCACTATCACTTGCTCGACCGGTCTCTATGCCTACCCTGCGCTCCTTTTTCGCCGCGGCCCTGTTGGGCCTTAGTCTTACTGTCGGCCCGCTTTATGCCGCCGAACCACCGTCCAGCGAAGCCGTGCAGGCCCGTCTGGACAAGCTCGCCGACAGTAAGCTGCCCGACGCTGACAAAAAGACCCTGCAAACCATCCTGCAGAGCACGCTGACTCAACTCAATAATCAGCGTGATTACGAACAGAATCTGATCGATCTCAAGCAGCAACTGGCCACCGCGCCGAAGCAGACCATCGAAAACACCCGCGAACTGACGCGCCTGAAGGCGACTGCAGTGGTGCCAGTGGCGCAGCGCTTTCCGAAGGAGTCGATCCAGCAACTGGAGCAGATTCTGACGGATCGCTCGACCCAGCAAAGTGATCTGCAAAAGGCCCTGGCCGACGCCAACAGCCTGATCATTACCGCCCAGACCCGGCCCGAGCGCGCCCAGGCGGAAATCTCCACGAGCCAGACGCGCATCCAGCAGATCAACAACATCCTCAAGTCCGGCAAGGACGCGGGAAAAACCATCACCGCCGAGCAACGCGACCAGTTGAACGCGGAACTGTCGGCACTGAATGCGTTGATCCCATTGCGCCGTCAGGAACTGGCCGGCAACAGCCAGTTGCAAGACTTGGGCAACGCCCAGCATGACCTGCTCTCGGAGAAATCCGAGCGCCTCGATCGCGAAATTCAGGAACTGCAAACGCTGATCAACCAGAAGCGTCTGGCACAATCGCAGGAAACCGTCACCCAGCAGTCAATCGAAGCGCAGAAGGCCGGCAGCAGCAGCTTGCTTGCTATCGAAAGCACGGCCAACCTCAAGCTGTCGGACTATCTGCTCAAAAGCACCGACCGCCTCAACGAAGTCACCCAGCAGAATCTGCAAACCAAACAGCAACTCGACACCCTGACCCAAAGCGACTCGGCTCTGGACGAGCAGATCAGCGTGCTCAAGGGCAGCCTGCTGCTGTCGAAGATTCTCTATAAACAGAAACAGGCCCTGCCACGGCTCAAGGTCGACCGCGACCTGGCGGATCAGATCGCCGACATTCGTCTGTGGCAATTTGACGTCAGCCAGCAGCGTGAACAACTGAGCAATCCGGCGGCCTACGTCGACAACCTGCTGTCCGCTCAGCCACCGGAACAAGTCACCCCGCAACTGCGCAAAAGCCTGCTGGATCTGGCCAACACCCGCGCCGACTTGCTGGAGCGTCTGAATCGCGAGTTGAGCGCGATGCTCAACGAATCGATCACCCTGCAACTCAATCAAAAGCAACTGTTGAGCACCGCGCAAAGCCTGCGCGCGACCCTCGATGAGCAGATGTTCTGGATCCCGAGCAACAAGCCGCTGGATCTGGAATGGATGCGCGGCGTGCCGGAGCGTCTCAAACGTCAGGTCGACACCCTGCCATGGGCTTCGAGCCTGAGCGAACTGACCGACGGTTTGACCCAGCGACCGCTGCTGTTCCTGCCGCTGGCACTGCTGATCGGCGCACTGCTGTGGCGGCGTAAAAGTCTCTACGGTCGCCTGAACAAGGTTCACCAGGACATCGGCCATTTCAAACGCGACAGTCAGTGGCACACCCCGCAGGCGATTCTGATCAACATTCTGCTGGCGATGCCGGTGGCGCTCGGTCTGGGCCTGTGTGGTCTGGCCTTGCAGATCGACGCCCGCGGCCAGAACGCCAACATGGGCGCGGCGCTCCTGCAAATGGGGCAGGCGTGGCTGGTGTTCTACACCGCCTACCGGATTCTCGCGCCGGGTGGCGTCGCCGAACTGCATTTCCGCTGGGAAAAACCCCAGGTCGAATTCCTTCAAGGCTGGGTACGCCGACTCGGGCTGGTGGTCATGGCACTGGTCGCCGTAGTGGCGGTCGCCGAACTGCAACCGGCGGCACTCGCCGACGATGTGCTCGGTATGCCGGTGGTGCTGACCTGCTACGCGTTAATGGCGTGGTTGCTCAGTCGCTTGCTGATCAGCAGCCCGGCCCACGAAAACGCTTCACTGTTTCGCAAGGCTGTCGGGGTAATGTTCACCCTGCTGCCCATCGCCCTGTTCGTCGCGGTGTGCTTCGGCTACTACTACACCGCACTGAAACTCAGCGACCGCTTGATCAACACCCTCTACCTGCTGATGTTCTGGCTGGTGATCGAAGCCACCTTCGTGCGTGGCCTGAGCGTGGCGGCGCGGCGTCTGGCCTATCAGCGCGCCCTGGCCAAACGCCAGGCAGCGAAAGAGGCCGGCGACGGCGAAGCGGTGATCGAAGAACCGACCCTGGACATCGAAAAGGTCAACGAACAGTCTCTGCGCCTGATTCGCCTGGCGCTGCTCGGCGGCTTTATCGCGGCGCTGTACTGGGTCTGGTCGGACCTGATTTCGGTGTTCTCGTACCTGGACAACATCACCCTCTACGAATACACCAGCGGCACCGGCGCCAACATGAGCATGGTGCCGATCAGCATCGGCGACATGCTCGGCGCGCTGATCATCATCGGCATCACCTTCGCCCTCGCGCGCAACTTGCCCGGTTTGCTCGAAGTGTTTGTGCTGTCGAAGCTCAATCTCGCTCAGGGCAGTGCTTACGCCACCACGACGCTGCTGTCGTACGTGATCGCCGGCGTCGGCTTCGTCTCGACCCTGTCGACGCTTGGTGTGAGCTGGGACAAGTTGCAGTGGCTGGTGGCAGCGCTGTCGGTTGGTCTCGGTTTCGGCATGCAGGAGATCTTTGCCAACTTCATCTCCGGCATCATGATCCTGTTCGAACGCCCGGTGCGGATCGGTGACACCATCACCATCGGCAACCTGTCCGGCACGGTGAGCAAGATCCGCATCCGCGCCACGACCATCACCGACTTCGACCGCAAGGACATCATTGTCCCGAACAAGACGTTCATCACCGGGCAACTGATCAACTGGTCGCTGACAGATACCATCACCCGAGTCACGCTCAAGCTGGGTGTCGATTACGGCTCCGATCTGGATCTGGTGAAAGAACTGCTGCTCAAGGCTGCCCGGGAAAACCCGCGCGTGCTCAAGGAACCCGAGCCGCACGTGTACTTCCTCAACTTCGGCGAAAGCACCCTCGACCACGAACTGCGTATGCATGTGCGTGACCTCGGTGACCGCAACCCGGTGCTCGACGAGGTCAACCGCTTCATCAACCGCGAGTTCAAGAAGCAGCACATCAACATCTCGTTCCGGCAGATGGAGGTTTATCTGAAGAACCTGCACGGCCAGGAATACAAGATGGTGCCGATCGAGCCGGAAACCAAAACCATCGTCGCGGTGCCCGACGATCAGAAACCGCTGCAAGAGCCGCCGCCGGCCAAACTCGACTAACCGGTCTAATCCCAGCAGAATGCTCGGACATTCTGCTGGAGCAGGCCCTTGAAAGCCCTCGACGAACTGACCTTCGACAATCGCTTCGCCCGCCTGGGCGACGCGTTCTGCGCCCACGTGCTACCCGAGCCGATCGACAATCCGCGTCTGGTCGTCGCCAGTCCGGCGGCCCTGGCCTTGCTGGACCTCGACCTGGCGACCGCTCAAACCGAGGAATTTGCCGAACTGTTTGGCGGCCACAAGCTGTGGGCCGATGCCGAGCCGCGGGCGATGGTCTATTCCGGGCATCAGTTCGGTGGCTACACCCCGCAATTGGGCGATGGCCGGGGCTTGTTGCTGGGCGAGGTTTACAACGAAGCCGGCGAACACTGGGACTTGCACCTCAAGGGCGCCGGACAGACGCCGTTTTCGCGCATGGGCGACGGCCGTGCGGTGCTGCGTTCGTCGATCCGCGAGTTCCTTGCCTCCGAAGCGCTGCATGCGCTGAACATCCCGTCTTCGCGCGCGGCCTGCGTGATCGGTTCCGACACCCCGGTCTGGCGCGAAAAGCAGGAACGCGCGGCGATGGTGCTGCGTCTGGCACCGAGCCATATCCGCTTCGGCCACTTCGAATATTTCTACTACACCAAACGGCCCGAGCAGCAGAAGCAGCTCGGCGAACATGTGCTGGCGATGCACTACCCCGAATGCCTGGAACAGCCGGAACCGTATCTGGCGATGTTCCGCGAGATCGTCGAGCGCAATGCCGAACTGATCGCCAAATGGCAGGCCTACGGCTTCTGCCACGGCGTGATGAATACCGACAACATGTCGATCCTCGGCATCACTTTCGACTTCGGCCCGTTCGCCTTTCTTGATGACTTCGACGCCAACTTCATCTGCAACCACTCGGACGATCAGGGCCGCTACTCGTTCAGCAATCAAGTGCCCATCGGCCAGTGGAACCTCAGCGCCCTCGCCCAAGCGTTGACGCCGTTCATCAGCGTCGAAGCCCTGCGCGAAACGCTGGGTCTGTATTTGCCGCTGTTTCAGGCGCACTACCTCGACCTGATGCGCCGCCGCTTCGGCTTCACCACCGCTGAAGATGACGATCAATTGCTGCTGGAAAACCTGCTGCAACTGATGCAGAACAGCGGCGTTGATTACACGCTGTTCTTCCGCCGCCTGGGTGATCAATCTGCGGAACTGGCCGTTACGCAATTGCGTGACGACTTCGTCGACATCAAAGGCTTCGATGCCTGGGGCGAGCGTTATGTAGCTCGGGTTGCCCGTGAAGGCGCGCTCGATCAGGAACAGCGCCGCACGCGGATGCACGCGGTCAATCCGCTGTACATCCTGCGTAACTATCTGGCGCAAAAAGCCATCGATGCCGCCGAGCAAGGCGACTACTCGGAGGTTCGTCGCTTGCATGCTGTGCTTAGCAAGCCGTTCGAGGAACAGCCGGGGATGGAGAGTTATGCAGAGCGGCCGCCGGAGTGGGGCAAGCATTTGGAGATCAGTTGTTCTTCTTAAAGGGCTGAACTCCATCTTGATAAGCGATTCGTGCGTCTCCAGATAAGGCGTACGCATCGTAAAACTTCTCCGAGCCGAACATGACCAACCCACTCCTCATCCCCTGCCCATCCTGCAACGGCCTTAACCGCATTCCAGCCGAGCGCCTCGCCGACCAGCCGAAGTGCGGGCGCTGCAAATCTGCAGTGCTGTTAAGCAAACCGTTCGAACTCAAGCAAGGCGACTACGCCAGCCAGATCAAGGGCGATCTGCCGTTATTGGTGGACGTGTGGGCGGACTGGTGCGGGCCATGCAAGTCGTTTGCGCCGGTGTTCGAGCAGGCGGCTGCGCAATTGGCCGGCAAGTGCCGCTTGGCCAAGCTTGATAGCGAAGCCAATCAGCAGTTGTCAGCGCAGTTGGGGATTCGCTCGATTCCGAGTTTGATTCTGTTCAAGAACGGCCGGGAAGTGGCGCGCCAGAGTGGCGCGTTTCCGTTGCCGCAGTTGATGGCGTGGCTGCGTAGCCAGGGGATCTGACCCAACGCAACTCCAATTGTGGGAGCGAGCCTGCTCGCGAAGGCGTTCGGTCAGTCAACTCAGATGTTGAATCTACCGACCGCTTCGCGAGCAGGCTCGCTCCCACAGGTAGGTTGGGTGCAATCCGGCAAATCAGTGATCTTCAAGCAGGTTGTGCAGCTCAACAAACTGCTGAGTCAGCTTGTGTCGCGGATCGAGGTGGATCAACGGCGTATTGGCTTGGTGCGACTCACGCATCCGTACCGAGCTGGTCAGGTACACCGGCAACACCGGCAAACCTTCGGCGATCAACTCATCCAGTATTTGCTGCGGCAGACTCGCCCGGGCCTGGAACTGGTTGACCACGATGCCTTCGACTTCCAGCCCTTCGTTGTGGTCTTCCTTCAATTCTTCGATTTCCGCCAGCAAGCCATACAAGGCCTGGCGCGAAAAGCTGTCGCAATCGAAAGGGATCAGCACGCGATCCGCGGCAATCAGCGCCGATACAGCGTAGAAATTCAGCGCGGGAGGCGTATCGAGGTAGATCCGGTCGTAATCTTCCGATAGCTCATCGAGCAACTTACGCAGCTTGTTGATCTTGTGCTTGGCCTCAAGCTTGGGCTGCAGATCGGCCAGCTCGGCGGTCGCGGTGATGATGTGCAGGTTGTCGAACGGCGTTTCGTAGATGTCCGCCTGATTCTTCTTGGAGAACGGCCCGGAAGACAGTGTCTGCTTGAAGAAGTCGGCAATACCCATCGGGATGTCGTTGCCGGTGAGCCCGGTCAGATACTGAGTGGAGTTGGCCTGGGCATCGAGGTCCACCAACAGCGTGCGATAACCCTCGCTGGCGCTCACCGCTGCGAGATTGCAGGCAATGCTGGACTTGCCTACGCCACCTTTCTGATTGAACACCACGCGCCGCATGACAAAACCTCCGTGTATCAAAGAATGACCGAGTGTAGATGCGCGAGACCTCGCTTCGCTACCTTCACGGAAGCGGACTACAAGGTCTGATGCAAATATCCGAATACCGACAGAGCAGAAAACGTCATTAATCGTCGAGATGCCTGACAGACAAATCCCAATCAATCTGGATAATGGCCAAGTGACAGTTTTTCTGCGAACCACTCGGTACATTTCATTGCGCAAAATGTAACCAGCATTTGCTACAGACTCGTCGCACCGGGATAATGCGCGCCACCCGGCGCCATGCGCCACGTCAAGTCTGCTGCGGCTCTGGCGATTCAACGCGTCAACAAAAGCCCGCAGGGGCGGGATGAATGTCCGTGATCAACTTCAACATCGCCCAATGGCGCGCGTGGGCCCCTGGGCTCGACAGCGTGGACGCCTGGCAGGCCTGGAGCCGACAGCCGGTCGTGCTCCAGAGCAACGATGCCGCGCCCGATGTGTCGTTTTTACCGGCCATGCAACGCCGCCGCCTCAGCCGTCTGGCCCGAATGGCCTTCAGTGTCGGCTGGCCACTGGCCGATGGTCGGGAAAACCTGCCGTTGGTGTTTGTCTCGCGACACGGCGAAACCCCGCGCACCTACGACATTCTCAGCGACCTTGCCAAAGATGAACCGCTGTCGCCGACTCAGTTCAGCCTGTCGGTGCACAACGCGATCATCGGTCTGTGGTCGATCATGCGCGGCGAAACCAGCGAAATGACCGCCCTCGCCGCCGCGGGCGACGGTCTGGAACACGGCATGCTCGAAGCGGCGGCGCTGCTCAATGAAGGCGCTCCGGCGGTGTTGCTGGTGATCACTGAAGAACAACCGCCCGCCGCCTATTCGCAGTGGATCGACGATGTACCGTTTCCTTACGCGCTGGGACTGCTGCTCACCCCCGGTACCGACTGGCGGCTGACCCTGAACAGCAGCACCGAAGCACTGTCCAAAGCGCATTGGCCCCATGCGCTCAACCTGCTGCGCACCCTGCTTGGCCAGCAATCCCTTTGCCAACATGCCTGGAAAAATCGTGTATGGACCTGGCAACGCAACCCGTGACCGAGAAAAACCGCGACGCCTACTACTGGCGCTTGCTGGCGACCGCAGCAAGCTTTGCTCTGTTCGGGCTCGGCGGGCTGTGCCTGCGTTTGGTGGTTTTTCCACTGCTCGCCTGCCTGCCAGGCGATGCTGCCAGACACCGCCAGCGTGCGCGGCAAACGGTGAGTCGGCTGTTCTGGTTCTTCGTGCAGTTCATGGCCCGCACCGGCGTGTTGACCTATGACATTCAGGGCGCCGAGCGCTTGGGCCGTCCGGGGCAAATGATCATCGCCAACCACCCGTCGCTGATCGATGTGGTTTTCCTCATAGGACTGGTGCGCCATGCCAATTGCGTGGTGAAAAAAAGCCTGTGGGAAAACCCCTTTACCCGTGGCCCGCTACGCCGTACCGAATACATCAGCAACGACGGCAGCATGGACATGCTCGATGCCGCCGCCGAGTCCCTGCAAAACGGCCAGACGCTGATTATTTTTCCCGAAGGCACCCGTACTCAACCGGGCCAGGCACCGGCCTTTCATCGGGGAGCAGCGGCGATTGCCCTGCGTGGTGCGAAGATTCTTACCCCGGTGATCATCAAGGTCAGCCCGACCACTTTGACCAAGGCCGAACCCTGGTATCGGATCCCGCGCCGTCGCGTGCACTTCAGTTTTCGTGTCGGGGCCGATATAGACCCACAGACCTTTGCCGCGATGGGCCCTGCCCCGCAGGCCTCGCGCAAGCTCAACGATTATTTGCACTCTTACTTTATTAAGGAGCTCGCCGAAGATGAGCGATCTGAATCGTGACATCAAACTGCTGATCATCGACGCTCTCGGCCTCGAAGACATCAGCGTCGACGACATTGGCGACGACCAGACGCTATTTGGCGAAGGCCTGGGCCTGGACTCGGTCGACGCGCTGGAACTGGGTCTGGCGATCCAGAAAAAATACGGCATCAAGATCGACGCCGACGCCAAAGACACCCGTAACCACTTCACCAATGTGGCGAGCCTCGCGGCCTTCGTCACGGCAAAACAGGCAGCTTGAGACCGGACCATGCAAACTCGTGACGATATTTTCAACACCCTGCGCGATGCCTTGGTCGAGCTGTTCGAACTGGAGCCTGCGCGCATCAGTCTGGAATCAAACCTGTATCAGGATCTGGAAATCGACAGCATCGACGCGGTCGATCTGATCGATCACATCAAGCGTCAGACCGGCAAGAAAATCGCCGCCGAAGAATTCAAATCGGTGCGCACCGTCGGTGACGTGGTCGAGGCGGTTTTCCGTCTGGTTCAACCGGCCGCATGAGCCGATTGATCGGCCTGGGCCTGCTGCTGGCCGGCCTGCTGTACCCCTTTGCGGTGTATTTCGGCATGGAGCACTTTGCCCCGTGGCAGTTTGGTTTGCTGCTGGGCGGCCTGTGGCTGGCGCGCGCGCTGACCGGCGAACGCAAGCCTGGCAGCCTGTGGATGGCCTGCGTGGCCATTGTCTTCTGCCTGCTGCTGGCGGTGTTCGACAGCCCGCTGTTGCTGCGCTGGTATCCGGTGCTGATCAGCGGCTTCATGCTGGTGCTGTTCAGCCTGAGTCTGAAATTCGGCCCGCCGATGGTCGAGCGCCTGGCGCGGCTACGCGAACCGCAGTTGCCGGCCAACGCGATTGCCTACACCCGAAAGGTCACTGTGGCCTGGAGCGTGTTTTTCTTCTGCAACGGTTTGTGCGCCGCCCTCCTCACCCTGTGGGCGCCGCTGCATTGGTGGATGTTGTACACCGGCCTGATCTCCTACGGATTGATCGGCTTGATGTTTGCCATTGAATGGCTGATACGACAACGGGTAAGAGGCCGTACATGAACTGGATAAAACTTGAGCAGTTGTTGCTCAAGACCCTGCCGGCACGGGCCATCAGCCACGCACCGGCACTCGATCACGCGCAACTGTGCGAACAGGCGCTGTGCGTCGCCGCCGGCCTGCAAGCCCAAGGTGTGCAGCGCTTGGCCGTGCATCTGGAAGACGCCGCCGAACTGGCCATCGCCCTGCTCGGCGCCTGGCGTGCAGGCGTCAGCGTGTTGCTGCCCGCGGATCTGCAAGCGCAGACCCGCCAGCGCTGGTCGGGCGAAGTCGATCTGTGGCTGACCGATCAAACCGGTGACAGCTGCCTGGCTGACTTGCATGAGCCTGCAATGCCAGGCGCTGAGCTGAACCTCGATGAGTGCCGCTTGAGCCTGTGCACTTCCGGCTCCAGCGGTGAACCGAAGCGTATCGACAAGACCCTGCGTCAAATGGCCAATGAGGTCCAAGCGCTGGAACAGCTGTGGGGCTCAGACCTCGGTGAAGCCTGCATCATCGGCAGCGTCGCGACCCAACACATTTACGGCTTGCTGTTTCGCGTGCTGTGGCCGCTGTGCGCCGGGCGAACCTTCTTGCGCAAGCAACTGCCCTTCCCCGAGGATTTGCAGCGCGCCAGTCGCGAGCATCCGGCCTTCGCCTGGGTCGCCAGTCCGGCGCTGCTCAAGCGCATGGGCGACAACCTCGACTGGCCGGCCCTGAGCGCCGTGCGCCGGGTGTTTTCCTCCGGCGGCGCGTTGCCGGCCGAAGCCGCGCAGAGCCTGCATCAACGCCTGCAACAGTGGCCGACGGAAATCCTCGGCAGCTCGGAAACCGGCGGCATTGCCTGGCGTCAGGGCGAAACCCTGTGGCAGCCGTTCGCCGCTGTCGAACTGAGTCAGGACGCCGACGGCGCCCTGCTCATCGCCTCGCCTTACCTGCCCGCCGGCCATGTCGAACACACCGCCGACGCTGCGCGCATCGCTGCCGATGGTCGCTTCGAACTGCTGGGGCGGCTGGACCGTATCGTCAAACTTGAAGAAAAACGCATTTCCCTGCCGATGCTCGAGCAAGCGCTGGTCGCCCACGATTGGGTCGCCGAAGCGCGTCTGGGTGTGGTGCAGGAAAATCGTGCCGTCCTCGGCGCATTACTGGTGCTCAGTGCAGACGGCCTGTTTGCGTTACGCGAACACGGCCGCCGCAGCCTGACCGAAACCCTGCGCAAGCACCTGAGCCAGCATTGCGAGGCCCTGGCCCTGCCGCGGCGCTGGCGTCTGGTGCGGCAACTGCCGTTGAACAGCCAAGGCAAGCTGCCGCAGGCCGACATCGAAGCGCTGCTCATCGCTGATCGCCCGAAAGCCCCCGAAGTGCTGGAGCAAGTCGAAACCGACGGCGAATGGAGCCTGCAACTCAGCGTGCCACCGGATCTGGCCTACTTCAGCGGCCACTTCCCCAAGGCCCCGGTATTGCCCGGCGTGGTGCAGGTCGAATGGGCGCTGAACCTCGGTCGCCAGTTGCTGAACCTGAACGCAGCGTTCACCGGCATGGAAGTGCTGAAGTTCCAGCAACTGGTGCGCCCCGGCGATGAAATCCAGTTGCATCTGCGCTTCGACCCCGAGCGCCGCAAGCTGTATTTCGCTTACCGCAATGACACGGCGACCTGCTCCAGCGGGCGGATTTTGCTGGGGGCGGATCATGCATAACCCCTGCGCCGTGATTCCGGTTTACAACCACGAAACCGCCATCGGCACCGTGGTCGACGCTTTGCTCGCGCAAAATCTACCGTGCATCCTGGTCGATGACGCCAGTACGCCATCCTGCGCGCGCGTGCTCGATGGCCTGGCCGAGCGCGATAACGTCTATCTGGTGCGGCTCACCGTCAATCAGGGTAAGGGCGGCGCGGTGATGACCGGTCTGCGTGAAGCCTCACGCCTGGGCTTCAGTCATGCCTTACAGGTTGACGCCGATGGCCAGCACGACCTGCTCGACGTCGCTCGTTTCGTCGAAGAATCCCGCGCCCATCCTGAAGCGATGATCTGCGGTTATCCGCTGTTCGACGAGAGCGTGCCAAAGGGCCGGTTGTACGCGCGTTACCTGACTCACGTGATGGTCTGGATCAACACGCTGTCGTTGCAGATTCGCGATTCGATGTGCGGCTTTCGTGTCTATCCACTGGCGCCGACCCTCGCGCTGATCGATTCGGCAAAAGTCGGCAAGCGCATGGACTTCGACTCGGACATTCTGGTGCGCCTGTCATGGCGCAATCAGCCGATGCGCTGGCTGCAAACCAGCGTGCATTACCCGCTCGATGGCGTGTCGCACTTCCGGCTGCTCCACGACAACGCGCTGATTTCCAGCATGCATACGCGGCTGTTCTTTGGCATGTTGCTGCGCTTGCCGGTCATCCTCTGGCGGCGGTGGCGCACATGAGCCTCGAGACCGACAAAAAGCACTGGGCCGACCGCGAAGAACGCGGCAGTTTCCTGCTGATGAAATTCACCGCACTCGCCGCCAAAGTCCTTGGCCGGCGTCTGCTGAGCCCGTTGCTGTACGGCATCGTTTTGTACTTTTTCCTGTTTGGCCGCACCGCCCGGCGCAGTGCCTGGCAGTACCAGCAGCGTTTGGCTGACTGGAACAAACGCGAAGACTTGCGTCCGAGTCATTGGCGCGTGTTTGGCCAGTTCATGGCGTTCGCCGATTCGATGCTCGACAAGCTCGACGTGTGGAACGGCAAGCTGCGCATCGAGCAGATCGAAATCATCGATCCGGCGCTGCTGCGCAATCAACTGCGCGGCAGTCGCGGGCAACTGCTGGTCGGCGCGCACCTGGGCAATCTCGAAGTGTGCCGGGCGCTGGCGGAGATCGGCGAAAAGGTCACGATGAACGTCCTCGTACACACCAAGCACGCCGAGCAATTCAACCGGTTGCTCGGCGAGGCCGGGGCGACCAATCTGCGCCTGATTCAGGTCAGCGAACTTGACCCGGTGATCATGCTGCAACTGCACGAACGCCTGGAACGCGGCGAGTGGCTGGCGATTGCCGGCGACCGCGTGCCGCTGCATGGCGGGCGCAGCGTTACTGTCGACTTCCTCGGCCATCCCGCGCCCTTCCCGCAAGGCCCTTGGCTGCTGGCCGGTTTGCTCAAGTGCCCGGTCAATCTGCTGATGTGCCTCAAACAACCGGACGGCCACTATCGCCTGACCCTCGAACCCTTCGCTGACGCCGTGGTGTGGAAGCGCAGTGAGCGCGAGCAGGTCATTCATCAGTGGGCCACCCGCTATGCGCAGCGCCTGAGTCACTATTGCCTCGAAGCGCCGCAACAATGGTTCAACTTTTACCCTTTCTGGAAGACCGATGACGACGCCAACCCATGAGCCGGTAACCTTCGGCGAACGCCCTCTGCGCATCGAAGACGTGCTGGCCCTGGCCAACCGTCAGGCGCCCGTGCAGTTGCAGAGCGACGCGGCTTACCGCGAACGCATCGCCAAGGGCGCGCGGTTCCTCGATTCGCTGCTGGACAAGGAAGGCGTGATCTACGGCGTGACCACCGGTTACGGCGATTCCTGCGTGGTTGCGGTGCCGCTGCATCACGTTGAAGCGTTGCCGCGTCACCTCTACACCTTCCACGGCTGCGGCCTCGGCAAACTGCTCGACGCACAGGCCACCCGCGCGGTGCTGGCGGCACGTTTGCAGTCGCTGTGCCACGGCGTATCCGGGGTACGCGTGGAACTGCTGGAGCGTCTGCACGCCTTTCTTGAACACGACATCCTGCCACTGATTCCGGAAGAAGGTTCGGTCGGCGCCAGCGGCGATCTGACGCCGCTGTCGTATGTCGCCGCGACGCTGTCCGGCGAGCGTGAAGTAATGTTCCGCGGCGAGCGTCGTCAGGCAGCCGATGTGCACCGCGAATTGGGCTGGACGCCGTTGGTGCTGCGCCCCAAAGAAGCGCTGGCCTTGATGAACGGCACCGCCGTGATGACTGGCCTCGCCTGCCTCGCCTACGCCCGCGCCGATTACCTGCTGCAACTGGCCACGCGCATCACCGCACTCAATGTGGTGGCGCTGCAAGGCAACCCGGAACACTTCGACGAACGCCTGTTCGCCGCCAAACCGCACCCTGGGCAAATGCAAGTCGCCGCGTGGCTGCGCAAGGATCTGGCGATCGACGCGCCGACTGCGCCGCTGCATCGCTTGCAGGATCGCTACTCGCTGCGCTGCGCCCCGCATGTGCTCGGCGTGCTGGCCGACAGCCTGAACTGGCTGCGCGCGTTCATCGAGACCGAGCTCAACAGCGCCAACGACAACCCGATCATCGACGCCGAAGCCGAACGTGTTTTGCACGGCGGGCACTTCTACGGCGGGCACATCGCGTTCGCCATGGACAGCCTGAAAAACCTGGTGGCCAACGTCGCCGACCTGCTTGACCGTCAACTGGCGTTGCTGGTGGACGAGCGTTACAACCACGGTTTGCCGAGCAACCTGTCCGGCGCCAGTGCCGATCGAGCGATGCTCAATCACGGCTTCAAGGCTGTGCAGATCGGCACCAGCGCCTGGACCGCCGAAGCGTTGAAAAACACCATGCCGGCCAGCGTGTTCTCGCGCTCCACCGAGTGCCACAACCAGGACAAGGTGAGCATGGGCACCATCGCCGCCCGCGACGCGATCCGCGTACTGGAGCTGACCGAACAGGTCGCCGCCGCCACGCTGCTCGCCGCCAACCAGGGCGTGTGGCTGCGAGGTCAGGCTGAAGACGCGCGACCGTTGCCACCGTCTCTCGCGGCGATGCACGAAGAACTGGCCAAGGACTTCCCGCCGGTCATCGAAGACCGTGCG
Organism: Pseudomonas sp. Irchel 3E19; assembly: GCF_900187585.1. NCBI lineage: Bacteria > Pseudomonadati > Pseudomonadota > Gammaproteobacteria > Pseudomonadales > Pseudomonadaceae > Pseudomonas > Pseudomonas sp. Irchel 3E19. The sequence goes on from NZ_FYDT01000003.1 coordinate 150,941, forward strand.
CTGGAAGGCGAGCTGCGCCTGTGCCTGCAACGCATCGCCGCGCAACACTGGAGGCTGCATGCGTAGTGCCGGAGTGCTTCACGCCGATACGGAAATCCTCGTGCCGTTTTTTGACGTCGACACCATGCACGTGGTCTGGCACGGCCATTACGTCAAATACCTGGAAGTAGCGCGTTGTGCGCTGCTCGACAAGATCGGCCACAACTACACGCACATGGTCGAGTCCGGTTACGCCTGGCCGATCATCGACCTGCAACTGCGCTACGTGCGCGGCGCAGTGTTCGGCCAGAAGCTCAACGTACGCGCCAGTCTGGTGGAGTGGGAAAACCGCCTGAAGATCAACTACCTGATCACCGACCTGCAAAGCGGCGAGCGCCTGACCCGCGCAAGCTCCGTGCAAGTGGCGGTCGAAGTGAGCAGCCGCGAGATGCAACTGGCCTCACCAAAAGTCTTCACCGATGCCGTGGAAAGGATGCTGCGATGAATGTTTTTGTTAAAGGCTTGAGCGCACTGGCGCTGCTGGCGATGTCGTCTCTGGCTAACGCCTTCGATCTGCAACAGCTCAGTGAACAACTGGCGAAACCGGACGTGATCCACGGCCAGTTCATCCAGGAAAAACACCTGCGCGCCCTGCCCCAGCCGCTGATCAGCAAGGGCAGCTTCGTTCTCGCGAAAAATCACGGCCTGCTCTGGCTGCTGAAATCACCACTGCAACAGGACTACCGCATCAACGCCAAAGGCATTGCCCGGCGTGACGGCAACGGCTGGCAGCTGCTGCCGAACAAGAGCGCTGGCGCCGAGCAGAACCGCTTGTTCCTCGCCGTGCTGCAAGGCGACAGCAGTGGTCTGCAACGGGATTTCGAACTGGCCCTGAGCGGCGATGCGCAGCAGTGGAAACTGACGCTGACGCCGCGTTCATTGCTACTCAAACAAGTCTTCAAGCAGATCAACATCGACGGCGGCGCACTGGTGCAAACCATCGAACTGCTGGAAACCCAAGGCGACAGCACCGTGCTGCGCATGCAGGACAGCAGCGCCGGCCAACCGTTGAGCGACGCGGAGCAACATGACTTTGCTGAGTGAACGCAGACTGCCGTGGCTGTTCCTGATTCTGCTGCTGGCCGTCATCGCGCTGGCCGGTTGGCAGTGGCGCAACGGTGCGCCGCTGTCGGCGAACCTGATGGAACTGGTGCCGGGCACGAACCCCGACGCCCTCGAACTGCGTGCCGAACAGCGCATGCAGGAACCGCTGAATCGCGAAATGCTGGTGCTGGTCGGTCACGCTGATCGCCAGCAAGCGCTGGCCATGGCGCAGACGCTGGGCGAGCAATGGCAGGCCAGCGGACTGTTCGACAAAGTGCAGTGGAACCTGCAAGCCGATCTGCCGGCCCTGCGCACGCAACTGCTGCAAGGGCGGCTGGCGATGCTCTCGGCAGATGATCGGCAACTGCTGATCGAGCACCCCGACGCGTTCATTCAGCAACGGGTGCAGGCGCTGTTTGACCCGTTTACCGGTTTCAGTCTGGTGGCGAGTCAGGATGACTGGCTGGGCCTGACCGGACGCATCCAGAACAGCCAGCCGAAACACGGCGCGGTACAACTGGACATCGGCAGCGGCGCGCTGGTCGCCGACGCTGACGGCAAGAGCTGGGTGCTGCTGCGCGCGCGCACCACCGGTAATGCCTTCGACATGAACCTGCCGCTGCAAGTGGCGGATCTGCTTCAGCACAGTCGTGACCAAGCGGCACAGTCCGACGTGCAATTACTGGCCGCCAGCGGTTTGCTTTACGCCGCCAATGGCCAGCAACAAGCCACACGCGAAATGACCTGGGTCGGCGGAGGCGCCACGCTGGGCATTCTGTTGTTGCTGCTGTTGGCGTTCCGCCGCTGGCGGGTGCTACTGGCTTTCGTGCCAGTGTTGGTCGGCATGCTGTTCGGTGCGGTGGCGTGTGTGGCGCTGTTTGGTCATATGCATGTGATGACACTGGTGCTCGGTTCCAGCCTGATCGGCGTGGCGGTGGATTATCCGCTGCACTATCTATCCAAGAGCTGGAGCCTCAAGCCGTGGCGCAGTTGGCCGGCCTTGCGCCTGACCCTGTCCGGGCTGACGTTGAGCCTGATCACCAGCGCCATCGGTTATCTGGCGCTGGCGTGGACGCCGTTCCCGGCGCTGACGCAAATCGCAGTGTTCTCCGCTGCCGGGTTGCTCGGCGCCTATCTGTCGGCGGTGTGTCTGCTGCCGGCGCTGCTGAAGAATGTCGAACTGCGTCCGGCGCAATGGCCGCTGCATCTGGCCGAGCGGCTAGTCGGTCTGCGGGAAAAACTACTTGAACGCGTGCGCACCCCGGTGTTGCTCGCACTGCTGATCGCGTTTTGCGTAGGCGGTCTGCTGCAACTGCAAAGCAAAAACGATATCCGCCAGTGGGTCGGCGCACCGCAACGCCTGACCGATGAAGCGCAGACCATCGCACGCATCACCGGCTATCAGCCGACCAGCCAGTTCTTTCTGGTGCGCGCCGCCAACCAGCAGGAATTGCTCGAACGTCAGGCGGCGCTGAGCGAGCGTCTGCAGCAACTGGTCAACCTCGACAAGCTGCAAGGCTATCTGGCCCTCGATCAACTGCTCAGCCCGCCGGGTCAGCAACAGCAAGTGCGCGAAGCACTGAACAAACTGCCACAGTTCTGGCAGCCGTTGATCGATCTCGGCGTGCCCGTCGCCGCGCTGCAAACCGAGCTGCAACAGTTGCAGTCGCTGCCCCTTGAGGACATCGACGTTGCACTGGCCGGGCCGCTCGGCGAGCCGTACCGCACGCTGTGGCTCGGTCCGACCGAAGACGGCGTGGCGGCGATGACCAGCCTGCAAGGCCTGAACAATCCGTCGCTGCTGCGCGTGCAGGCGCTGGATCTGCCGGGCGTGGTGCTGGTGGATCGCCTCGGTGATCTGAACAACGTTTTTGCCGCGACGCAGATCAGCGCCGCCGAGTTGAAACTCGCCTCCTGCGTGTTGATCGTCTTGGTGTTGATCCTGCCCTTCGGCTTCGGCGGGGCTTTGCGCATCGTTGCTCTGCCGTTGCTGGCAGCGCTGTGCAGTCTGGCCAGCCTCGGCTGGCTCGGTCAGCCGCTGACCCTGTTCAGCTTGTTCGGCTTGCTGCTGGTGACGGCGATCAGCGTTGACTACGCGATTCTCATGCGTGAGCAGATCGGCGGCGCGGCGGTGAGTCTGCTCGGCACCTTGCTGGCGGCCGTGACCACATGGCTGTCGTTTGGCTTGTTGGCGGTTTCCAGCACACCAGCGGTGAGCAATTTCGGTTTGTCGGTGAGTCTAGGTCTGGCGTTCAGTTTCATGCTCGCGCCTTGGGCCGGGCGTCATGAACACACCGCTAGCGTTTCGGAGCGTGCAGCATGATGGTCATCGGTTTCTGGCTGCTGGCCCTGGCGTTGTTCGTCTTAGCTACTCGCATCGGCCGCCACTTCGGCCTGATACCGATTGTCAGCCAGTTGCTGCTGGCGAGTTTCGGTTTGCCGCTGCTGATGTATTTCTGGATCGAACCGGGCTGGCAGCTCAGCGGTGCCGAACTGATCGCACCGGTGTGGCTGAAAAACCTCTACAGCCTGAGTTTTGCGCTGTTGCTCGGGCATATCCTCAGCGATGTGATCGATCTGCGCCTGGATCGCCAGAGCGTGAAAATCGCCGTGCCGAGTTTCGCCGTGCCGTTTGCCTGTGGTCTGGCGGCTGCGTACTGGCTGCTGCCCGCGCAACCGTGGCTCAACTCACTGGCCATCGGTCTGGTGTTCGCGATTACCGCGATCCCGGTGCTGTACTTGTATCTGCGCCACATCGATTACCCGCCCTCTGCCACCCGGCGCCTGGTGCAGACAGCGATCCTGATCGATCTGACATGCTGGACGCTGTTCGGCCTCGCTCAGGGCAGTTTGCACCTGAGCGGTCTGTTGCTGCCGCTGGGCCTCGCGTGCGTGCCGTTAGTGCTGTATCTGTCCGGTGTGCGCCGACCACTGACTTACAGCCTCGGTTTCTTCGCGCTGCTGGTCATGGCCGAGCACTACAAACTCAACGCACTGATTTTCGGCATCGGTTATCTGCTGTGCATGGCCGCGCTGAAAGTACCGCTGGTGCTGCCGCTACCGGCGCGCTGGATGAGCCGTTTGCAGACGTGGATCGCGATCCCGCTGATCCTCACCTTCGGCATCGTCCAGATCGATGTGCACGCGGCTCTCGCCAGCCTCGGCGCCGGGCAATGGGCCGCGCTGCTGCTGTTGCCGATTGCCAGTAAACTGCTCGGCAACTGGCTCGGCCTCGGCTGGGCCGGTGCTTCGTTTGCAGGCGCCAGCCGCTGGCGTGAAAGCGTGCTGCTGAACATTCGTGGCCTCAGCGAAATCGTCTTTCTCAATCTGCTGTTGCAACAACACCTCATCACCCCGGCGCTGTACTTCGCGCTGATGCTGATGGGCCTGATCGCCACGCTGTTACCGGCCCTGATCGGCCTGCACCGTGCGCCACTGAATTTGCCTACCTCATTACCCCGGAGCTCACGTGCCAATCGTTGAAATGGAATCCCGTCAGGTCGTGATCATCGGCGCCGGCCCGTCCGGCGCCATCGCCGCCGCACTGCTCAAGCGCAAGGGCCACGACGTGCTGGTCATCGAGCGTCAGCACTTCCCAAGGTTTTCCATCGGCGAAAGCCTGCTCAGTCATTGCCTGGACTTCGTCGAAGAAGCCGGCATGCTCGACGCCGTCAACGCCGCCGGATTCCAGCGCAAGACCGGCGCCGCGTTTGCCTGGGGCGAGCGCTACAGCGCGTTTGATTTTGGCGACACCTTCACCCACGGCAAGCCGACCACGTTCCAGGTGCAGCGCGCCGATTTCGACAAATTGCTGGCCGATCAAGCGGCGCTGCAAGGTGCCGAGATCCGCTATGGCGATGCCATCGTCAGCGTTGATTTCGACCGGACAAAACCACAACTTGATGTGCGTCGTGAAGACGGCAGCGAATACCGCGTCGAGGCCGATTTCGTCCTCGATGCCAGCGGTTACGGTCGCGTGCTCTCGCGCTTGCTGGATCTGGAAGCGCCATCGAACTTCCCGGTGCGCCAAGCCGTGTTCACCCACGTCGAAGATCACATCGACAACCCGGCGTTCGACCGCGAAAAAATCCTCGTCACCACCCACCCGCAGCATCGCGATATCTGGTTCTGGACGATCCCGTTCAGCAACGGTCGTTGCTCGGTGGGCGTGGTTGCCGCAGCGGAGCACTTCGCTGGCCGCGATGACGATCTTGATGCCTGTCTGCGTGGTTTCATCGCCGAGACGCCAAGCCTGGCCGGCGTCCTGAACAACGCCGTGTGGGACACGCCAGCGCGCACGCTTGGCGGGTATGCAGCCAACGTCAAAACCTTGCATGGGCCAGGCTTCGCGCTACTGGGCAACGCAGCAGAATTTCTCGACCCGGTGTTCTCCTCCGGCGTGACCATCGCCATGCGTTCGGCGAGCATGGCAGCGGCGGTGCTGCACCGTCAGTTGCAGGGCGAAACCGTCGACTGGCAAAGCGAATTTGCCGAACCGCTGAAACGCGGCGTCGACACTTTCCGCTGCTACGTCGAGGGCTGGTACGCCGGGACCTTTCAAGACGTGATTTTTTATGAAGACAGCCAGGCGGAGATTCGCCGGATGATCTGCTCGATCCTCGCCGGTTATGCCTGGGACGAACGCAACCCGTTCGTCAGCGAAGCGCGCCGCCGGTTGAAGATGATTTCCGAACTTTGCGCAAAGGACGCCCCATGACTTACCTGAGCGACAGCTACGTCGAGGAAACCCGCTTCGGTTTCTGGTTCCTGCGCAGCCACACCTGGCAACACCATGTGTTGCGCGTGGCGATCAACGATCTGCGCGGGTTGTTCAGCGAGTCGTTGCCGGCGAATCCGGTGTTGCTGGATGCCGGTTGCGGTCAGGGCAAGTCGTTCCGTCACCTGCGCCAGACTTTCGCGCCACAGCGTTTGATCGGCATCGACGCCGATCCGCACAGCCTTGAATTGAGCGGCGAAGAAGCGGTGCGCCAAGGCCTGGATGTCGAGTTGATCGGCAGCGATTGCGCGACGCTGAACGTGCCGGACGCCAGCGTCGATCTGCTGTTCTGTCATCAGACCTTTCATCATCTGGTCGAGCAGGAAAAGGCCCTCGCCGAGTTTTATCGAGTGCTCAAGCCCGGCGGTTATCTGCTGTTCGCCGAATCCACCGAGGCTTACATCGATACGTGGGTGATCCGCTGGCTGTTCCGCCATCCGATGCATGTGCAAAAGAGCGCTGCGCAGTATCTGCAGATGATTCGCGAGCAGGGTTTCGAGTTTGGCGAGCGCAACGTCTCGTACCCGTATTTGTGGTGGAGCCGCTCGAAGGATTTTGGTTTGCTGGAGCGGTTCGGGTTGCGCAAGCCGAAGCCGTTTGGCGAGCGTGAGGAAACGCTGGTGAACGTTGTCGCGCGCAAGCCATTGGCAGGTGATATCTGATGCAACACTTTCGACCTGTACACTCCAAACCCTGTGGGAGCTGGCTTGCCAGCGATAGCGGTGTATCAGTCAGCCCCAATGTTGAAAGTGCCGACGCCTTCGCGAGCAAGCCCGCTCCCACAGGGTTTGTGGTGTGGCTGATGCTGGCGATGTTTGCCCTGCTAAGCGGTTGCGCCAGCCAGGCGCCGCTGCCAACCGGCAACCCGACGTTGCCGCTGCCCTTGCAACTGCACATCGAACGCCAACAAGCCGAACAACGCCAGGACTGGCTGCTCGTCATTCAGCGCGAAGGCCCAGGCATCCGTTGGTCGATGATGGACCCGCTGGGCATTCCTCAGGCCCGTCAGCAACTGATCGACGGCCACTGGCAGGCCGACGGTCTGCTGCCGCCCAATCCGGAAGCCCGGGAGCTGTTCGCCGCGCTGCTGTTCGCCCTGACGCCGTCTGGCGAACTGATGCGCAATTACCCCTCCGCGCAGCAACAGGGTGGTCAACGTTCATTGTCCGCGCGCTGGAACATTCGTTATGTACAACCGTTGAGCTTTGAATTAGACCTGCCCCAAGGCCCGCACTATCGCGTTTCTCCACTCGGTGAACCGACGCCATGACCGCCTACCTGAATGCCCTCGGCGTCATCTGCGCCCTTGGCCGCGACAAGCAAGAAATCGCGCGCAATCTGTTCGCCGGCGACTGCTCGGGCATGCGCCCCGAGTCGGGCTGGGTGGCGGAGCGTGAGTTGCCGGTGGCCGCCGTACACGGTGAATTGGCGCCGATCCCGCCAGAACTGGCCGGCCAGAGCAGTCGCAATAATCAGTTGTTGCTGGAAGCCGCGCTGCAGATTCGCGCCGACATCGATCACGCGATCCAGACTTACGGCCGCGACCGCATCGGCGTCGTGCTCGGCACCAGCACCTCAGGCATCGATGAAGCCAGCCGAGGCCTGGCGCATTTCCTCCGTGAGCAGCATTTCCCGGCGCAATACGACTACGGACAACAGGAACTCGGCGCTCCGGCAAATTTCCTCGCCGACTGGCTGCAACTGAGCGGCCCGGCCTACGTGATTTCCACGGCCTGCACGTCCAGCGCCCGCGCACTGATGAGCGCGCAACGCCTGCTCGATCTCGGTCTGTGCGACGCGGTGCTGTGCGGTGGCGTCGACAGTCTGTGCAAGTTGACCCTCAACGGTTTCTCTTCACTGGACGCGGTGTCCGACGAGCGCTGCAATCCGTTTTCAGCCAACCGCAACGGCATCAACATCGGCGAAGCGGCGGTGCTGTTCGTGATGACCAAGCGACGTGGCGATGGCCCAGCCATCGCCCTGCTCGGTGCCGGCGCCAGCTCAGATGCGCACCACATCTCAGCGCCAGAGCCGAGCGGTCGCGGCGCCCTGCAAGCGATGCAGAAAGCCTTGCGCCGCGCTGATCTGCAAGCGGCGCAAATCAACTATCTGAACCTGCACGGCACCGCGACCCAGCACAACGACGCCATGGAAAGCCTGGCCGTCGCCACACTGTTTCCCGACGGGGTCGCCTGCTCCTCGACCAAACCGATGACCGGCCACACCCTGGGCGCAGCCGGCGCACTGGAAGCCGCGTTCTGCTGGTTGAGCCTGAGCGATGACAACCCGACACACGCCTTGCCGCCGCACGTCTGGGATGGTCAGGCCGATCCAGCCCTGCCGCCGCTCAACTGGGTGACCGCAAGCGAACGCCTGTCGTCCATTGCACCCCGCTACCTGATGAGCAACTCGTTTGCCTTCGGCGGCAATAACGTCAGCCTGATTATCGGAGACGCCCCATGACCGACTGGCCGCTCGCCGAACTGCTGCCCCACGCGGGCGACATGATTCTGATCGAGCAGATTCTCAGCTTCGACGAAGAGCAGATTTACACCCGCCTCACGGTCAAGCCTGACGGCCTGTTCAGCCTGCCCGACGGCAGTTTGCCAGCGTGGGTCGGCATCGAGCTGATGGCGCAGAGCGTCGCCGCGTTCGCCGGCTGCCACGCGCGACGCAAAGGCAATCCGGTGGAGCTGGGCTTTTTGCTTGGCACACGCAAGTTCGAGTGCAACGTCGACGCGTTTCCTGCGGGCTGCGAGTTGACCATCCATGGCATCCGCTCGCTGGAAGACGACAACGGCATGGGCGTTTTCGAGTGTCACATCAACGGCGCAGGCATCGCCGCCAGCGCACGCTTGAACGTGTTCCGCCCGCCACAGCCAACCCAATATCTGCAACAAGCAAAGGAGTCGAACGATGACTGAATCCGTACTGGTCACCGGCTCCAGCCGTGGCATCGGCCGCGCCATTGCCTTGCGTCTGGCGCAAGCCGGGCATGACATCGTCCTGCATTGCCGCAGCGGCATTGCCGAGGCACAAGCTGTGCAAGCCGAAGTCCAAGCGCTGGGCCGCAGCGCGCGCATCCTGCAATTCGACGTTGCCGACCGTGAAGCCTGCAAAAGCATTCTTGAAGCCGACGTCGAAACCCACGGCGCCTATTACGGCGTGGTGCTCAACGCCGGTCTGACCCGCGACGGCGCGTTCCCGGCGCTGAGCGATGACGATTGGGACGTGGTGCTGCGCACCAATCTCGACGGTTTCTACAACGTCCTGCACCCGGTGATGATGCCGATGATCCGCCGCCGTGCCGCCGGTCGCATTGTTTGCATCACGTCTGTATCGGGGCTGATCGGCAACCGTGGCCAGGTCAACTACAGCGCCTCCAAGGCCGGCGTTATCGGCGCAGCGAAAGCGTTGGCGATTGAGCTGGGCAAGCGCAAAATCACCGTTAACTGCGTCGCGCCGGGCCTGATCGACACGGCGATGCTCGACGAAAACGTGCCGGTGGAAGAACTGATGAAAATGATCCCCGCGCAACGCATGGGCACCCCCGAAGAGGTGGCCGCTGCAGTAAATTTCCTGATGTCGGCGGAAGCCTCGTACATCACCCGTCAGGTACTGGCGGTCAACGGAGGCTTGTGCTGATGAAGCGCGTCGTCGTCACCGGCATGGCCGGCATCACCTCGCTGGGCAGCGACTGGGACACCATCGCCGGCAACTTCGCGGCCAACCGCAGCGGTATTCGGCGGATGGACGAGTGGGATCGCTTCAGCGAACTCAACACACGCCTGGCCGGGCCCATCGATGATTTCGTGGTGCCCGCGCATTGGACCCGTAAGCAACTGCGCAGCATGGGCCGGGTGTCGCGGCTGGCAGTCGGTGCGGCGGAACAAGCCTTGGCCGACGCCGGTTTGCTCGGCGACGCCTCGATCAAGGACGGGCGCATGGGCGTGGCCTGTGGCTCGTCCACCGGCAGCACCGACGAGATCAAAGCCTTCGGCAACATGCTGCTCAACTCGGTGGCCGAAGGCCTGAACGCCAACTCCTACGTGCGGATGATGCCGCACACCACCGCCGCCAATATCAGCATCTTCTTCGGCCTCACCGGACGCCTGATCCCGACGTCCAGCGCCTGCACCAGCGGCAGCCAGGGCATCGGCTACGCGTATGAGGCGATCAAGTTCGGTCGCTTGCCGTTGATGCTCGCCGGCGGCGCCGAAGAACTCTGCCCGACCGAAGCCATGGTCTTCGACGCGCTCTACGCCACCAGCCTGAAAAACGATGCGCCGCAAACCAGCCCGCGCCCGTACGACAAGGGCCGCGACGGCCTGGTGATCGGCGAAGGTGGCGGCATGCTGGTGCTTGAGGAGCTGGAACACGCGCTCGCTCGCGGCGCACACATCCACGCCGAAATCGTCGGTTTCGGCAGCAACGCCGACGGCCAGCACACCACACGCCCGGAACAAACCACCATGCGCCGTGCGATGGAGCTGGCGCTGGAAGACGCCGGCCTGACGCCGGATGCCATCGGTTATGTCAATGGTCACGGCACGGCTACAGAACAGGGCGACATTGCCGAAACACTGGCGACCAGCAGTTTGTTTGGCGAACGCATGCCGATCAGCTCGCAGAAGAGTTTCCTCGGCCACACCCTCGGGGCCTGCGGCGCGCTGGAGTCCTGGTTCAGCATCGAGATGATGAACCGCGACCTGTACGTGCACACGTTCAACCTCGACGAGGTCGATCCGCACTGCGGCAAGCTCGATTACCTACGCGGCGAATTCCGCCAGATGCACCACGACTACGTGATGAACAACAATTTCGCTTTTGGTGGCGTCAACACCTCGTTGATTTTCCGCCGCTGGCCGCAACCGAATTAATCCAGGTCAAGGAGACCTCCAATGCACTTCAAGAAACTCGCTGCCATCACTCTGCTGCTCTGCGCCTTGCCGGCCGTGAGCCAGGCCCGCGACACGGCGGTTTACCTGCCGTTCGACAAAGCCGTCGCCGAAGCGACCCGTTCGGGAAAAATCGATGGCAGCGTGAAGTTCTATCTGGCCGGCAACACCCCGGCCGGCAAAGTCACCGTGCTCAGCCCAGGTGCCGTGACCAACAAGAAAACCAACGCCTTCAACAAGTCCGACACAGAGGCCTGCGAGTGGGTCGTGCAATCGGCCATCATCAGCCTGCACCAGGCCGCGAAAAGCGCCGGCGCCAACGCAGTGACCAACATCGTCAGCTTCTACAAGAGCAACGAGCGCAAGGATGCGCAGACCTACGAATGCCACGCCGGCGCGATCATGGCGGGGGTTGCGTTGAAGGGTGATCTGGCGAAGGTGCAGTAAACGCCAGAAACCACAAAGGGCGCCATTCGGCGCCCTGCTCATTTCAGCATCTACACTCATCCTGACAGGCCATCGCACCGCCTGCCGGAGCGGCGAGCCCAATCCCCCCTGCACTCGCGCTTCTCTTTCACCGTCAAGGAGATGACCATGCAAGTGAAAGCCCTGATCGCCGCCACGCTCTTCAGCCTGCTGCCCAGCGCCAGCCACGCCACCAATCTGATGTACATGCCCTTCGAAACCGTGCTGTCGGATGCGATTCGCGCCGGGCGGCTGGATGGCAGCGTGAAGTTCTATTTGGTCGGCAATGGCCCGCAGGGCACACAGCAGTTATTACGCCGCGATGTGATCAGTGATCTGAAGACCAACGGTTTCAACAAGAGCGACCACAATTCCTGCGAGTGGGTGTTGCAGTCGAATCTGATCAAGTTGCAGGCCGAGGCCAAGCGGGTCGGGGCGAATGCGGTGGTCAATATCGTCAGCTATTACGACCGGCATGTGCGCAAGGATTTGAATACCTATGAGTGCCGGGCGGGGATTTTTGTCACGCGGGTGGCATTGAAGGGGGATTTGGTGCGGTTGCCTTAGGCATTCTGGAATTTTTTGGCGTAGCGGCCGGCCTCTTCGCAAGCAAGCCCGCTCCCACAATTGATCTTCAGTGAACACATACTGTACGCATGACACAAATCCCCTGTGGGAGCGGGCTTGCTCGCGAAGAGACCAGCAGCCATTACACAATCAAAGGGTCGACCTTGCGCGTGAGCAGTTCGACGAACGCCTTGGCCATCGGTGATTTCTGATCCTTGCGCTGCACCAGCCACACCGCCGAAATCGCTTCAGGATCCAGCAGCGGCCGATACACCACGCCGTCGATGCGCATCCGCTGATAAGAGGCTGGCAAGACAGAGACGCCCAACCCCGCTGCCACCAGACCAATGATGGTCATCGCCTCCCCCGCCTCTTGGGCAAAGTGCGGACTGAAGCCTGCGTCACGCGCCAGGCTGAGCAGTTGTGCGTAAAGACCGCTGCCATAGCTGCGCGGAAAGAACACGAACGGCTCCAGCGCCAGCGCCGAAAGAAACAGGCCCTCCTCGCTGCCCTGGGCCAACGGATGCTTGGCGCTGAGCACAGCCACCAAAGGCTCGCGCATCAATTCCACCACGCTCAAGGAATCGGGCAGGCCCAGCGGACGCATGATGCCGACTTCGATCGACTCGTCCACCAGCGCCTCCGCGACCTGTGTACTGCTCATTTCCCGCAGGTTCAGGTGCACCGCCGGGAAACGCTGACGAAAGGAAAAGATCGCCTGCGGAATCGTCGAGTTGAACGGCGCAGAAGAGGTGAAGCCGATCTTCAGTTCCCCGAGTTCGCCGAGTTGCGCACGACGGGCGACATCCGCCGCTTTGTCGACCTGCGCCAGTACCAAGCGCGCCTCCTCGAGAAACAATCTGCCGGCCTCGCTCAGCTCGACCCGACGATTGGTGCGCTCGAACAGCCGTGCGCCGACCTCTTGCTCCAGCGACTGAATCTGCTGGCTCAATGGCGGCTGAGAAATCCCCAGCACCTGTGCGGCCCGGCCGAAATGCAGTTCTTCGGCAACGGCGATGAAGTAGCGCAGGTGACGCAATTCCATGAAAACTCCATTAGGTCGTTAAAGCTATCAAACAGGTCGAACAATATATTGGATAGAAACATTAGCCAGCTATATGCTTTTTTCCATTGCCTGCCTGGCCGTGCTCTCCCGAGGTCTGATGTGAAAACCGCCGCCGCCCCTCTTGCCCATGAAGTACCACCTGCTGCGGCCGACGATGTCGTCGCCGAGCTGCAAGAGCTCTACATCGAAAAAGGCACACCGATGTTCATGCGCACGGTGCTGGCGCTGTTCAGCGGTGGGTTTGCGACGTTTGCCCTGCTGTATTGCGTGCAACCGATGATGCCGCTGCTGTCCCACGAGTACGGGATCAACGCGGCGCAGAGCAGCCTGATTCTGTCAGTGGCCACCGGCATGCTCGCCATCGGCCTGCTCATTACCGGGCCGATTTCCGATCGGGTCGGGCGTAAACCGGTGATGGTCACCGCGTTGTTCGCAGCGGCGCTGTGCACCATCGCCAGTTCGATGATGCCGAGCTGGGAAGGTGTATTGATCATGCGCGCGCTCATCGGTTTGTCGCTGAGCGGTCTGGCGGCGGTGGCGATGACTTACTTGAGCGAAGAGATTCACCCGCAACACATCGGTCTGGCGATGGGTCTGTACATCGGTGGTAACGCGATTGGCGGGATGAGCGGACGGTTGATCACCGGGGTGCTGATCGACTTCGTCAGCTGGCACACGGCAATGCTGGTGATCGGCGGTCTGGCAATGATTGCGGCGGCGGTGTTCTGGAAGATTCTGCCGGAATCACGCAACTTCCGCTCGCGCTCACTGCACCCGCGTAGCCTGCTCGACGGTTTCACCATGCACTTTCGCGATGCCGGTTTGCCGCTGCTGTTTCTTGAAGCGTTCGTGCTGATGGGCGCGTTCGTGACGCTGTTCAACTACATCGGCTATCGCTTGCTGGCCGCACCGTACAACCTTGATCAGCTGTTCGTCGGTTTGCTCTCGGTGGTGTACCTGTCGGGCATCTACAGCTCGGCGAAGATCGGTTCACTGGCGGACAAACTGGGGCGACGCAAAGTGTTGTGGGCGACGATTGCGCTGATGTTCGTCGGCCTCGCGCTGACGATGCTCACACCATTGCCGCTGGTGATCATCGGCATGCTGATCTTCACCTTCGGCTTCTTTGGCGCGCACTCGGTGGCGAGTAGCTGGATCGGACGACGGGCGTTGAAGGCCAAGGGGCAGGCGTCGTCGTTGTATCTGTTCAGTTATTACGCAGGGTCGAGCATTGCCGGCACGGCGGGTGGGGTGTTCTGGCACTTGGGGGGATGGAACGGTATTGGCCTGTTTATCGGCGCGCTGTTGCTGATTGCGCTGTTGGTGGCGTTGAAGCTGGCGAAATTGCCAACACTGGGTAGCGCGCCACCCTGACCGTCAGGATGGCTCGGCACGAACCACCAGTTGCGCTTCCAGTAACTGATCTTTTTTATCCAGGCTCAGGGATTCGAATTGAGCACCGTCGCGTTCGACGCCCTCCAGCCATTTCAGTAATGTCTGCGCATTGCCCCGCAAGGTGATGCGCAGGACATTGTCATCGGCCTCGAACTGTTCCAGGTCCAGCCCCTGCGCCAATGCGCTGTCACTGAGCCGGGTGGAGAGCGGCGCGGACACCAGCGGGCGCTGCTGCGACGGCAGTGCGCGCTGCACTTGCAGCGCCAGCGCCAACCGTTGTTGATAAAGTCGTTCAGCGGCAGCCAGACGCTGTTGTGCCGGTTGCCAGAGCCCACTGAACATCAGCACGGCGATCAGGAAAATGCCCAGCCAGACCAGCATTTTCTGATCCCTGCGCGGCAGTTGCTGCCATTTTTCCTGCAAGACTGGCGGTAACTTCAGGTAAGACTTCATTCAGGACGACTCCTCCAGCGTCAATATTGCCCGCACGCGGTTCTGGTCTTTGCTGGCACTGCCGAGCTTGATTGGCATGCCGCTCTGTCTGCCGCGCTCGCGCAACTGCTCAAGTTCGGCAAAACTGTTGGCTGTGAGTTGCACTTTCCAACCCTCGCCGGCGCGATACTCGATGCGTTGTACCTCGACGCTGCTGCCACCGATTACCTGTTCGGCAAGGCTGTGCAAACGCGCCAGGCGGGTTTGCTGATTCGTATCACCCTGCGTTTGCAAGGCACGCAATTGCGCAGCCAGGTCAACAATGCGGGTTTCCTGGGGATAGATGGCTCTGAACCGCTCCACGCTGTCGGCGTAAAGAAGCCCGGCTTGTTGTTCAAGAAAATGGCTACGTGCCTGAGTGAACCCCCACAGCATCAGGAACGTCAGACCCACCGCCCCCCCCACAAGCGACCAGGGCAAGCGTCGCTGCGACTGAGCATATTCGCCCTGACGCAGGTCTATGGCGTGCCGGGATTGTCTGGCCAGCACAGTGCTGAGCGCTGTCAGCGCAGAGCCCGGTGTGTTCAGCCAATGCACGGGGGATGCCGGGTTTTCCTTTAAGGTTTCACGTCCTTGATCGGTCAGCGCCAGCCTCGCTTGCTGAGTCCCTCCGACGATCCAGCGCCCGAACCACCAGGCGCCACAAGGCTGATCGTCGGGCAGCAGATCGGCATCGACGTAACAGCTTGCCGGCTCGATACCCAAGGACTTCAGCAGGACCAACAACGTTTCCAGCCACTGCCGGTCGATTACCAACAGCGGATAACGTCGCGTAGCGTCTGAGCGCCCGACCGCCACATGAACGCTGTCCAGTTCCTGCGCCAATTGGTCCTCAATCGCATACGTCAGCGCCTGTACGGAAGGCCGTCGTCGGTTAGGCCACGCGTCGGTGAGCCACCAACTACAAACCTCCATTGGCAGTATCAGCATGACGCTGGCACCGGCCAACACGGTCGCGGCGTTGGCCAACGGCATGAGATTCGGCGCCTCGTCGTCACGCCAGAAACAGCATGGCCAATCGGGTGAGGCCTTAGGCAAGCCTTCGGCGGTCAGGTAAAGCCAGGTTTTCATTGGGCAGTTTCACTTTCAGTCGAGGCCACGAAACTTCGTTGTTGCAGTCGTAGCCGGCCATTACTCAAATCACGTTCAAATTGGCTGATCAGGCGCAGACGGCGCTGGCCCAACTCAGCATCCACCGTGACGCGAAACCAGCGGCTGTTCAGGCCCAACCCATGGCTGAGCACACCCAAGCCCTCAATGGCAGGCGCCTGAGTGAAGCTCTGCACACTGGAGTAACCTTCATCAGGACGTTGCGCCACTAACGCTTGGGCGCTGTCGATGGTCATTCCTTCAAGGGTCGCGAGGACCGTTGCCGAGGCGGTGTTGACGTTTAGCGTGGCCTCCTTGGGGAGCACGGCAATCCACGGTTTGATGCGCGCCAGCCAATGCGCATCGACGCCGGGCAGCAACCGTAATCCGGAAACATCGGACAGCAGCCCCGGGCCATCGGGCGGGCGCAAAGCGCTCAAATCCGGGGCATTCAGGTTCAGCGCCTGCAACAGCCGCGACCAGCGCCCGAGCGTGATCTGGTCGACCTGACCGGCCTTGAGCAACTGATTGATATTGAAACGCCCGGCGAGGTCTTCGATGTGGATGTGCACCCGCCCGCCGTCGATGTCGAATGCGCTACGGCGCTGGCCCCACTCTTGCCCCAGCTGAATCGTTTTTGACGCTCGCCATTGTGGGTTCTGCAGATATTGCCGAGCCAGGGTTTCACCGCTCAGCCCCAACTGACGCAACTGCAATTGATGAAGTTGCTGCGCACTGCTTTGCACGGCGAGGCGATGGCTGCGCAGTAAACTCCCGACCAGCAACAGCGCCAGGCTCATCACCAGCAGCACCGTGATCAATGCAACGCCCTGCTGACGGCTCTTCATCGCACAGCCTGCGGCAAAATGAACACGCGGCGGATCTGGCCGAAGCGCGGCGAGGAAAACTGCAGTTCCACAGCCTGGGGCGGCGCCATCGGCATTTTTGCGTCAACGGGCCACTCACTGCGCCAGGCGCTTTTTTCATCAAACAACCGCCAACGCACCTGCGTCACGCCTTCGAGCAACTTCTGCCGTTGCGCCTCGGCCTGGCCAACAGCGCGACTGTAACGCCACAGCGTTTCACCTTCGAAGGTGTAACTGACTTCCTGTAACTCACTGCGCAGCTGATCCAGCGGGTTGCGCCAGTTACCCCGTTGAAAATTCAGCAAACCGCCATCAAGCAGCATCGTGCGCCCCGGGTGCGACTCCACCACCTGCAGCACATCGCGCTCAATCACCGCTACGGCGCGCATCAAGCTGCGCAGAGCCAGTTGATGGTCGACACTGCTGCGCTCGGCGCTGGCAACACCGTCGAACAATCGCCAGCACGCCATCCCCAACACAACGAAAATGGCCATGGCGATCAGCAACTCGATCAAGGTGAAACCCGACTGTCTATTCATCTCGCGCCTGCAACCAGCGCTGGCTGTGGTTCACGATGTCGTCACTGTCGCCACGGCGCACGCTGATTTCGACCGCAAGCAGACGCGAGTCTTCTGCCGCTCGAATGACTTGGCTGAGCACCCACTCTCGCTGGGCGAAGGCGACAACGAATCGTTGACTGCCCAATGGCAGATTGCGTTGCAGGCTCAGTTCGTTCAACTGGTTATCCGCCAGCCATGAGGCAAACAATCGCTCCTCCAGACCGGCACCCTGCTGCAATACATACTGACTGGCCGACAGGGCGGCGGCGGCCAGGGTTGCGAAGATCGCAAGGGCGATCATCACCTCCAGCAAGGTAAATCCGCGCTCAGTTTTCATCGATGACCGGCTCACTCAAACCATCACTGGAAAGACTCAACCAACGTTGACTCTTGCTGGAAAAACTCAAGACAAAGGGGCTGAGTTCGTCACTGCTGAGCAGCAAAATCTGTGGTTGCGCCGACGAGTCGCTCAAGGTCAGCGGTCGACCTTCCTGCTCAAGCGTCATGAACAATCCCGCAGGCAAATGACTTGGCGCGCCGACGGGCTGCCAGGTCGAACGCTCGAAACGCAACAACTGATAACTCTCACGCTCCAGACGCACGCCGTATTCACGCTCTTCCAGCACCGCGCTTTCCCGTGAGGTGTTCAGTAACTGGGCAACGGCCAGGGCTTGCTGCCGCGCCTGACGTGCCGGGCTCTCGCCGGCCACCAGGGTGATCATTCCGATCACCACGCTGATCACCACAATCACCACGAGCATCTCCAGCAACGTGAAACCACGGGCGTTGCGCTTCATCCTCAGTTGTCCCAATTGCCGATTTCAGCCGCGTGCCCTTCCCCACCTTCGACGCCATCCGAACCGAAGGAATAGAGGTCATAACCCGGCCCTTTAACGCCCTGCCCCAGGTACTGATAAGGCGTACCCCACGGGTCGACCGGGAGTTTCTTCAGGTAACCCTGCGGGTTCCAGTTTTTCGCCGTCGGTGTACCTGTCGGGCGTTTGCTGAGCGCTTCGAGTCCTTGTTGAGTCGAGGGATAGTTGTGATTGTCGAGGCGATACATTTCCAGCGCCGTGGCGATCGCCTGAATATCGGTTCTGGCAGCAGTGACCTTGGCCTGATCAGGTCGGCTCATGAACTGCGGGACGACGATCGCGCCGAGAATGCCGATGATCACCACGACCACCATGATTTCGATCAGGGTAAAGCCGCGTTGGGTACGTGCGCCGCTATGTACAAAGGGTTTCATGGTTCAGCTCACCAGTTGATTAAGACTCAGAATCGGCATCAGGATGGCCAGGACGATCAGCAACACCACGCCGCCCATCACCACCAGCATGAAAGGTTCAAACAGGCTCACCGCCAGTGCGATGCGCGCTGCCAGGGTTTTTTCCTGTTGCTCGGCGGCTCGCGCCAACATGCTGTCCAGTTCACCGGCGCGCTCGCCACTGGCGATCATGTGCAGCATCATCGGCGGGATATCACCGCTGCGTTCCAGGGCACGAGCCAGCGTGCCGCCCTCACGCACAGAGCGGGCGACATCGCTCATGCGGGCGCGGACGGTCTGGTTGGCAATCACCGCGGCGGCTATTTCCAGAGCATCCACCAGCGGCACGGCGCTCTTGCCGAGAATCGCCAAGGTACTGGCGAACCGTGCCGCTTCAGTCGCGCGCAACACCCCGCCAAGCAGCGGCATGCGCAGCAGCAATGCATGCCAGCGCAAGCGCATGGCGGGCTGACGTAACGCCGCTCGTACACCCGCGACCAAAGTGAAGATCAGCAAAAACAGCCACAGGCCATAACCGCGCAAGCCATCGCTGAGAGCGATGAGTCCGCGAGTCAGCATGGGTAATGGCTGGCCACTGTCGATAAAAATCTTCACCACGTCGGGCACCACGTAGGCCAGCAACAAACCGACAATGGCCAACGATGCGCACATCAGAATCAGTGGATAAACCAGCGCCAGCTGAATGCGCTGGCGCGAAAGCTGACGGGCCTCGGTGTAGTCGGCCAACTGCTCCAGTACCTGCTCCAGATGACCGGAGCGCTCACCCGCAGCGACCGTGGCGCGATACAGTTCGGGGAACACTTTGGGAAATCCGCCCAGTGCCGACGCCAGTGTGTAACCTTCAAGGACACGACTGCGCACCGATAGCAGCAGGCTGCTGACACGTCGTTTTTCACTCTGCGAGGCTACCGCTTGCAAGGCTTCTTCCAGTGGTAACGAGGCCTGAATCAGCGTCGATAGCTGACGTGTGACCAGGGCCAGTTCGCTGGCACTCAAGCGCGCGTTACTGGTGAACCGACCGGCCGGATTTTTTACCCGTCGGGCCTCCCTCAAGTGGGTGGTCATCAGGCCGCGATCACGCAATAACTGACGCGCCTGCCTGGGACTTTCCGCCTCTTGCGAGCCTCTGATCCTGCGACCGTTGCGATCCTGCGCCTGATAATCGAATGCCGGCATGCTCAGTCCTCCTGGGTCACGCGCAACAGTTCATCGAGGCTGGTCGAGCCATCAAGTACCCGCCGCAGCCCATCCTGAAACAGGCTCGGGGAGCTGTTGCGTGCTTCACGCTGAAGCTCCGGCTCGCTGGCCCCGCGATGAATCAATGCCGAGAACGCCGGATTGACGCTGATCAGTTCATAAATGCCGATCCGTCCGCGATACCCCTGCTGGCAATGCTCACAACCCACGGCCCGATAAAGGCTTGGCGCCGCATCGACCGCCAAGCCGAGCCGCAGGCTCTGGGCCGCATCCGCCACATAGGGTGATTTGCATTCGGAGCACAGCGTACGCAATAGACGCTGGGCCAGCACACCGACCAGCGAAGACGCCAACAAGTACGCGTCGACTTCCATGTCCAGCAACCGGGTCACTGCACCCACCGCGCTGTTGGTGTGCAAGGTCGACAGCACCAGGTGACCGGTCAAGGAAGCCTGCACAGCAATTTCCGCGGTTTCGCGGTCACGAATTTCGCCCACCATCACCACGTCCGGATCCTGACGCAGGATCGCCCGCAAACCCCGGGCGAACGTCATATCGACCTTGGGGTTGACCGGGGTCTGGCCAATGCCCGGCAGGTGATATTCGATCGGATCCTCGACGGTCAGGATATTGCGTGTCTGATCATTTAGATGGGTCAGCGCGGCATACAGGCTAGTGGTCTTGCCCGAGCCCGTCGGACCTGTGACCAGAAAGATCCCGTGGGGTTTGCCAAGCATTTGTTGAAACCGCACCAGCGTCTCGGCCGGCATGCCCAGACGCTGCAGGTCGAGGCGACCGGCCTGCTTGTCGAGCAAACGCAAAACCACTCGCTCGCCATGGGCCGAAGGCAGGGTCGACACCCGCACGTCAACCTCGTGGCCAGCCAGACGCAAGGCGATACGACCGTCCTGAGGAATACGCTTCTCGGCGATATCCAGCCTGGCCATGACCTTGATTCGTGACACCAGAAGATTCGCCAGCTCACGCTTGGGCCGTAGCACTTCACGCAATTGACCGTCGACCCGCATGCGCACCGACAGGTACTGTTCGAACGTTTCCAGGTGCACGTCAGAGGCCTTTTCGCGGACGGCTTCGCTGAGCAACGCGTTGATCAGACGAATGATCGGTGCATCGCCCTCCTGCTCCAGCAAGTCGGCAGTCTGCGGTACCTGATCCGCCAGACTGACCAGATCCAGTTCATCGTCCAGCCCCTGTGCGACTTGCTCGGCGGCGCTTTTTCCGGCGCGATAACACTGCGCCAGACGCAGGGCGAACGTCTGTTCGTCGAGCCGCTGCCAGGGCAGATCCCGGGGACTCAAACGGCGCACTTCGGCCAGCGCAGTCAACGGGGTGTCATCGCGAAACAGTACGCGCAAATCGTCCCCCTCGCCTTCGAGCAACACCCCGAAACGACGGGCAAAGCCGAATGGCAATCTAGCAGGGGACTTCGGCACCGCACTCATGGTGCTCGCACCTTGTCTTTGCGCAGATCAATCAGTTGATTGTCGTTGGAGCCTTCGAACAATTGTTGTGGGTCTCGTGGCAACAACAATGAGTTGTTCTGCCGCGCGCCCGGTTTGCTCAAGTGACGCAGGTCGTTGTAACGATCCTCGGTGATCTCGGTGAGGTTCTCTCTGCTGCGGACGATGGTCGGGCGCAGGAACACCATGAGATTGGTCTTGGTCACGGTGTCTTTGCTTGAGCGGAACAGCCCGCCGATCAGCGGAATGCGGCCGAGGAACGGCACACTGCTTTCCACCGTCCGCACGCTGTCCTTGATCAAGCCGCCAATCACGATGATCTCGCCGTCATCAGCCAGAATGGTGCTCTTGAGCGAGCGCTTGTTGGTGATCAGGTCTTCGCTGGTGAGGCCGCTGACCGCAGGCGCGATTTCGGAGTTTTCCTGCTCGACTTCCAGCCTGAGTGTCGAGCCCTCGTTGATGTGTGGCTTGATCTTCAGGCTGATGCCGACGTCCTTGCGCTCGACCGTGGTAAAGGGATTATCCGAGCCGCTGCTGGAGGTGGTGTAGGAGCCCGTCTTGAACGGCACGTTCTGCCCCACCAGAATTTCTGCCTGCTGGTTGTCCAGCGTCAGCAGGCTCGGCGTCGACAACAAATTGTTACGGGCATTGCTAGCCAACGCGGTCACCAGAACGCCGAAACGATCACCGCCGATTTTCAGTGCAGCGCCTTCCGGCAACTTGACGTTGGCTCCCGAACCCAAGAGCCCGGCAATCGTGCTTCCAGCGCCCGGAAAGGTAATGCCGCCCTTGACGTCACCGCCATTCACGCCCCATTGCACGCCGAGCGCTTCATTGATGTCGCCGGAGATTTCGACGATCGCGGCATGAATCAGCACCTGAGCGCGTGGCTGGTCGAGTTGACGGACAATATTCTCGATGGTGCGCACCTGCGCCGGCTCGGCAATGACTACCAGCGCGTTCTGGCTCTCATCGGCCTTGACCACCACAGGGGAGGCCGGCGAATTATCTTTGCCAATGCCCGAACCACCGGCCGCTTTCATTCCCTGACTCATGGAATCAAGCACCTCGGCCAACTGCTTGGCGTCACTGTGGCGCAGACGTATGACCCTGGAGTTGTCAGCGCGGGCGTTGGCGGGTGTATCGAGCGCCCGTGCCATATCGATCAACCGCTGCCGGGCGACCTGTGTGCCCAGAATCACCAGACGATTGCTGCGGCCATCAGCGATAACCTGGCTGCCGGACTCCAGGTTCTGTTTGCCGATCGACTGCTCCATGACTTTGGCAATCTCAACGGCCAGGCCATAGCGCAACTCAACAACGGCGTGTGCATTTTTGGCACCGGAATCCAGTTGCCGCACTATCTCGCTGATGCGGCGAACGTTGCCGGCGCTGTCGGTAACGATCAATGCGTTGGCCGAAGCGGAGGGTCCGATATAGCCATTGGTGGACACCAACGGACGAATCAACCCGGCGAGATCGGCGGCAACACTGGCGTTCAACTCGATGACTTGAGTGACGAACTCGGTGCTCGACGCCGTGTGGCCGTTTTCGCTTCCAGCGCGCGCCTTGGCTTCGCCCGCCGGAATGATCAGCAAGCGATCACCCTGATCAACAGCGGCGAAACCGTGGGCATCGAGCACGGAGAAGAACAGACGCCGAACACCCTCACGGTCCAGCGGCTGTTTGGAAAGCACGGTGATTCGGCCCTGAACACGCGGATCAAGAATCACCGTGGAGCCGAGTATCGAAGACATCTCCTGCACGACATCGCGCAACTCCGCATCCTTCATGGACAACTGCCATTGCGGCGCTTCCGCCATTACAACGCCTTGAACCAACAACGGTGCGAACGCCAGAAACCGCAAGACGCGGCGTGCAGAAAACCGGAAGAGCATAGTCATGCGATCAATCACTTTGGCCACTGTAGGGCGTGGGTTGGAGATAAAGGTTGGCGCTTGCGCCAGCAACGCCGGGTGAACTGCCTTCGATGGGCAGCAACCAGCGTTTGGCCGACATTTCGATGGGCAAGACTTCTTCGCGGCCATTGCGCCAGAACACCACCTGGCCGACCTCGATGCGGCGCAGCACACTGCCGCCCGGCAAGGTGTCGCCGAGCCGGTAGGTCCGTTCACCGTCAGTGCCGGCCAACAGCGCTCGGGAGTCACCGGTACTGGAAACAAAACTGGCCTTGAGCACTAACGCCTCACTGCTTCGGGCCAGTGACTCTTGCGCTACCAGCCCCAGCAACGAAGCAATCGCCCCCGGATTGAACGGCGCCTGTGCGTCAACTGAGGGAGACGGTTTGATCGCAAGGTTCGCCAGAACGGGAAGCGTGTCGCGCCAGGCGCGCTCCTTCCACAGCAATACACCGCCACACACCAGCGGCAGCAGCAACGTCGAGCCGAGAAACACCGAGATCTTTCTGGAGGGCGCCATCGATAAAAACGTCAAGGGCGGCTCAACTCAAACGATCGAAGTCTGTCGGTGAGCAACTCCTGCGCAGACACGGGTTGCCTTGGGAAAACGGGTTTTCTGTTCATGTCTTCACGTTCCGATCCACACATCCAGGGTATGCCTCGCATCCCCACTGACGACGCCGAACAGCCATGACGGCTGTCCGGCGTCGAACGGCTAGGGATTACCTGGCAATCCAGGCGTCCTGCCAGTTGGAACCAATACCTGGCTCATACTGATTGGCGGAGGGGCTGTAAGACTTGCACCAGCCTTCGAACGGGAACGGCTTGCACTCATAGACCTTGCCGTTTTTTGGCTGCAGCACTTGGGTACCGGCCTTGTAACTGCCAATCCCGGCAGGGAACTCAAAGGCGTGATCGCCACCGCCGGCTGTACCGGTCATTTCAAAACGCTTGGCGTCTTGAAGATTGATCCGGCCATCCTTGCTGCTGCCAACCAGCAATACCTGGTGTGCACCGGGCGAACTGGTTACCTGAACGCTGATCGGCGCAGTGGTGGCATTGACCAGTTGTTTCGCATAGCCCACTTGCTTGTTGTTGGCATCCACCACGGTGGCCTCAACGGTCAGTTCGCGGTTGGTCATGACCGTGAGGTCGACTTTCGCCTTACCTTTGTCCAGCACAAACTCACTCGCCATGTTGTGGACGTGCATGTAAGCGTCGATATCGCTGACTATTACCGTTTGCAGCTGATAGCTGGTAACACCACTTTCAACCTTGGCGTACAAGCCATTCGTGCCCTTGACCGGGGCAATATTGCCTTCGGCGTCACGTACACCGGCACGTATCAGTTTCTGGGTCGCGTTGACCTTTTCGGCCAGTTTGTAGGACCAGTTCTGCGGCAGGCCTTCTTCTGTTGAATCGATCGTGATCCCGACACTGTATTCAGCGCTTTCAGCTCCGCCTAAGAATGCGCGGGCGTTAACCTTGTCGCCGATGCCCAGGGTTCTGTTCGGGGCGATGTTGCCGACATCATTCCAACTGTCCACAGGACCTGGTCCCGGTCCCGGTCCCGGTCCC
The DNA here is from genome assembly GCF_900187585.1 of Pseudomonas sp. Irchel 3E19. Lineage (NCBI taxonomy): Bacteria > Pseudomonadati > Pseudomonadota > Gammaproteobacteria > Pseudomonadales > Pseudomonadaceae > Pseudomonas > Pseudomonas sp. Irchel 3E19. Next base: position 175,662 of record NZ_FYDT01000003.1, read on the forward strand.
GGTCCCGGTTCCGTATTGCCATCGGCAGTGATGTTCACATCAATGACTTTATGGAAAGCCGACTTTGTGTCATCGACAGTCCAGATACCGAGAATGACGTGATGCCCACTGCGATCGGCCGGGATCGTGCATTTGTGCTTTTCTTTTCCTGGGCCAGCGCCGCCCGACGGCCCGGCAATCGGCGAGCTGCCGTTGGCCTCCACCACGCAAAACGGTGTGGTATCGAACGACGCACGCTTGAGCGGTTCATTCGGGTTCCAGCCGGTTTTGGTGATGAAGTATTCCCAACGAGTGGTTCGATGGGCGGCGGTGTAGTTCCAGGCAAACTCGACATTGCGGTTCTTGATTTCATTCAAATGCCAGCGGGTAGCCGTTTGAATATCCATCTCGGAAAACGAACCGTTTTCGGCACTTGGAATCTTGCCATCGACCGGCCCCGCAGACGGGAAACCTTTAGGCCCCTCACCCACACTGTGTGGCTCATATTGAGCACCACCGCAATTTGTATTGACGCCCAATCGGCAAGAGTAAGCTCGCTCAGGCGGCTCGGTAATATAGCCATGCGCCGCCACTTGCTGAGAAGCCAACAGTGAAGCCAGCAGGGTCAACGAGGATGCACACCCGGCGAGGATCCCCGCTGATGAAATGTTTTTCGTCATCTTGCTCTCCAATTAACACACTTACGACGTTGGTTTTTTGCCGCACGAGTTCCTTCTCCAGAACAAGCCGCTGCCGCGACATGGCTGGTCCTCTGATATTCCATAATCAAACTAACGATCGAGACTTCGCTGACGGCATCAACTGTTATCTCGGCATGCACAGTCACTCTGCGAGAGATATCCAAGCGTGATGCCGTCATCGATGTCGGTGCGATTTTGCTTTGACGAAAATCTTACTCGAGAAACCTGCACGCCTGAAATAGAGGGGTTTCTGGCACTTTTTACGAAATAGCCAACTGCTTTGTGCAAAGAAAAAATTTTTAACGTTATCGCAATCACAGCGCACAGAGGCGAAAAAAAACCGCTCTAAAACAGTGCACTCAATAGTGGCCCAATGATATCTAGCGAGACAAAACGTAGCGAAAAACCGTCGATATGTTGGATAAAAATATCGATCAGGCAAGAACTTCGCAACCAATACACAGCAAGACCATAACGCTACGAAATATTTTGTTAAATATTTCAAGTGCTAAAAATAACCGACCGAATCAATAGGATTTTTATAAACCTGATAACTGTTACTTCACTACCCACCTGAAAACTGCAAACTTCCTTATTCAAACAAACATTCCAGATAGTGCCGACCAACAACTAAAAACTTACGACTAATAATATTAATGGCCATTAATGTTTTGAGAGATTCATCACACGACGCAAGCACTTTGTTCGCGTCAATGGCGTGCTTTTATTCAGCAGATGAGGAGAAAACCGGCAGACGTCAGACGTCCCGGACGCATACGCACCCGATCAATACTGAGAGAGAGGGAGAGAGAGGGAAGCGAGGAGGACAACGAAGGAACATTGAATCAATTGCCCTGCCCGATTCCGGGGCAGGGCAAACAACAACCACTGTGTCAGTTACTCGTGATACTGCGCCGACAGCTCATGCACCGCACGCAAGAACGCACCAGCGTGTTCCGGATCGACCTCAGGCGTGATGCCGTGACCGAGGTTGAACACGTGGCCACTGCCCTTGCCGTAGCTGGCCAGGATACGTCCGACTTCGGTGCGGATCGCTTCCGGCTTGGCGTAGAGCACGGTCGGGTCCATGTTGCCTTGCAGGGCAACCTTGTCACCAACGCGAGCGCGGGCGTTGCCGATGTCGCAGGTCCAGTCCAGGCCCAGTGCGTCGGCGCCTGCTTGGGCGATGCTTTCCAGCCACAGACCGCCGTTCTTGGTGAAGAGGATCACCGGCACTTTGCGACCGTCGTGCTCGCGGATCAGGCCGCTGACGATTTTCTTCATGTAGGCCAGGGAGAACTCCTGGTACGCCGCCGCCGACAGGTTGCCGCCCCAGGTGTCGAAGATCTGCACCGCTTGCGCACCGGCCATGATCTGGCCGTTGAGGTACGAAGTCACCGACTGCGCGAGTTTATCCAGCAGCAGGTGCATGGCTTGCGGGTTGTCGTAGAGCATCGCCTTGGTCTTGCGGAAGTCTTTCGACGAGCCGCCTTCGACCATGTAAGTGGCCAGCGTCCACGGGCTGCCGGAGAAGCCGATCAGCGGCACACGGCCGTTGAGTTCACGGCGGATGGTGCTGACCGCGTCCATCACGTAGCCGAGGTCTTTGTGCGGATCAGGGATCGGCAGGGCTTCGATGTCGGCCAGGGTGCTGACGACTTTCTTGAAGCGCGGACCTTCACCGGTCTCGAAGTACAGGCCCTGGCCCATGGCATCGGGAATGGTGAGGATGTCGGAGAACAGGATCGCCGCGTCCAGTTGTGGATAGCGGTCGAGCGGTTGCATGGTGACTTCGCACGCGAATTCCGGATTCATGCACAGGCTCATGAAGTCACCGGCGTGGGCACGGCTGGCGCGGTATTCCGGCAGGTAGCGGCCGGCCTGACGCATCATCCACACGGGGGTGACGTCTACGGGTTGCTTGAGCAGGGCGCGGAGGAAACGGTCGTTCTTCAGGGCAGTCATGTCGGCATCCGGAAAAAAAGTGCGGGCATTTTCTCAGAGCGCGAGGCAAAAGGCACGGATGCAGGTCAGCCTTTTGTCTATCGGGTCAATTTATTGCGTTGGAATGCAGATTTTTGCAGCACGCAAAACAACTGTGGGAGCGAGCCTGCTCGCGAAGAGGCCGGCACATCCAACATTTAAGTTGGCTGACAGACCGCTTTCGCGAGCAGGCTCGCTCCCACAAGTTTATTGCGCTTGGCTCAGGAGCCGGGTTTAGACGCCCAGGTAATCCAGAATCCCTTCGGCGGCGTTGCGGCCTTCGAAGATCGCCGTCACCACCAGGTCGGAACCGCGCACCATGTCGCCACCGGCAAAGATTTTCGGATTGCTGGTCTGGTGCTTGTACTGACCTTGCTCAGGCGCAACGACGCGGCCCTGGCTGTCGGTCTGGATCTCGAACTGCTCGAACCACGGCGCCGGGCTCGGGCGGAAACCGAAGGCGATAACCACGGCGTCGGCCGGGATGATCTCTTCGGAGCCCGGGATCGGCTCAGGGCTGCGACGGCCACGGGCGTCCGGTTCGCCGAGACGGGTCTCGACCACTTTGACGCCTTCGACCTTGTCTTCACCAACGATGGCGATCGGCTGGCGGTTGTAGAGGAATTTCACGCCCTCTTCCTTGGCGTTCTTCACCTCTTTGCGCGAGCCGGGCATGTTCGCTTCGTCACGACGATAGGCGCAGGTCACCGACTTGGCGCCCTGACGGATCGACGTGCGGTTGCAGTCCATCGCCGTGTCGCCGCCGCCGAGCACCACGACCTTCTTGCCTTTCATGTCGACGAAATCTTCCGGCGACTTTTCAAAGCCCAGGTTGCGATTGACGTTGGCGATCAGGAAGTCCAGCGCGTCATACACGCCCGGCAGATCTTCACCGGCAAAACCGCCCTTCATGTAGGTGTAAGTGCCCATGCCCATGAACACCGCATCGTATTCGGCGAGCAGTTGTTCCATGGTCACGTCTTTGCCGACTTCGGTATTCAGACGGAACTCGATACCCATGCCGGTGAAGACTTCGCGACGATTGCTCAGCACGGTCTTTTCCAGCTTGAACTCGGGGATGCCGAAGGTCAGCAAACCACCGATTTCCGGGTTCTTGTCGAACACCACCGGAGTCACGCCACCGCGTACCAGCACGTCGGCACAACCCAGACCCGCCGGGCCTGCGCCGATGATCGCGACACGTTTGCCGGTCAGTTTGACCTTGGACATGTCCGGGCGCCAGCCCATGGCGAACGCGGTGTCGGTGATGTACTTCTCGACCGAACCGATGGTCACCGCGCCGAAACCGTCGTTAAGGGTGCAGGCACCCTCGCACAGACGATCCTGCGGACACACGCGGCCGCAGACTTCCGGCAGGGTGTTAGTCTGGTGTGACAGCTCGGCGGCCTGAAGGATGTTGCCTTCGGCCACCAGCTTCAACCAGTTGGGAATGAAGTTGTGCACCGGGCACTTCCATTCGCAATACGGGTTGCCGCAACCCAGACAGCGGTGGGCCTGATCGGCCGACTGCTGGGGTTTGAACGGTTCGTAGATTTCGACGAACTCTTTCTTGCGTTGACGCAACAGTTTCTTCTTCGGATCTTTGCGCCCGACATCGATGAACTGGAAGTCGTTATTCAGACGTTCAGCCATTGTTAAAACCTCATCAAACTCTTCAGGCGCATATCACTGCGGGTTGGCACGAGTGCTGGAAAGCAACGATTTCAGGTTGGCAGCCTTCGGCTTGACCAGCCAGAAACGGCGCAAGTAGTCATCGAGGTTCTCGGCGAGTTCACGACCCCACTCGCTGTCGGTTTCGGCGACGTACTCGTTCAGCACGTTTTGCAGGTGGCTGCGATAAGCCTCCATCGCTTCGCCGCTGATCCGCTGGATTTCCACCAGTTCGTGGTTGACCCGGTCAACGAAGCTGTTGTCCTGATCGAGCACGTAGGCGAAACCACCGGTCATGCCGGAGCCGAAGTTGTAACCGGTTTTGCCCAGAACGCAGACGAAACCACCGGTCATGTACTCGCAGCAGTGATCGCCAGTGCCTTCCACAACCGTGTGGGCACCGGAGTTACGCACGGCAAAACGCTCGCCTGCGGTGCCGGCGGCGAACAGCTTGCCACCCGTAGCGCCGTACAGGCAGGTATTGCCGATGATGGCGCTTTCCTGAGTCTTATAAACGCTGCCCTTGGGCGGCACGATGGTCAGCTTGCCACCGGTCATGCCTTTGCCGACGTAGTCGTTGGCATCGCCTTCCAGGTACATGTTCAGGCCGCCGGCGTTCCACACGCCGAAACTCTGCCCGGCAGTACCCTTGAAGCGGAAGGTGATCGGCGCCTTGGCCATGCCCTGGTTGCCGTGCTTGCGCGCGATTTCGCCGGAGATCCGTGCGCCGATCGAACGGTCGCAGTTGCAGATGTCCAGGTCGAAGTCGGCGCCGCTCATGTCGTTGATCGCCGACGACGCCAGATCGACCATTTTCTCGGCCAGCAGGCCCAGGTCGAACGGCGGGTTGCGCTCAACGCCGCAGAACTGAGGTTTGTCCGCCGGGATGTGATCGCTGCCCAACAGCGGCGTCAGATCCAGGTGGTTCTGCTTGGCGGTCTGGCCTTCGAGGATTTCCAGCAGATCGGTACGACCGATCAGCTCTTCGAGGGAACGCACGCCCAGCTTGGCCAGCCACTCACGGGTTTCTTCGGCGACGTAGGTGAAGAAGTTCACCACCATGTCGACGGTGCCGATGTAGTGATCCTTGCGCAGCTTCTCGTTCTGAGTCGCAACGCCAGTGGCGCAGTTGTTCAGGTGGCAGATGCGCAGGTATTTGCAGCCCAGCGCGATCATTGGCGCGGTGCCGAAGCCGAAGCTTTCGGCGCCAAGAATCGCTGCCTTGATCACGTCGAGGCCGGTTTTCAGGCCGCCGTCGGTCTGCACCCGGACTTTGCCGCGCAGGTCGTTGCCGCGCAGGGTCTGGTGAGTTTCGGCGAGGCCAAGTTCCCACGGTGCGCCGGCGTATTTGATCGAGGTCAGCGGCGAAGCGCCGGTGCCACCGTCGTAGCCGGAGATGGTGATCAAGTCCGCGTAGGCCTTGGCCACACCGGCGGCGATGGTGCCGACGCCCGCTTCTGCTACCAGCTTCACCGAAACCAGTGCCTTCGGGTTGACTTGTTTCAGGTCGAAAATCAGCTGCGACAAGTCTTCGATCGAGTAGATGTCGTGGTGCGGCGGCGGCGAAATCAGGGTTACGCCCGGCACTGCATAACGCAGCTTGGCGATCAGCCCGTTGACTTTACCGCCCGGCAGTTGCCCACCCTCGCCTGGCTTGGCGCCTTGGGCGACCTTGATCTGCAGCACTTCGGCGTTGACCAGGTATTCCGGCGTCACGCCGAAACGGCCCGTCGCGACCTGCTTGATTTTCGAACTCTTGAGGGTGCCGTAACGCGCCGGGTCTTCGCCGCCTTCGCCGGAGTTAGAACGCGCACCGAGACGGTTCATGGCTTCGGCCAGGGCTTCGTGAGCTTCCGGCGACAAGGCGCCCAGCGAGATACCGGCGGAGTCGAAGCGCTTGAGCACCGATTCCAGCGGTTCGACTTCACTGATGTCCAGCGGCGTGTCGAGGGTCTTGACCTTGAACAGGTCGCGGATCATCGACACCGGGCGGTTGTCCACCAGCGAGGTGTATTCCTTGAACTTGGCGTAGTCGCCCTGCTGCACGGCGGCTTGCAGGGTGTTGACCACGTCCGGGTTGTACGCGTGATATTCGCCACCGTGGACGAATTTCAGCAGACCGCCCTGCTGGATCGGCTTGCGCGGGCTCCAGGCTTCGGTGGCCAGTGCTTTCTGCTCGGCTTCGATGTCGACGAAACGCGCGCCCTTGATGCGGCTCGGCACACCACGGAAGCTCAGCTCGCAGACTTCTTCGGACAGGCCGATGGCTTCGAACAACTGCGCACCACGATACGAGGCGATGGTCGAGATGCCCATCTTCGACAGGATCTTCAGCAGACCTTTGGTGATGCCCTTACGGTAGTTCTTGAACACCTCGTAGAGGTCGCCCAGCACTTCACCGGTACGGATCAAGTCGCCCAGCACTTCGTAGGCCAGGAACGGATAGACCGCCGAGGCACCGAAACCGATCAACACCGCGAAGTGATGCGGATCGCGCGCGGTGGCGGTTTCAACGAGGATGTTGGAGTCGCAGCGCAGGCCTTTTTCGGTCAGGCGGTGGTGTACCGCACCGGTGGCCAGCGAAGCGTGGATCGGCAGTTTGCCCGGGGCGATATGACGGTCGCTCAGAACGATCTGGGTACGACCGGCGCGCACGGCTTCTTCAGCCTGATCGGCGACGTTGCGGATGGCCGCTTCGAGGCCGACGCTTTCATCGTAGTTGAGGTCGATGATCTGCCGCTCGAAACCCGGGCGGTCGAGGTTCATCAGCGAGCGCCACTTGGCCGGGGAAATGACCGGCGAGCTGAGGATCACGCGCGAGGCGTGTTCCGGCGACTCCTGGAAGATGTTGCGCTCGGCACCGAGGCAGATTTCCAGCGACATCACGATCGCTTCACGCAGCGGGTCGATCGGCGGGTTGGTGACCTGCGCGAACTGCTGACGGAAATAGTCGTACGGCGTGCGCACGCGCTGGGACAGCACAGCCATCGGCGTGTCGTCGCCCATCGAACCCACGGCTTCATAGCCTTGTTCGCCCAGCGGACGCAGTACCTGATCACGCTCTTCGAACGTGACCTGATACATCTTCATGTATTGCTTGAGCTGATCGACGTCGTAGAAAGCCGAACCGTGATCGTTGTCTTCCATGGTCGCCTGAATGCGCAGGGCATTCTTGCGCAGCCATTGCTTGTACGGATGACGGGATTTCAGACGGTTGTCGATCGCGTCGGTGTCGAGGACCTGCCCGGTTTCGGTGTCCACGGCAAGGATCTGCCCCGGACCGACACGGCCCTTGGCGATGACGTCTTGCGGCTGGTAGTTCCAGACGCCGATTTCCGAAGCAACGGTGATGAAACCGTTGGTGGTGGTGACCCAGCGCGCCGGGCGCAGACCATTACGGTCGAGCAGGCACACCGCGTAACGACCATCGGTCATCACCACGCCGGCCGGGCCGTCCCACGGCTCCATGTGCATCGAGTTGTACTCGTAGAACGCACGCAGATCCGGGTCCATGGTTTCGACGTTCTGCCACGCAGGCGGAATGATCATCCGCACGCCACGGAACAGGTCGATGCCGCCGGTGACCATCAGTTCGAGCATGTTGTCCATGCTCGAGGAGTCGGAACCGACACGGTTGACCAGCGGGCCGAGCTCTTCCAGATCCATCAGATCGTTGGTGAACTTGGTTCGACGGGCCTGCGCCCAGTTACGGTTACCGGTAATCGTATTGATCTCGCCGTTGTGGGCGAGAAAGCGGAATGGCTGGGCCAGCGGCCATTTCGGCAGGGTGTTGGTGGAGAAGCGCTGGTGGAACACGCAGATCGCGGTTTGCAGGCGCTCGTCACTCAGGTCCGGATAGAACGCGGCCAGGTCGGCCGGCATCATCAGGCCTTTATAGATGATGGTCTTGTGCGAAAAGCTGCAGATGTAGTGGTCGGAGTCGACGGCGTTAGACACCGACGAACGACGACGAGCGCTGAACAGCTTGACCGCCATGTCCTGATCGCTCAGGCCTTCGCCGCCGATGTACACCTGTTCGATCTGCGGCAGACGCTCAAGGGCCAGGCGGCCGAGGACGCTGGTGTCGATGGGCACTTTGCGCCAGCCGATCAGTTGCAGGCCTTCAGCGAGGATCTCGCGGTTCATGTTCTCGCGAGCGGCTTCGGCCTTGGCCGGATCCTGGTTGAAGAAGACCATGCCCACAGCGTATTGGTTAGGCAGCTCGACGCTGAAGGCTTCCTGGGCAATCGCACGCAGGAACGCGTCAGGCTTTTGAATCAGCAGACCGCAACCGTCACCGGTCTTGCCGTCGGCGTTAATCCCACCGCGGTGGGTCATGCAGGTCAGGGCCTCAATGGCCGTTTGCAATAGGGTATGACTGGGTTCGCCCTGCATATGGGCTATCAGGCCGAAACCGCAGTTATCCTTGAATTCATCTGGTTGGTACAGACCTGCTTTCATAGACACTTTCTCACCAGGCTGCCTCTTTTCGAGGCAAATTTCTTTTCAATTCAACCACTTGCGATCCGCGCCGAACGTACGCCGGCTTAGCGGGGGCAAAAGGGTGGTCATTGTACACAGCGACACAGACGCTCACAAATTTGACGACGAACTGTCGCAAATCTATGTCGCATTTGTGAAAGGTTTAAAGCGATCTGCTGTGCTAGTCAAAACTTTTTTAATTTTGACCGCAACGACTCAAAGACTACTGTGACGCAGACACCACAAGGCACGCGGCCGCAGGGACGGTTGGCGCTTGCTGGCGAACCGCGTTGCACGCCAACGTGTGCGAGGCAAGGCGCGGGATGCTGCCAATGGTTGTTCCCTTGGCAAATCCCGCAACGCAGCCTCGCACACGTTGGCGCGCAACCCGAAGGGACGCGCCCCATTTTTCGCTGGGCAGCGTTGCTCGGAACTTATTTGGAAAAACCAAACTGCGTTCCTCGCGCCTTGCCCAGCAAAAAATGGGGCGGCGTCGCGGTCGTCAGCAAGCGCCAACCGTCCCTGGAGGCGGCGCGCACTCGTAGAAATTTTGAGGTGCTTGGAGAGGCGGCCTGGGTAAGGCCGCCGAATCTTCAGCGAGTTGTTGCCAGTTCCTGTTGGACGCTAGCGACAGTACGAGGCCAAGGTTTACCAGCCTGAACCTTCGCTGGCAAGGCCTTGATGGCAGAAACAGCCGCATCACGATTGGCGAAGTTGCCGTAGGTGATCACGTAGAGAGGCTTGCCGTTGAGGACTTTCTTGAAATAACGGTACTCGCCGCCCTGCTCCTTGACAAAGCTTTGCGCGGCCACTTCGGAGCTGGTGCCGAGGATCTGCACCACGTAATTGCTCGTCGGCTGACCGGCGTACCAGCTGCCACCGGCGGCTTTGGCCACGGTAACCGGCTTCTCGGCCGGTTTGGCGGCGGCGACTGGTTTGGCCGGCGCTGGAGCCGGTTTCGCCGCTGGCGCTGCCGGAGCAGGCTTGGCGGTGGCGATTTGCGTCGGCGCAGGCACAGGCACAGGCTTGGCAGCCGGGACTGGAACCGGCGTCGGTGCAGGACCGGCCGGAACGCCTGCCGGTGGCGCGGAAGTGGTCACGGTTGGCGGCGTATCGCTGGAGCCTTCCAGTGGCACGCCGTCGTCGCCTTCGGTGATTCCGCCAGCGGCTTCAGCCAACGGGCCGCGCATGACCGGTTGCGAATTGCCGACCAGCGGCAACGGCATCGGCTGCGTGTTGCCGGCGAACTCGACGTTCGGCGCGCCGCCATTCGCAGCGCCCTGGCCCAATGGCAGTTGTGCCTGTTCGTTGGCCGGTGCGCCAGTGGTTGGTGCCTTGTTGCGACCCGGCATCAGCCAGGCGGCGGCGACCGCGACCACAACGACGGCGGAAATCGCCAATACGTGTTTCTTCGGCATGTTGAACCCCATACTTGGACGCTTCACCGCAGAGCGGCTGGCAATCATGACTTCGATCAGAGCATCGCGAGCGACCTGGTTGATATTACCGGGCCAACCCTCGGAGCTTTCGTGAATATCAGAGATCTGATCCGCGGTGAAAAGTTCGACACCCCGGCCCGCGCCTTCAAGCCGCTGATCGAGATACTCGCGGGTCTCTTCTTCAGTGTACGGCTGCAGTTCGATGACGTGGAAACGCTCTTCCTCAAGGTGCAAAGCCTCAAGCTGAGCGATCAGCGACGACTCACCGAACAGGAACACATGGGGGCGACCTTCCGGCGCGCCGGCACCCAGCGCCATCAGCGCCTCGAGGGCGGACTCGTCGAGCTGCTCGGCGTCGTCCACCAGCAGATAGACTTCCTGACCGGTCAGCGCCAACTGCACCACCTGGTCCAGAATCGCGCCAACGTCAGCCTGCGCCACGTTCAGCGCCTGAGCCACCTGACGCAGCACGCCCGCCGCATCGCCGGCACCGCGCGCGGAAACCACCACGCTCTGCACCGATTGCTTGTTGGTGCTGGCCACCAGTGCCTGACGCAGCAAAGTCTTGCCACTGCCCTGTGGGCCGGTCACCACCAGCAACAACTGGCTGTAACGCGCCAGATGATGCAGCTGGCCCAGCACTGGCTTGCGCTGGGCCGGGAAGAATTTGAAGCCCGGCACCCGCGGCGCGAAGGGGTCGTGACTTAACTGGAAATGGCCGAGAAACGCCTCGTCGGCATGCAAACTAGTCATCGGAATCTTATTAACCTTTAAGCTGAGCCAGGGCGCGGTAATCCGCTCCCAGCGTGGCCTGTAGAACCTCTTTCGGATAATCGTCGGTCACTACCGCTTCGCCCATCCGGCGCAGCAGCACCAGGCGCAGACGACCGTCGATCACTTTTTTATCAATAGCCATGTGTTCGAGAAAATCAGCTTCACTCATCTCTGCAGGCGGGATCACCGGCAGACCGGCGCGCTGAAACAGACGAATGCCGCGATCGCGCTCCTGCTCGCTGATCCAGCCCAGACGCGCGGACATTTCCAACGCCATCACGGTGCCAGCGGCGACCGCCTCACCATGTAGCCAGACACCATAGCCCATGTGGGTCTCGATGGCGTGGCCGAAGGTGTGGCCGAGATTGAGCGTGGCGCGCACGCCGGTTTCCTTCTCATCGGCACCGACCACCGCTGCCTTGGCTGCGCAGGAACGCTCGATGGCGTACGTCAGGGCTTTTTGATCCAGCGCACGCAGGGCGTCGACATTGTCTTCGAGCCAGGTCAGGAACGGCTCGTCGCAGATCAGACCGTACTTGATGACTTCCGCCAGACCCGCCGACAGCTCGCGCTCAGGCAGGGTTTTCAGGGACGCGGTGTCGATCAGCACCACGTTCGGCTGGTAGAACGCGCCAACCATGTTCTTGCCCAGCGGGTGGTTGATCCCGGTCTTGCCGCCCACCGACGAATCGACCTGGGACAGCAATGTGGTAGGAATCTGGATGAAATCGACGCCACGCTGATAGCAGGCAGCGGCGAAACCGGCCATGTCGCCGATCACACCGCCGCCCAAGGCGATCACGGTGGTGCGGCGGTCATGACGGGCGGTCAGCAGACCGTCGAAGATCAGTTGCAGGGTTTCCCAGTTCTTGAAGGCTTCGCCGTCCGGCAGCACCACCGAGATCACCGAGAACTGCGCAAGGCCGCGAGTCAGACGTTCGAGATAGAGTGGCGCAACGGTCTCGTTGGAGATGATTGCCACTTGCCGCCCATGGATATGCGGAGCCAGCAGCTCGGGCTGATCCAACAAACCTTCGCCAATATGAATCGGGTAGCTGCGCTCGCCTAGATCGACCTTGAGTGTCTGCATGTGTCCCCACAGTGAAGATGAAGCAGGCGTCCTGCCCTGAATTATTGGTTGTCTGCGGCCTGTAGCGGGTATGACGCCGCTCGCACGCCATCCGCCACAACCTCGACCGGCTGTGACAGGACGCCGAGGATAGCGCATTTCGGGCGATGCTTTAACGGGGTGGAAGCTGCGCCAGGCGGTCGAGAATGTCGAGCACCACCATACGTGGCGGCCGCTCGTCGGTTTCCACCACCAGATCGGCGATTTCCCGATAGAGCGGATCCCGGATGGCGAGCAGGTCGCGCAGGGTTTTCTCGGGATTGGCGGTGCGCAGCAGCGGCCGATTGCGATCGCGAGCCGTGCGGCCGACCTGCTGCTCGACGGAGGCGTGCAAATACACCACGCGCCCGCCCTCATGCAGGGCCTTGCGATTGGCCTCACGCATTACCGCACCACCGCCGGTCGCCAGCACCACGCCGTCGAACGTGCACAGCTCGGCGATCATCGCCTGCTCACGATCACGAAAGCCGGGCTCGCCTTCCTTGTCGAAGATCCACGGGATATTGGCGCCCGTGCGCAGTTCAATTTCCTTGTCGGAATCTTTGAACGGCAGGCGCAGCTCTTTGGCCAGTAATCGGCCGATGGTGCTTTTTCCAGCGCCCATCGGTCCTACAAGAATCAAATTTCGCACAGAATCAACGACTCACAGCAATCGCCTGGTTATTCATGATACGCGGAGTGAGAAATACCAGCAGCTCGGATTTTTTCTCCGAAACCACATCACGCCGGAAAAGGCGGCCAAGATACGGCACATCGCCAAGAAATGGCACCTTATCTACGACCTTGCTTTGAGTATTTGAGAAAACGCCCCCAATCACGATGGTTTCGCCGTCGTTAACCAGCACCTTGGCGTTGACCTCGTTCTTTTTGATCGGCGGTACATCCTGCACTTTGTTCAAGTAGTCGGGTTCGTCCTTGGTGACCTTGACCTCCATGATGATGCGGTTGTCGGGGGTGATCTGCGGCGTCACTTCCAGCGACAGCGACGCCTCCTTGAACGACACCGACGTGGCGCCACTGGAGCTGGCTTCCTGATAGGGAATCTCGGTGCCTTTGAGGATCTTCGCGGTTTCCTTGTCGGAGGTGACCACCTTCGGTTGCGAGACGATTTCGCCGTTGCCGGTCTTCTCCATGGCGGTCAGCTCAAGATCGAGCAAAACGTTATCGGTGATGAAGGCAATGCCGATCCCCGAGGTGTTATTGACGGTGCCCATATCGACGAACGGCGAGTTGGTGCTGGTGCTGCCCGGCGTGCCGATGGTGGTCGATGAGCCATTGCTGACCCCGGAAGTGTTCCAGTTACCCTTGTTCTGCACCGAACCGCCCCAGCGCACACCCAGACTCTTGTCGTAATCGACGTTGGCTTCAACGATCCGTGCCTCGATCATCACCTGACGCACTGGAATATCCAGTTGCGCCACGATCCGCCGCAGCTCGTCGAGACGATCCTGGGTCTGGTAGGCAATGATGTTGTTGGTCCGCTCATCGACGGTGATCGAACCGCGCTCGTCGATTTTTGCCTCGGCACTGGTCACCGACTGGAACAGCTTGGCGATGTCCGCTGCCTTGGCGTAATTCACTTGCAACAGTTCTCGGCGCAATGGCGCCAGCTCGGCGATCTGCTTTTGCGACTCCAGTTCCTGGCGCTCGCGGGCGGCGATTTCATCGGCCGGCGCCACCAGCAGCACATTGCCGATCTTGCGTTTATCCAGCCCTTTGGTTTTCAGCACCAGATCCAGCGCCTGATCCCACGGCACGTTTTGCAGACGCAAAGTGATGCCACCCTGCACCGTGTCGCTCGCCACCAGATTGAGATTGGTGAAGTCGGCGATCAGTTGCAGCACCGAGCGCACGTCGATGTCCTGAAAGTTCAGCGACAGCTTGTCGCCAACATAGGCCTGACGGTCGGCGTTGCGTTTTTGCAGGTCGTCCGCCGTGATCGGCCGGATGCTGACGGTCAGTTTGTTGTCGGTCTGGAAAGTCGAGTAATCGAACGTGCCGCTGGGCTCAACGGTGATGATCGCGCGGTCGCCAGTGGTGGCGGCGTTGACGAACTGCACCGGCGTGGCGAAATCCTTGACGTCGAGGCGTACGCGCAGCTTGTCGGGCAGTTGTGTGCGGGCGAAGCTGAGGATGATCTTGCCGTCATGCTCCTGAATGTCCGGGGCGATGGTCGGGTCGGACAGGTCGATGACCACGTTGCCCTCACCCGCCGTGCCGCGTTGAAAGTCTACGCCGCGAATGGCTTTGGTCTTTGGCACAAACGCCTTGGCGGGCGTCGCTGCCGTGGCCGCGCGAGGCGCCGTAACGGCAGCGGGGCGCGGCGCGGCGGCTGGCGCACCCTGCCCCACCACCACGAACAGATTATTGCCTTCAACCCGCGTGTCATAAGGCGCCAACTGCGTGAGGCTGACGATCAGCCGCGTCCGGTCCTTGACTTCAACAACGGTGGCCGTGCGCGCATTGCCGCTGCCCAGATCGTGATTCTTGTTGGCCAACTGGCTGGCCACACCGGGCAAATCCAGCGCGATCCGTGCCGGCGAATCGGTGGTGTAGCCCTTGGGCTGCGGCGGCGGGCCGTCGAACGACAGCTTCAGTTCGACGCGGTCACCCGGCAACGCCGCCACGCTCAGCGTTTTCAGGTTGGCCGCGAGTACCATCGGCGACAACAGCGCTATCCATAGCGAAAAACCGAGGGTGGAGAAAATCCTGTTCATTATTCGACTTCCACTATGAGTGCTCTTTCAAAGGAATGGTGCGCGGACGCTCCAGCCAGGCGCCATCGCCATCAGGCACGATTTCGACCACATCAACCTGGGTGGCGCTGATGGCAACAATGCGCCCGTCATTACGCCCCAGGTAATCGCCAACCTTCAGGCGATGCACTCCACCCGCTCCACGCAACAGCGCGAAAGAACCGGAGGTGTTGCCAATGGTGCCGACCATCTCGAACTGCTCGATGTTGAAACCCTCGAGGTATTGCTTGACCCGGTTGGGGTCGGGCTTGACGTTGCGCGAGCCCTGTTTCTGCCCGGCCAGATCAACGCGCACCTGGCGCGAGAACGGACTGCGCAGGTTGGCGGCGCTGTAAGTGAATGTCGGGTAAGACCGAAATGTCGGGGTTGGTTCAATTTTCCCTGCCGGACGCAGGCGCACTTCATTCATGTAGGCATCGAGGTCGCTGACGTCATCGCTGCCACCGCAACCGTTTAATGCCAGCAGCGCCAACGACAGGACGAAATAACGAATCGGGGTCATTTTTGCAGCCCCTTGTCGTTATAGCGGTAAGTCTTGGCGAGGATGCTCATTCGCAGTTTCGGCCCGCCCTCCTTACTGGCGGGGGCCAGTTCAAAGTCATGCAGGGTGACGATGCGCGGCAACCCGGCCACACCGCTGACGAAAGTGGCGAGGTCGTGATAGGCACCGGTGACGGTGATCTGGATCGGCAGTTCGATGTAGAACTGCTGAGCAACCTCCGGCAGCAGTTTGATCTCTTCGAACTCCAGACCACTGCCCAGACCGGTACGCGTGATGTCTTCCAGCAAGCCTGGCACTTCGGTGTCGCTGGGCAATTGCCGCAGCAAAACGCCGAACGTGTTCTCCATCTCCTTCATCTGCTGGGTGTACAGCTCCAGATTTGCCGACAGCCGCGCCTTGCTGGCGAACTGCTCCCTGAGTGTGGCCTCCTCCTCGCGTTTGGCGTCGAGCTGGTTTTCCATGTCGCTGATGAAAAAGTTGTAGCCAAGCGCCAACACCAACACCATCAACAACGCTCCGGCGATGGTTTTCACGGCCGCCGGCCAGGAACCGATGTTGCTGGTGTCCAGGTCGTTGAAGTCGATGTTGCGCAGACTATCCAGCCATTCGGACGGCTTCATGGCTCGTCCTCCAGGGCCTTGGGCTGGGTCTGACGAACGGTCAGTTGAAATACGTTGGCTTGCTCCAGTTGATCGGCCGAGGTCGCTTTTACTTCGTTCAGGCTCGGCGCATCGAACCAGTCGGACGCGTCCAGATTGCGCATCAACTCGGAGACACGATTGTTCGATTCCGCCGCCCCGCTGATCGACAGGGTTTTGCCGGTCATTTTCACGTCAGTGAAATACACGCCACCGGGCAACGTACGCGCCAGTTGATCGAAGATCCGCCCGCTGACCTGCCGGTTACCCTGCAAGTCCTGGATGATGCGCATGCGTTCGACCAGTTGCTGACGGTGGGCCTTGAGCTCGCTGATCTGCTTGATCCGCTCGTCGACCACGGCGATCTGCTTGCTGATGTAATCGTTGCGCGCCACTTGCCGGGCGATGGCGTTGCTGATGATCTGATCGGCAATGAATACGGCGCCGACCGACCCGACCACCACCCCGATCAAGGTCAGCAGGAAGCGTTTGCGCCGCTCTTCGCGGCGCTCCTCACGCCAGGGTAAAAGGTTGATCCGCGCCATCAGTCGAAACTCCTGAGCGCGAGCCCGCAAGCAATCATCAGGGCCGGCGCGTCACTGGCCAGAGCCCCGGCGTTAACCTTGCTGCTCAAGGCCATGTCGGAAAACGGATTGGCCACTTGGGTCGGGGTATTCAGGCGTTGCTCGATCAGCCGGTCCAGCCCCGGCACCGACGCCGTGCCGCCGGCCAGCAGAATGTGATCCACCGCGTTGTACTGCCCGGAGGCGAAGAAGAACTGCAACGAACGCGAGACCTGCTGTACCAGCGCCTCGCGAAATGGCTGCAGCACCTCACTGACGTAGTCGTCGGGCAGGCCGCCCTGCTTTTTCGCCAGCCCCGCCTGCTCGATGGTCAAGCCGTAGCGGCGCTGGATTTCCTCGGTGAGTTGCCGGCCGCCAAAGAGTTGCTCGCGGGTGTAGATGATCTTGCCGTTGTGCAGGACGCTGAGGGTGGTCATGGTCGCGCCGATGTCGACCACCGCTACGGTCAAACGCTCTTGGGAAGCGGCCAACTGCATCGCGAGCAAACCGAACGAGCGCTCCAGCGCATACGCCTCGACGTCGACCACGCGAGCGGTGAGCCCGGCCAGTGCGAGCGCGGCTTCGCGGACTTCGACGTTTTCCTTGCGGCAGGCGGCGAGCAGAACATTGACCCGCTCGGGGTTGCGCGGTGAGACGCCCTGGACTTCGAAGTCGATGGCGACCTCGTCCAGCGGATAGGGAATGTATTGGTCGGCTTCAATCTTGAGCTGGTTTTCCAGCTCGTCGTCGGTCAGGCCCGCATCCATTTCGATGATCTTGGTGATCACCGCCGAACCGGCCACCGCCACCGCCACGTTCTTGTTGCCGGTGCGCGCCTTGACCAGCAGCCGGCTGAGGGCCTGACCCACCCCTTCAAGCTCGGCGATATTTTTTTCGACCACGGCGTTCGCTGGCAACGGCTCCACCGCGTATGCCTCAACCCGGTAGCGGTCGCCTTGACGGCTCAATTCCAGCAGCTTCACCGACGTGGAGCTGATGTCGATTCCCAGTAACGTATTGGCTTTTTTGTTGAAGAGTCCTAGCACTACCAATTCCCTATGACTTTCCGTGAGTTACGGACTCTGTAATACGCATTGCGTTCCTTCACCCCGTCTTGACAGAAGCGCCAATGACGCCTCCAGCAGAAAAGTGCTTATAATGCCCAGCGTTTTTTTCCGCTTTTTACTGCCAGCGCGGGCCGTTCTGTGTGTAGCCGCAACCCCGTCGCCAAATTCATTCTTGCCCTGGATGTCCAAACGCCTTGATTCGTTTGCTGAAATTTTTCGGTTGGTCCATCGTCGCCGTTTTCTGCGGACTGCTTTTAGGTCTCAGCGGCGCGTATCTTTACCTTAGTCCGGGTTTGCCATCCGTGGAGGCGCTGAGAAGCATTCAGTTGCAGATTCCACTCCGGGTCTACAGCAGCGATAACAAATTGATCGCAGAGTTTGGCGAAATGCGCCGGACTCCGATCCGTTTCGCCGACATTCCCCCCAATTTCATTAATGCGTTACTAAGTGCTGAAGACGACAACTTCGCCAATCACTATGGCGTCGATCCGAGCAGCCTGATGCGCGCCGCGACCCAACTGGTCAAGAGCGGGCACATTCAATCCGGCGGCAGCACCATCACCATGCAGGTGGCGAAGAACTTCTTCCTGACCAGCGAACGCAGCTTCTCGCGCAAAACCACCGAAATTCTTCTGGCCCTGCAGATCGAGCGACAGCTGACCAAGGACGAGATCCTTGAGCTGTACGTCAACAAGATCTATCTGGGCAACCGCGCCTATGGCATCGAGGCGGCGGCGCAGGTGTATTACGGCAAGTCGATCCGTGACGTCAGCCTGGCGCAGATGGCGATGATCGCCGGCCTGCCGAAAGCGCCGTCGCGCTTCAACCCGCTGGCCAACCCGGCGCGCAGCAAAGAACGTCGCGACTGGATCCTTGGACGCATGTACAAACTCGGCAAGATCAGCGAGGCGGACTACACCGCCGCGATCAACGAGCCGCTGAACGCCAGCTATCACGTGCCGACCCCGGAAGTGAACGCGCCGTACATCGCCGAAATGGCCCGTGCCGAAATGGTTGGTCGCTATGGCAGCGACGCCTACACCGAAGGTTTCCGCGTCACCACCACGGTGCCGAGCAACCTGCAGGAAATGGCCAACACCGCGCTGCATGAAGGCTTGATGACCTACGACCAGCGTCACGGCTACCGTGGCCCAGAGTCACGCCTGCCAGGCAAGACCCGCGAGGCGTGGGCAACCGAACTGACCAAACAGCGCACCATCAGCAGCCTGGAACCGGCGATCGTCACGCAAGTCGACAAGAACGGTCTGCAAGTGCTGACCCGTACTGGTGAAGAACATGTGGCCTGGGACACCATGAAATGGGCGCGGCCGTTCCTCAATACCAACAGCATGGGTGCCAACCCGCGCCAGCCGTCGGATGTGGCACAGGTCGGCGATCTGGTTCGCGTGCAGCGCCAGAAAGACAACTCGCTTAAGTTCAGCCAGATTCCGCAGGCGCAAGGTGCACTGGTATCGCTGGATCCGCAGAACGGCGCGATTCGCTCGCTGGTCGGTGGTTTCGCTTTCGAGCAGAGCAACTACAACCGCGCGATGCAGGCCAAGCGCCAGCCGGGTTCGAGCTTCAAGCCGTTCGTCTATAGCGCCGCGCTGGATAGTGGCTATACCGCCGCCACGCTGGTCAACGACGCACCGATCGTGTTCGTCGACGAGTACCTGGACAAGGTCTGGCGTCCGAAGAACGACACCAACACCTTCCTCGGCCCGATCCGTATGCGAGAGGCGCTGTACAAGTCGCGCAACCTGGTGTCGATCCGCTTGCTGCAGGCGATGGGTGTGGGCAAGACCATCGACTACATCACCCGCTTCGGCTTCAACAAGCAGGACCTGCCGCCGAACCTGTCGCTGGCACTGGGCACCGCGACCCTGACGCCGATGGAGATCGCTACCGGTTGGAGCACGTTCGCCAACGGCGGCTACAAGATCACCCCGTACATCATCGACAAGATCGAAAGCCGTAACGGCGACTCGCTGTTCGTCGCCAACCCGCCGACCGTACCGCAGGGTGGCTCGGCCACCGACGGTATCGCCGCGCCGGCCGAGCAGTCGTTCACCGTCAACGCCGCACCGGTTCCGGGTGAAGCCCCAGGCGCTGCAGCGACGCCACAAGCGCCGGCCGTGGCCGAGCGGATCGTCGATGGGCGCACTACGTACATTCTCAACAGTATGTTGCAGGACGTGATCAAGCTCGGCACCGGCCGCCGCGCGCTGGCTCTTGGCCGTAGTGACATCGCCGGTAAAACCGGTACTACCAACGAATCGAAAGATGCCTGGTTCTCCGGTTACAACGCCGATTACGTGACCACGGTGTGGACTGGCTTCGACCAGCCGGAAAGCCTCGGCCGCCGCGAGTTCGGCGGTACAGTCGCGCTGCCGATCTGGATCAACTACATGGGCGCTGCGCTGAAGGACAAGCCGCCTCACGTCCAGCCTGAGCCGGAAGGGTTGCTGAGCCTGCGCGTGGATCCGGTCAGCGGCCGCGCGGCGACGCCGAGCACGCCTGGGGCGTATTTCGAGCTGTTCAAGGCTGAAGACACGCCGCCTTCGGTGAATGAGCTGGGTAATGGCTCGGCACCGGGCAGCCCGTTGCCGGCGGATGAGCAGGCGCCGATCGATCTGTTTTGATTCTGAAGCAGCAAAAAAGCCCCGCCTTCGTGAGAAGTGCGGGGCTTTTTATTGCCTGCCATCTGAGATATTGGCTGTGCTGACGCCTTCGCGAGCAGGCTCGCTCCCACAGGGGAATGCATTTCAAGGTGGGAGCGAGCCTGCTCGCGAAGAGGCAGTGAGCCACATCACAAAACCGCCAGACATAAAAAAGCCCCGACTCTCACGAGCCGGGGCTTCGGTTGAAGCGCTACAACGACTTAGCCGTTGAACACGTCATCCACGCTTTTCAGCGGGTAGTTCTTCGGATACGGCAGGGTGGCCACGCCGGTCTCGATGGCGGCCTTGGCCACAGCGTCGGAGATCAGGGTGATCAGGCGCTTGTCCATTGGCTTCGGAATGATGTACTCACGACCGAATTCCAGTGGGGCACCGCCGTAGGCGTCGCACACATCCTGTGGTACCGGCAGCTTGGCCAGTTCACGCAGGGCGTTGGCGGCTGCCACTTTCATTTCTTCGTTGATGCGCTTGGCGCGAACGTCCAGGGCACCACGGAAGATGAACGGGAAGCCCAGTACGTTGTTGACCTGGTTCGGGTAGTCCGAACGGCCAGTGGCCATGATCACGTCGTTACGGGTGGCGTGCGCCAGTTCCGGGGAGATTTCCGGGTCCGGGTTCGAGCAGGCGAACACGATCGGGTTGGCAGCCATCGACAGCAGGCCTTCAGCGCTCAGCAGGTTCGGGCCGGACAGACCAACGAACACGTCAGCGCCTTTCAGAGCGTCAGCCAGGCTGCGCTTGTCGGTGGCGTGAGCGAACACGGCTTTGTACTGGTTCAGGTCGTCACGGCCGGAGTGGATCACACCGGTACGGTCAACCATGAAGATGTTTTCAATGCGTGCGCCCATGCTCACCAGCAGTTTCATGCAGGAGATGGCGGCAGCGCCAGCGCCCAGGCAGACGATCTTCGCTTCCGGCAGGGTTTTGCCAGCGATTTCCAGGGCGTTGATCATGCCGGCAGCGGTCACGATAGCGGTGCCGTGCTGGTCATCGTGGAATACCGGAATGTCGCACTGCTCGATCAGAGCGCGTTCGATCTCAAAGCACTCAGGTGCCTTGATGTCTTCCAGGTTGATGCCACCGAAGGTGATAGAGATGCGTTTTACGGTGTCGATGAAGGCTTGCGGGCTTTCGGAGTCGACTTCGATGTCGAAAACATCGATGCCGGCGAAGCGCTTGAACAGCACGCCTTTACCTTCCATGACCGGCTTGGAAGCCAGTGGGCCGAGGTTACCCAGCCCCAGAATCGCGGTGCCATCGGAAATGACTGCAACCAGGTTGCCCTTGCCGGTGTATTTGTAGGCCAGTTCAGGATCGCGAGCGATCTCACGCACTGGTTCAGCTACGCCGGGGCTGTAGGCCAGCGACAGGTCGCGGGCGGTAGCAGTGGCCTTGGTGAGCTCGACACTCAGCTTCCCTGGACGAGGATTGGCATGATATTCGAGAGCGGCAGTTTTCAGATCAGACATTTTGGCATTCCGCTTTTTACTGTTGGACAGACTGGTCAGCGAGGATACGCGCCTCGCAAAGTCCCCACAAGACTGAGCGGTCACCGCTGTCAAGCGCCCTGCCCTACGACTTTGGGCCAAGAGCCACGGCGCACAAGGGCTTGACTGTTCACAATCGATATAAAAAATGTCTACAATTTTTCTTCAGCGCACGGTCTGCAGCATCGAAGGATCGGTCAGTGGCAGTAACCAACGTGACTGACCTGATTGCAAACCGCCGCGCCGCGACCGATCGACCACCCAGCCGCGGGCCTCGATCTGCTTGCCCTTCAGCGCTTGCAAGCGGGCATTGTCGAATTGTCCGACCAGATTGGGAGCAACGCGCAATACAAGCGAGTCCTGCAATTCGATCCAGATTCCGCCACGATTGCGTTGCACCTTGCTCACACGACCACTGACCACAGCAAAACCCGAGCGCTGGATCTGCTCCGCTTTCAGTACAGGTGATTGCCGCCAGAGGCCTCGTCCGGCCTGTCGCGCGCTACGCTCGGCAGCTTGCTGACAGGTAACCAGATCGACATTCGGTGCCACGGCGACCTGAAAACCGAGGCCGTCGGCGAGCATCTGCGCTTCGAGATTGGCGCCGCTGACGCTGTAGAGGTGGGCAAGCGTACGTCCGTAATGGTCTTTCGCTTGCTTGCCGGGGAGCACACCGACGCGTCCGCCGCTGTCAGCCACCAAGGCTTCCAGGCGTTTGCGTGCCATCAGGGCGAACGGCTCGTCGCTGCGGCCCTGCTTGCCGAGTTCAGGCGTATTGAGGCCGATCATGCGCACGCTGCGACCGTCGCTCAGGCGCACAGTGTCGCCATCGACCACGCGCTGTACGGCGACGATTGCAAGCCCCGAAGGCGCCGGGCAGAAAGCTTGAGCGGCTGACAGCCAAATCGCGGACACAAAAAAGGCGCCCGCGAGGGACGCCTTTTTCAGCAACGAGGAAAAGCCCACCGGGCCCTTCAACCTTACTCTGCAGCTGGAGCTTTCTTGCCGAAAGCACCGAAACGGTCTGCGAAGCGCTGAACGCGGCCGCCAGTGTCCAGAGTCTTCTGCTTACCGGTGTAGAACGGGTGGCATTCGTTGCAAACGTCGATTGGCAGAGCTTTGCCGAAAGTCGAACGGGTTTCGAACTTGTTGCCACAGCTGCAGGTAACAGCGATGACTGGGTAATTCGGGTGAATATCAGCTTTCATGGTGTCTTCCTCAGCTAGCGTGCCGCCACCCAACACTATTGTTGAATACCGCACGTAATTAGGCCGCGGATTCTACCAGACAATGTCAATCGCGCAAGCTGTCCCTTAGACCGACCGTCTGCTAGGCTCCCGCCCCTGAACAAACTCCCCTGTGGGAGCGGGCTTGCTCGCGAAGAGGGAGTGTCAGTCACCATTTATGTCGTCTGATACACCGCTTTCGCGAGCAAGCCCGCTCCCCCAGGTCGTGCATGACCTTTCTTTCCAGTGTATCGAGACCCCCGCGTGCCCGACGCCATTTTGCGCCTCGCCCTGCCTTCGCCCTTGCGCCGCCTGTTCGACTATCGAGCCCCGGCCGGTGTGCTGCGCGCCCAGCTGCAGCCGGGCATGCGCCTGCGGGTGCCGTTCGGTCGGCGGGAGATGATCGGGATTCTGGTCGAAGTGACCGATACCAGCGAAGTACCGGTGGAAAAACTCAAACCGGCGCTGGCCTTGCTCGATGCCACGCCGCCGCTGCCCCCGGCGCTGTTCAAACTGTGCCTGTGGACGTCGCAGTATTACCAGCACAGCCTCGGCGACACCTTGAGTTGGGCGCTGCCGGTGTTGTTGCGTCAGGGCGAACTGGCCGAGGCCCGCCAGGAACGCTTTTGGTCCGCCGCTCCCGGCGCCAGCCTGGATGATCCGCGCATCGCACGCGCACCACGGCAACGTGAGGCATTGGCGACGCTCGCCCAACACCCGCACGGCGTCGCCCATCAGTTGCTGAGCAAGCTGATGTTAAGCAAAGACAGCCTCGACCTGTTGCTGGCGAAGAATCTGGTCCAGGTTGAAATCCGTCGCCACGCACCCGGCGCGCGCCATGAACACTGGCTCGCCCAGCCGGAACTGCCGCTTAACGACGAACAGCGCGCCGCGTATGAAGCGATTCGCGCCGGCTTCGACAGTTATCACGCGTTCCTGCTGGCCGGCGTTACCGGCAGCGGCAAGACCGAAGTCTATTTACAGCTGATCCGCGAAACCCTCGAGGCCGGCAAGCAGGCGCTGGTGTTGATTCCGGAGATCAACCTCGGCCCGCAAACCCTGGCGCGGTTCGAGCAGCGCTTCAATGCACGCATCGCCCTGATCCACTCGGCAGTCAACGATCGCGAGCGTCTCGAAGCCTGGCTCGCCGCCCGCGACGGCGAGGCCGACATTATTATCGGCACCCGCTCGGCGCTGTTCACCCCGATGAAAAATCCGGGGCTGATCATCATCGACGAAGAGCACGACGGTTCTTATAAACAGCAGGAAGGTTTGCGCTACCACGCCCGCGATCTGGCCTTGGTGCGCGCGCGGCAGGAAAACATCCCGATCGTCCTCGGCTCAGCCACGCCTTCGCTGGAAAGCCTGCACAACGCTTACACCGGCCGTTATGGCCTGCTGCGCCTCAACGAGCGGGCTGGCGGCGCCAAACAACCGCGCTTCCTGCGCCTGGACGTGAAAAGCCGCCCACTGGACAGCGGCATCTCCGGGCCGATGCAGCAAGCGATCGGCCAGACGCTGGCGAACGGCCAACAGGTGTTGGTGTTCCTCAACCGTCGCGGCTTTGCCCCGACGCTGCTGTGTCACGATTGCGGCTGGATGTCCGAGTGCTCGCGTTGCGATGCGCGGATGACCGTACACCAGCGCTACGGCGAGCTGCGCTGCCACCACTGCGGCTACGTCGAACGTACACCGCGCCAGTGTCCGAAGTGCAACAAGGTCGACTTGCGGCCCGTCGGCGCCGGCACCGAGCGTGCTGAAGAACGGCTGGCGATTCTGTTCCCCGATTACCCGGTGCTGCGGGTCGACCGCGACAGCACTTCGCGCAAGGACGCAATGAATCAGTTGTTCGCAACGATTCAGAAGGGCCAGCCGTGCATTCTGGTCGGCACGCAGATGTTGGCCAAAGGGCACCACTTTCCACGCGTGACGCTGGTGTCGATCCTCGATGCCGACGGCGGACTGTTCTCCGGCGACTTCCGCGCCAGCGAGCGCATGGCGCAGTTGATCGTGCAGGTCGCCGGTCGCGCCGGGCGGGCCGAGGAGCCGGGCAAGGTGATCATCCAGACCCACCTCGCCGACCACCCTTTATTGGTGCAACTGACCGAACAAGGTTACTTCGCCTTCGCCGAACAGGCCTTGAGCGAGCGCCGCGCTGCCGGCCTGCCGCCGTTCGCGCATCTGGCATTGTTGCGGGCCGAAGCGCACAAGCCGGGGCAGGCCGAAGGTTTTCTCGACGAGGCGTGCAGCGAGGCTGAGCGCTTGCTGACCGAGCAGAATCTGAGCGGCATCGAATTGCTCGGCCCGGTGCCGGCGCCGATGGAGCGTCGTGCCGGGCGTTATCGCGCGCAGCTTTTGCTTCAGGCGACGGCGCGGGCGCCGTTGCATCGGCTGCTGGCCAGTTGGTTGCTGGTGCTGGAGCAGATGCCGAGTGGGCGGGCGGTGCGTTGGTCTTTAGATGTCGATCCGGTCGATTTGTATTGATCTGAAGATCGCCTTCGCGAGCAGGCTCGCTCCTGCAAGGGATTGATGCCAGACACATAATGTATAAACGCCGCAGATCCAATGTGGGAGCGAGCCTGCTCGCGAAAGCGGTCTATTTGTCACCACATATCCATAAGCTGCCTGCTAAGGTTGGCAAGCCCGTCTTCGCAACGGATAATGCCCAGTTTTTCCACCCGCGCATCGATGCGCCGCCGCGCTTGCGGTCGAAAGAGAAGACCATGAAAGACACCATTCGCCAGCTGATCCAACAAGCCCTCACCCAACTCGTCAACGAAGGTGTGTTGCCTGAAGGCCTGTCGCCGGCGATTCAGGTGGAGAACGCCCGTGACAAGACTCACGGCGACTTCGCCAGCAACATCGCGATGATGCTGGCCAAGCCTGCGGGCATGAAGCCACGCGATCTGGCGGAAAAAATCATCGCC
The DNA here is from genome assembly GCF_900187585.1 of Pseudomonas sp. Irchel 3E19. Taxonomy (NCBI): domain Bacteria; kingdom Pseudomonadati; phylum Pseudomonadota; class Gammaproteobacteria; order Pseudomonadales; family Pseudomonadaceae; genus Pseudomonas; species Pseudomonas sp. Irchel 3E19. The sequence goes on from NZ_FYDT01000003.1 coordinate 201,667, forward strand.
GCGCTGCCGGCCGACGAGAACGTCACCAAGGCCGAAATCGCCGGCCCGGGCTTCATCAACTTTTTCCAGAATACCCAGGCCCTGGCCAACCGCCTCGACGCCGCACTGGCTGACGCCCATATAGGCGTGCGCAAGGCCGGCCCGGCGCAGCGCACCGTGGTTGACCTGTCCGCACCCAACCTGGCCAAAGAGATGCACGTCGGCCACTTGCGTTCGACCATTATTGGCGACGGCGTGGCGCGCGTTCTCGAATTCCTCGGCGACGAAGTGATCCGCCAGAACCACGTGGGCGACTGGGGCACCCAGTTCGGCATGCTGATGGCGTATCTGCAAGAAAACCCGATCACCAGCGACGAGCTGTCCGATCTGGAAAACTTTTACCGCGCCGCCAAGCAGCGTTTCGACGAATCCGCAGAGTTCGCCGACCGCGCCCGTGGCCTGGTGGTCAAGTTGCAGGCCGGCGATGCCGAGTGCCTGGCACTGTGGACCAAGTTCAAGGACATCTCGCTGTCGCACTGCCAGAAGATCTACGAACTGCTCAACGTCAAACTGACCATGGCCGACGTGATGGGCGAAAGTGCCTACAACGACGACCTGATCAACGTGGTCAACGACCTCAAGGCTGCAGGCATGCTGGTCGAGAGCAACGGCGCCCAGTGCGTGTTCCTCGACGAGTTCAAGAACGCCGACGGCGATCCGCTGCCGGTGATCATCGTCAAGGCTGACGGCGGTTACCTGTACGCCACCACTGACCTGGCGGCCGTGCGCTACCGCAGCGGCAAACTGAAAGCCGATCGCGCGCTGTACTTCGTCGACCAGCGTCAGGCCCTGCACTTCCAGCAAGTGTTCGCGGTGGCGCGCAAGGCCGGTTTCGTGACCCATCCGATGGAGATGGAACACATGGGCTTCGGCACCATGAACGGTGCCGACGGCCGTCCGTTCAAGACCCGTGATGGCGGCACCGTGAAGCTGATCGACCTGCTGACCGAAGCGCAGGAACGCGCCTACAACCTGGTCAAAGAAAAGAACCCGACACTGGCCGAAGACGAGTTGCGCAACATCGCCAAGGTCGTCGGCATCGGTGCAGTGAAATACGCCGACCTGTCCAAGCACCGCACCAGCGACTACAGCTTCAACTTCGACCTGATGCTGAATTTCGAAGGCAACACCGCACCGTATCTGCTGTATGCCTACACCCGCGTGGCCGGCGTGTTCCGCAAACTGGGCAAGGATTTCAGCGAAGTCGACGGCCCGATCGTCCTCGAAGCGGCGCATGAACAAGAGCTGGCAGCAAAGCTGGCACAGTTCGGCGAAGTGCTGAACAACGTGTCCGACAAAGGCACCCCGCACATCCTCTGCACTTACCTGTACGACGTTGCGGGCCTGTTCTCCAGCTTCTACGAGAACTGCCCGATCCTCGCTGCCGAAACGCCGGCACAGATGCAGAGCCGTCTGCGTCTGGCCGCACTGACCGGTCGCACCCTCAAGCAAGGCCTGGAGCTGTTGGGTCTGGAAACTCTGGAGCGTATGTAAGTTGGCCGCCAAGAAAAAACCTGCACCCAAGCGTGGCGCCAGCCGTTACCAAGCTCCTGCGAAGCAACCGATCCCGGGTTGGCTGTGGATGGCCATCGGCCTGACGGTCGGTGCGTTCATCGTGTTCCTGATGAAGCTGGAACCGGGCAAGGGCAGTGACACGGTCAAGCGTGAGAAGGTCGAACAACAGCAGAAAGCGTCGAAGATCGCCGAGGCCAACAAGACCCCGCCGAGCCCGACGCAGCCGGTGAAGCCGAAGTACGACTTCTACACCCTGCTGCCGGAATCGGAAGTGATCGTGCCGCCGGATGCCGTGCCGGAGAAAACCCTGCCGACGCCGCAAGTGCCGACAACTCCGGTCACTCCGGCGGAAGCAGCAAAAATCGATACCGCGCGGGCCCAGGCGGCACTGGCAGGCATCACGCCGCCGCCAGCGCCACCGGTAGCCAAAGCGGCGCCAGTAACCAAGTTCTTCCTCCAGGCCGGTTCGTTCCGCAAAGAGGCGGATGCGGACAAGGTGCGTGCGCAGATCATTCTGCTTGGCCAGGCGGTTTCGGTTGAGTCGGGCACAGTGAAGGACGAAACCTGGTACCGCGTACTGGTCGGCCCGTTCAGCAACCGCGAACAACTGACCACGGCGCAGAAACAACTGGCGGGCAGCGGTTTTAGCAATCTGTTGTTACAACAACGCCAAAGCCGCTGATTTAGTCAGAACCACCGCGTCATCGTTTTTTCGCGAGCAAGCCCGCTCCCACAGGATATACGCTGCCCCTGTGGGAGCGGGCTTGCTCGCGAAGGCGTCGTGCCTCACGCCGGCGCCCTCTGATCAATCGCCCGCCGTTCGTCCCTCTGCGCCGCCCCCGGTTGAAATCCTCTCCACCACCCCCATATGAATGGGCATAAGGCATTTTCGCCCTGCAGTGTGGAGACTCTTCCCTTGACCACCATCGTTTCAGTCCGCCGCCACGGCAAAGTCGTCATGGGCGGCGACGGCCAGGTTTCTCTCGGCAACACCGTGATGAAAGGCAACGCGAAGAAAGTTCGTCGCCTGTACCACGGTCAGGTCATTGCCGGTTTCGCCGGTGCCACCGCCGACGCCTTTACCCTGTTCGAACGTTTCGAAGGCCAGCTTGAGAAACACCAGGGCCACCTGATCCGCGCCGCTGTCGAACTCGCCAAAGAATGGCGCACCGACCGCTCCCTCAGCCGCCTCGAAGCCATGCTCGCGGTCGCCAACAAGGACGCATCCTTGATCATCACCGGCAACGGTGACGTGGTCGAACCTGAAAATGGCCTGATCGCCATGGGCTCCGGTGGCGGTTACGCCCAGGCTGCGGCCAGCGCACTGCTGAAAAAGACCGACCTGTCGGCCCGTGAAATCGTCGAAACCGCCCTCGGTATCGCCGCTGACATCTGTGTATTCACCAACCACACCCAGACCATTGAGGAGCAGGATCTCGCTGAAGAAGCCTGATAAGGCCCTGTGCCACGGCTTGTTTCTGCTTGAGGACCGCCAACTACTATGTCCATGACTCCCCGCGAAATCGTCCACGAACTCAACCGCCATATCATCGGCCAGGACGATGCCAAGCGCGCCGTCGCGATTGCCCTGCGCAACCGCTGGCGCCGAATGCAGCTGCCTGAAGAGCTGCGCGTTGAAGTGACCCCGAAGAACATCCTGATGATCGGCCCGACCGGTGTCGGTAAAACCGAGATCGCCCGTCGCCTGGCGAAACTGGCCAACGCGCCGTTCATCAAGGTCGAAGCGACCAAGTTCACCGAAGTCGGCTACGTCGGCCGTGACGTCGAGTCGATCATCCGTGATCTGGCCGACGCTGCGATCAAGATGCTGCGCGAGCAGGAGATGACCAAGGTTCGCCACCGCGCCGAAGACGCCGCCGAAGATCGCATCCTCGACGCACTGCTGCCGCCGGCCCGCATGGGCTTCAGCAATGAAGAAGCGCCAAGCTCGGATTCCAACACCCGTCAGCTGTTCCGCAAGCGCCTGCGTGAAGGTCAGCTGGATGATAAGGAAATCGAGATCGAAGTGGCCGAAGTGGCCGGCATCGAGATCGCCACGCCGCCGGGCATGGAAGAAATGACCAACCAGCTGCAGAGCCTGTTTGCCAACATGGGCAAGGGCAAGAAGAAGGCGCGCAAGCTCAAGGTCAAAGAAGCCCTGAAGATGGTGCGCGACGAAGAAGCCGGGCGCCTGGTCAACGAAGAAGAGTTGAAGGCCAAGGCGCTGGAAGCGGTCGAGCAGCACGGCATCGTGTTCATCGACGAAATCGACAAGGTCGCCAAGCGTGGCAACGTCGGCGGCGCTGACGTGTCCCGTGAAGGCGTACAGCGTGACCTGCTGCCGCTGATCGAAGGCTGCACCGTCAACACCAAACTGGGCATGGTCAAGACTGACCACATTCTGTTCATCGCTTCCGGTGCGTTCCACCTGAGCAAGCCGAGCGATCTGGTGCCGGAGCTGCAAGGCCGTCTGCCGATCCGCGTCGAACTCAAGGCCCTGAGCCCGGAAGACTTCGAACGCATCCTCAGCGAACCGCACGCCTCGCTCACCGAGCAGTACTGCGCGCTGCTGAAAACCGAAGGCCTGAACATCCAGTTCCAGCCTGAAGGCATCAAGCGTCTGGCGGAGATCGCCTGGCAGGTCAACGAGAAGACCGAGAACATCGGTGCCCGTCGTCTGCACACGCTGCTTGAGCGTCTGCTCGAAGAGGTGTCGTTCAGTGCCGGCGACCTGGCCAGCGCCCACGATGACAAGCCGATCCTGATCGACGCCGAATACGTCAACAGCCACCTCGGCGAATTGGCGCAGAACGAAGACCTGTCCCGTTATATCCTGTAAGCAACTCTTACAGATGTAATGGAACTGTGGGAGCGAGCCTGCTCGCGAAGACGGCAGTACATTCAACCCTTGTGTTGACTGAACCACCGCTTTCGCGAGCAGGCTCGCTCCCACAAGGTTCCGCACTAGACGGATACCTGATCATGATCCCCACCGACATCAAACTGCACAAAGCCTCGAAAACCCTGACGCTCACCTACGCGTCCGGCGAGGAGTTCACCCTGCCCGCAGAGTTTCTGCGCGTGCATTCCCCCTCCGCCGAGGTCCAGGGCCACGGCAAACCGATTCTGCAATTCGGCAAGCTCAATGTGGGCTTGAGCAAGCTGGAACCGGCCGGTCACTACGCACTGAAACTGACCTTCGATGACGGCCACGACAGCGGCCTGTTCACTTGGGACTATCTCTACGAACTCGGACGACGTCATGACGCACTCTGGGCCGATTATCTGGCTGAACTCAAAGCAGCTGGAAAAACCCGCGATCCGGATCAGTCGATTGTCAAGCTGATGCTCTAATCCGAGCGTCTTGCTCTTTAGAGGGCATTTTCTAAATTCATCTGTTTGAATGCTCCGCTGTATGGCCGAGGATCGGCCTGCTTGCGAAAAAAATTAAACTCGGGTAACCAATGGAGCTGGCAAGTTCCCTGCAATGCTCTACGACTGTAAAGCAGCTATGCAGAATTAACGGTCACCCGAGCAGTAGTACCTGGCATTGGCTGTGGAACTGCACAGCGCAAAACCGGGTACTCGTCTCAAGACAATGGAGCGTCGTAGATGAGTAACAAGAATAACGATGACCTGAAGTACCAAGCCTCGGAAAACACCCTGGGGCTTAATCCCGTCGTTGGGCTACGCGGAAAGGATCTGCTGGCCTCTGCTCGTATGGTGCTGAAACAGGCCATCCAACAACCGATCCATAGCGTCAAGCACGTCACCCATTTCGGCCTCGAACTGAAGAACGTGCTGTTCGGCAAATCCGAACTGCAACCCGCCGGCGATGACCGTCGCTTCGCCGATCCGGCGTGGAGCCAGAACCCGCTCTACAAACGTTATCTGCAAACTTACCTGGCGTGGCGCAAGGAACTCCATGCCTGGATCGACGACAGCAGCCTGTCACCCAAGGACATTGCCCGCGGCCATTTCGTGATCAACCTGATGACCGAAGCCATGGCCCCGACCAACACGGCGGCCAACCCGGCGGCGGTCAAACGCTTCTTCGAGACCGGCGGCAAAAGCCTGCTCGATGGCCTCTCGCACCTGGCCAAGGATCTGGTACACAACGGTGGCATGCCGAGCCAGGTCAACATGGGTGCGTTCGAGGTTGGCAAGAGCCTGGGCGTGACCGAAGGCTCAGTGGTGTTTCGCAACGATGTGCTGGAGCTGATCCAGTACAAGCCCATCACCGAGCAAGTCCACGAACGGCCACTGCTGGTGGTGCCGCCACAGATCAACAAGTTCTACGTATTCGACCTGAGCCCGGACAAGAGTCTGGTGCGCTTCTGCCTGCGTAATAACGTGCAGACGTTCATCGTCAGCTGGCGCAACCCGACCAAGGCGCAGCGCGAGTGGGGCCTGTCGACTTACATCGATGCGCTGAAAGAAGCGGTCGATGTGGTCACCGCGATCACCGGCAGCAAAGACATCAACATGCTCGGCGCCTGCTCCGGCGGCATCACCTGCACCGCCCTGCTCGGCCACTACGCGGCGCTTGGCCAGAACAAGGTCAACGCCTTGACCCTGCTGGTCAGCGTGCTCGACACCACGCTGGACAGCGACGTCGCGCTATTCATCGATGAGCAGACCCTTGAGACCGCCAAGCGTCACTCCTATCAGGCCGGCGTGCTCGAAGGCAAAGACATGGCCAAGGTCTTCGCATGGATGCGCCCCAACGACCTGATCTGGAACTACTGGGTCAACAACTACCTGCTCGGCAACGAGCCGCCGGTGTTCGACATCCTGTTCTGGAACAACGACACCACGCGGTTGCCGGCCGCGTTCCACGGCGACCTGATCGAGATGTTCAAAAACAACCCGTTGATCCGCCCCAATGCACTGGAAGTGTGCGGCACGCCGATCGACCTGAAACAGGTGACGGCCGACATCTTCTCGCTGGCCGGCACCAACGACCACATCACGCCGTGGAAGTCCTGCTACAAGTCGGCCCAGTTGTTCGGCGGCAAGGTCGAATTCGTGCTGTCGAGCAGCGGTCATATCCAGAGCATTCTCAACCCGCCGGGCAACCCGAAGTCTCGATATATGACCGGTGAGGAAATGGCGGCCAATGCCGATGACTGGCAAGAGAATTCGACCAAGCACACCGATTCCTGGTGGCTGCACTGGCAGGCATGGCAGGCCGAGCGTTCGGGCAACCTGAAAAAGGCCCCGACCAAACTCGGCAACAAGGCGTATGCGCCAGGTGAAGCCTCGCCGGGCACTTACGTACACGAGCGATAACTGACACACCTCATTCCCCCTGTGGGAGCGGGCTTGCTCGCGAAAGCGGTTGATCAGCCAACATCAATGGCGACTGACACGACGCCTTCGCGAGCAAGCCCGCTCCCACAAGGGATTCGGGGTGATATTGAGATCGACCCACAGGGCCTGAAGCATGCCGCAACCGTTCATCTTTCGTACCGTCGACCTGGATGGCCAGACCCTCCGCACGGCGGTACGCCCCGGCAAGCCTCACTTGACGCCCTTGCTGATTTTCAACGGCATCGGCGCCAACCTTGAGCTGGTATTTCCGTTTGTAGCGGCGCTGGCCCCGGATCTGGAAGTGATCGCCTTCGACGTGCCCGGTGTTGGCGGTTCTTCGACGCCGAACCGGCCGTATCGCTTTCCCGGCCTCGCCAAGCTGACTGCGCGGATGCTCGATTACCTCGACTACGGTCAGGTCAATGTGATCGGCGTGTCGTGGGGTGGCGCACTGGCGCAGCAATTCGCCTACGACTACCCCGAGCGCTGCAAGAAACTGGTGCTGGCGGCCACCGCTGCCGGTGCGGTGATGGTGCCGGGCAAACCGAAAGTGCTGTGGATGATGGCCAGCCCCCGGCGCTACATCCAGCCGTCCCATGTGATCCGCATCGCGCCGTGGATCTACGGCGGCTCGTTCCGCCGCGATCCGACCCTGGCGGCCAGCCACGCGGCGAAAGTGCGTTCGGCGGGCAAGCTCGGTTATTACTGGCAACTGTTCGCCGGCCTCGGCTGGACCAGCATTCACTGGCTGCACAAGATCCATCAGCCGACGCTGGTGCTGGCCGGCGATGACGACCCGCTGATTCCGTTGATCAACATGCGCATGCTCGCCTGGCGAATTCCCAACGCCCAATTGCACATCATTGATGACGGGCATCTGTTCCTGATTACCCGCGCCGAAGCGGTGGCACCGATCATCATGAAATTTCTCCAGGAGGAACGTCAGCGTGCAGTGATGCACCCGCACCCGACACCGCTGGGCGGTTAATCGCTGCGGCAGGCTTTATGCAAGGTTTTATACACAGTGCGCGGCAGGACGCCGCGCAGGCAGCAACCCGCAACAGCGTCTATGGTGTTCTGGTTCGGTGAGTTTGTTTTTGGCCTGAAGACGAAGGAGTGTTGAGTCATGCGCGACAAACCAGCGACGGGCGTAGTGCCCAGCCCCGCCGTGTTCATCAATGCACAAAGTGCAATGACCGGCCTGCGTGGCCGGGATTTGCTCTCGACGTTGCGCAGCGTCGCCGCTCATGGGCTGCGCAATCCGATCCACAGTGCAAAACACGCCTTGAAACTCGGCGGCCAACTCGGTCGCGTGTTGCTCGGTGAAACCCTGTACCCGACCAACCCGCAGGATGCACGGTTCGCCGATCCGGCCTGGAGCCTCAATCCATTCTACCGGCGCAGCCTGCAGGGCTATCTGGCCTGGCAAAAACAGGTCAAGAGCTGGATCGATGACAGCAGCATGAGCGACGACGACCGCGCCCGTGCGCACTTCGCCTTCACCCTGCTCAACGATGCCGTGGCGCCCTCCAACACATTGCTCAACCCGTTGGCGCTCAAAGAACTGTTCAACTCTGGCGGCCACAGCCTGGTGCGCGGACTCAGCCATCTGTTCGATGACCTGCTGCACAACGACGGCTTGCCACGCCAGGTCACCAAACAGGCTTTCGAGGTCGGCAAGACCGTCGCCACCACCACCGGCTCGGTGGTTTTTCGCAACGAGATGCTCGAGCTGATCCAGTACAAGCCGATGAGCGAAAAGCAATACGCCAAGCCGCTGCTGGTGGTGCCGCCGCAAATCAACAAGTACTACATTTTCGACCTCAGCCCGCAGAACAGTTTCGTTCAGTACGCGCTGAAAAATGGCTTGCAGACCTTCATGATCAGTTGGCGCAACCCGGACGTGCGCCATCGCGAATGGGGCCTCTCGACCTATGTCGAGGCGGTGGAAGAGGCGATGAATATTTGCCGGGCAATCACCGGCGCCCGCGAAGTCAATCTGATGGGCGCCTGCGCCGGGGGACTGACCATCGCAGCACTACAGGGGCACCTGCAGGCCAAACGGCAATTGCGGCGCATCTCCAGCGCGACCTATCTGGTCAGCTTGCTCGACAGTCAGATCGAGACTCCGACCACCCTGTTCGCCGACGAACAAACCATCGAAGCGGCCAAGCGCCGCTCCTATCAGAAAGGCGTGCTGGACGGCCGAGACATGGCCAAAGTATTCGCCTGGATGCGCCCCAACGATTTGATCTGGAGCTACTTCGTCAACAACTACCTGTTGGGCAAAGAGCCGCCAGCCTTCGACATCCTTTACTGGAACAACGACAACACCCGCCTGCCCGCCGCGTTTCACGGCGACTTGCTGGACTTCTTCAAGCACAACCCGCTGACCCACCCCGGCGGTCTGGAAGTCTGCGGCACGCCGATCGACCTGCAGAAAGTCACCGTCGACAGCTTCAGCGTCGCCGGCATGAACGACCACATCACGCCATGGGATGCGGTGTATCGCTCGACCCTGCTGCTGGGGGGGGACAAGCGCTTCGTGCTGTCCAATAGCGGCCACGTGCAAAGCATCCTCAACCCGCCGAGCAACCCGAAAGCCGCTTACGTCGATAACGGCAAAATGAGCAGCGACCCGCGCGCCTGGTACTACGACGGCAAACACGTCGACGGCAGTTGGTGGCCGCAGTGGCTGGAATGGATTCAGCAACGCTCGGGCGCCCAGCACGAAACCCAGATGACCCTCGGCAACCCTAACTATCCACCGATGGAGGCAGCACCCGGTACTTACGTGCGTGTGCGCTGACGCTTAACCGAACTTTTCTAAGAAGACTGGATGAAAACCCGCGACCGGATTCTCGAATGTGCGCTGCAACTGTTCAACGAAAAGGGCGAGCCAAACGTCTCCACCATGGAAGTTGCCAATGAAATGGGGATCAGCCCCGGCAACCTCTACTACCACTTCCACGGCAAGGAGCCGTTGATACTCGGGTTGTTCGAACGCTTCCAGAATGAACTCGCGCCGCTGCTCGATCCGCCTTCGGATGTCGAATTGGCGCCGGAAGATTACTGGCTGTTTTTGCACCTGATCGTCGAGCGGTTAGCGCAGTACCGGTTCCTGTTTCAGGATCTGTCGAACCTGGCCGGACGCTTGCCGAAACTGGCGAAGGGGATTCGGCATTTGCTCAATGCCTTGAAGCGCACACTGGCGTCATTGCTGGCGCGGTTGAAGGCGTCAGGGCAACTGGTCAGCGATACCCAGGCGCTGGGGCAACTGGTTGAACAGATCACCATGACGTTGCTGTTTTCGCTGGATTATCAGCGGATTCTGGATCGGGAGGGTGAGGTTCGGTTGGTGGTTTATCAGATCATGATGCTGGTGGCGCCGCATCTTTTGCCGCCGGTGAAGGTCGCCACCGAACGGATGGCCCTGCAATACCTCGAAGACCACGACTGACGTTGCGACACATTGTTCACCTGTGGGAGCGGGCTTGCTCGCGAAGGCGGTGGGTCAGCCAACATCAATGCTGAATGACACACCGCATTCGCGAGCAAGCCCGCTCCCACGGGGAACTCGCGGTGTTCCGGAGATTATCTGCACAAACAAAAACGCCCGACCTTCACAGGCCGGGCGTTTTGTTTTGCCCTGAAAGAATCAGGACTGACTGGTTGGCGTCGACGGGGTCGATGCAGCAGTCGGAGTTGCCGCCGGAGTCGGTGCAGCGGCGGAGTTCGACGCGCTCACCGGGGCTGCCGGAGTGGCAGGCTTGGCCGCTGGAGATGCCGGTTTCGGCGCAGCGGCTTTCGGTGCGGCCGGTTTTTTCACTGCCGGTTTCTTCGCCGCAGCAGGTTTCGCTGCAGGCTTGGCAGCAGGTTTGGCGGCAGCGGTTTTCGCTGCTGGCTTGGCGGCTGGTTTAGCCGCAGCTTTCGCAGCAGGCTTGGCGGCAGGTTTGGCAACGGTTTTGGCGGCAACCGGTTTGGCGGCTGCTTTGGCGGCGGGCTTAGCTGCTGCGGTTTTGGCCGCAGGTTTTGCAGCCGCTTTAGCCAGTGGCTTGGCAGCCGTTTTGGCTGCAGGTTTTGCCGCTGCAGTTTTAGCTGCCGGTTTTGCTGCAGCGGTTTTCGCCGCAACCGGACGGGCCTTCTCGCCAGTGAGTTTTTCGATCTGCTTGGTCAAGGTCTCGACCTTGCTGTGCAGCGCTTTAACTTCGTTGCGGCTCGGCACACCCAGACGCGAAATCGCACTGTTCAGGCGCTTGTCAAAAGCCCCTTCCAGTTCGTCCCACTTGCCCAGTGCGCGATCTTTCACGCCGCTGATGCGCGACTTGGCCGAAGAAGCGGAATCCTTGGCGGCATCGACTTTCTTGCCGACTGCCGACTTGGTGAGCTTCTCGGCTTTCTCGCCGTCTTTGACCAATGTATCGAAGAGCTTGCTGCCGTCAGTGTCGATCTTCGAGTACACGCCTAAACCAGCCAGCCAGATTTTGCGGGAGTAGTCTTCGACTTTCCCAATCCACGAGCTGCCTTCTTTATCGGTGTTCTTTTTACCAGCCATCCCGTTCTCCTTAAGATTTACGCGCGACGCGTTCGAGCAATGCCGTCAGCTCATCGAGCTTAGCAGAGAGTGTCTCAACGTCATGTTTAGACGGAATGCCGATACGATTCAAGGCGCTTGCCACGCGGGTGTCGAACGCCTTCTCGACCTTGTCGAGCTGAACTTCGACACGGCCTTTGAAAGAACTGACTTCGTCACGGGCTTCATCGATCTCGGCGTTGGCCGCTTCGAGTTTTTCGGTGACGACTTTTTTGCCTTTCTTTTCAACAGTTTGACCAGCCTTGATCAACTCTTGAAAGTAGTCGCTGCCCTCTTGGCCGACCTTGGCGTAGGCACCCAGGCCTGCCAGCCAGATCTTGCGGGCATAGGATTTGACGTCGCTCAGAGCGGTTGTCGAAGCGTCAATTTTTTTCTTCAAAATGACTTTGGCCATGGTGCACCTCACGCGCAGAAGGTTTGAGGAACTGCCCGCAGGTTTGTCGGGCTCAGGCACAAAGTAGGCAGAAAAATTAGAAACGGCACCCTAACAACTGACATGAACCTCTGGCTTCACACGAAACGAATGTGGGAGCGAGCCTGCTCGCGAAAGCGTTTTATCAGTCGGATTTTCTGTGACTGACACACCGCATTCGCGAGCAGGCTCGCTCCCACAGGGGGATTTCATTTCAGGCAGAAATCAGACCAACGCTTTGTCCAACGCCTTCTCGATCTCGGCTTTGATCATCCCGCTCATGGCCGACATCATCAGGCCCAGTTCCACGTCGACCTTGATCGAATCGTCAGCCACATGCACCGCGCCTTTCACGCCCGAGCGCTTGAGATTGAGGGTATCGCCCGACCATTGCGGCTCCAGGCCATATTGATCGGAGAGTTTCTGCGCCAGCTTGTCGGCCTTCTCGCGGGCGGCTTCCTTGCCCAGACTGTGGGCACGCTCAACACTGATTTTGGCCATTGGATGACTCCTGATTTATGAAGAAGTGTCGGTAAATCTTGACCGCGTCTGCGGCAAATCGTCCCGAAGGTTGCCCATCTTACCTTTAGCCATTCCAAGACAAAGCATGGCTTGGGGATTAGAATGTCGCGCATTCTCTTTTGGTGACAGCGATATGACTGATCAGCGCAAAGGCAGCGATGCCGAACCCACCACTCACTTCGGCTTCAAAAACGTTCCGGAAAGCCAGAAAGCGGAAAAAGTCGCTGAAGTTTTCCACTCCGTAGCCGCCAAGTACGACCTGATGAACGACCTTCTGTCGGGCGGCATGCACCGTCTGTGGAAGCGTTTCGCGATCGAACTGTCGGGCGTGCGCAGCGGTAACCGCGTTCTGGACATCGCCGGTGGCACCGGCGATTTGACCAAAAAGTTCTCGCACCTCGTTGGCCCTACCGGCCAGGTAGTGTTGGCCGACATCAACGAATCCATGCTCAAGGTCGGTCGTGATCGCCTGCTGGATCTGGGTGTGGCCGGCAACGTCGAATTCGTTCAGGCGGATGCGGAAAAACTGCCGTTCCCGGACAACCATTTCGACTGCGTGACCATCGCCTTCGGCCTGCGCAACGTGACGCATAAAGAAGACGCTCTGCGTTCGATGCTGCGCGTGCTCAAGCCCGGCGGTCGCCTGCTGGTGCTGGAATTCTCCAAGCCGACCAACGCGCTGATGTCCAAAGCCTACGACGCCTACTCGTTCGCCTTCATGCCGCTGATGGGCAAGCTGATCACCAACGACTCGGAAAGCTATCGCTACCTGGCCGAATCGATCCGCATGCACCCGAATCAGGAAACCCTGAAGTCGATGATGGTCGACGCCGGTTTCGACCGCGTGACCTATCACAACATGACCGCAGGCATCGTCGCCCTGCACCGCGGCATCAAGCCCTGATGCTGCTCACCGGGCTGCTCGCCAGCGTCGAACTCGGTCTGAACCGGGTGCTGCGTCTCGACAGCACGGCGCTGCCGCGGCTCGCGCATCTGACCGGCAAGGTGATTGCCGTCGATTGCCGCAGCCCGGCGCTGCAACTGTTCATTCTGCCCAGCGATGAAGGCTTGATGCTGGCTTCCCATTGGGAAACCGGTGTCGACTGCACCCTGCGCGCGCCAGCCTCGAGCCTGGTGAAACTGGCCCTGAGCAAAGACAAGACCGCGGTGCTGCACGCCCCGCAAGTCGAGCTCGATGGCGACAGCGGTGTGCTGCTGGAGCTGGCCGGTGTGCTGCAGGATCTGGAGCTGGACTGGGAGTACGAACTCTCGCGCTGGCTCGGCCCGGTGGCCACGCAACTGGTGGGCGGTCACCTGCGCAGCCGCGCACGCTGGTATCAACAAGGATTTGCCAGCCTCAACCAGAACCTCGCCGAATACCTCGCCGAAGAATCGCGCACCCTCGTCGGGCAGCGCGAAGCCGAAGCACGGTTCAGCGAACTGGACCGGATCAAACTTGATCTGGAACGTCTCGAGGCGCGTTTCGAGCGCCTTTCCCGATCCCTCGACCCAAGCGATAACGCATGAAGCTGCTTGCCGTCCGCCGTCTGTTGCGCATCCAGCGCGTCGTGATCCGCTACCGCCTCGATGATCTGCTGTTCGATCTGCCGCTGCCCTGGTTCCTCCTGGCGTTGCGCTATGCGCTGCCGTGGCGTTGGTTCCCGCGCAAGCCGCTGGAGCTGAGCCGGGGCGCGCGATTGCGTCTGGCATTGCAGGATCTGGGGCCGATTTTCATCAAGTTCGGGCAGATTCTCTCGACCCGCCGCGACCTGCTGCCGGAAGACATCGCCGATGAGCTGATGCTGCTGCAGGATCGCGTGCCGCCGTTCGATTCGCAGCTGTCGATCAAGCTGATCGAAGAACAGCTGGGCAAGAAAATCAGCGAAGTGTTCAGCCGATTCGATGTTCAACCGCTGGCCTCGGCTTCGGTGGCGCAGGTGCATGCCGCGCAATTGAAAACCGGCGAAGAAGTGGTGGTGAAGGTGATCCGCCCGGGCCTGAAACCGATCATCGCGCAGGATCTGGCGTGGCTGTTCATCCTCGCCCGCGCTGCTGAAAAAGTCTCGGCCGACGCCCGCTTGCTGCACCCGGTAGACGTGGTGCAGGACTACGAAAAAACCATTTACGACGAGCTCGACCTGCTGCGCGAAGCCGCTAACGCCAGCCAGCTGAAGCGCAATTTCGAAGGTTCGCCGCTGCTTTATGTGCCGCAAGTCTATTGGGACTGGTGCCGGCCGAAAGTGCTGGTGATGGAGCGCATCTACGGGATTCAGGTGACGGATCTGGCGACCCTTGCCGATCAGCGCACCGACATGAAAATGCTTGCCGAACGTGGCGTGGAGATCTTCTTCACCCAGGTGTTCCGAGACAGTTTCTTCCACGCCGACATGCACCCGGGCAACATCTTCGTCAGCACCGTCAACCCGTGGAGCCCGCAATACATCGCGATCGACTGCGGCATCGTCGGCAGCCTGACCCCGGAAGACCAGGATTATCTGGCGCGCAACCTGTTCGCGTTCTTCAAGCGTGACTACCGTCGCGTGGCGCAATTGCACATCGATTCGGGCTGGGTGCCGGCAGAAACCAAGCTCAACGAATTCGAAGCGGCGATCCGCACCGTGTGCGAGCCGATCTTCGAAAAACCGTTAAAAGATATTTCATTTGGCCAGGTGCTGATGCGCCTGTTCCAGACTGCACGCCGCTTCAATATGGAAGTGCAGCCGCAACTTGTGTTGCTGCAAAAGACCCTGCTGAACATCGAAGGCCTCGGTCGTCAGCTCTATCCGGATCTGGATCTGTGGAATACCGCGCAACCGTTCCTTGAGCGCTGGATGCGCGAGCGCGTCAGCCCGAAAGCCTTGCTCGGCAACGTGCAGAGCCAGTTCGAACAGATTCCGCACCTGGCCAACATGGCCCGCGATCTGCTCGAACGCATGTCCCAGCCCCACGCCAACGACCCACCGCCGCCGAGGCATAAACGCAAGGACGACTGGTTCCTGCGCCTGCTCGGCAGTGCCCATCTGGCGGGCGGTACGATCCTCGCCGCCGGTGGCCCGCTGAACGAACTGGGGCATTGGCCGGCGGGAATCATGGTGGCCGTCGGCTTGTATCTGGTCGTTCGCCGATAGCCAGTTCCGTGATCGGCTGGCACACTGTTTCAACGCCTGAACCCGACTATTTGAAGTGTGGGTTCGCTGTCGGAGTCGAAGATGAAAAACTGGCTGGACGAGATCAAGTGGGACGCTGATGGCCTGGTGCCGGCGATTGCCCAGGATCACAAGACCGGACGCGTACTGATGATGGCCTGGATGAACCGCGAAGCGCTGGAACTGAGCGCTGCGGAAAACCGTGCAATCTACTGGTCACGTTCCCGTGGCAAGCTGTGGCGCAAGGGCGAAGAGTCCGGCCACGTACAGACCCTGCATGAAATGCGTCTGGACTGTGACGCCGACGTGATCATCCTGATGGTTGAACAGATCGGCGACATCGCTTGCCATACCGGCCGTCAAAGCTGCTTTTACCGCGTCTTCGAAAACAGCGACTGGAAAACGGTCGACCCGGTGCTGAAAGACCCGCATGCCATCTATTGCGCAGGACACAAACATGAGTGACACCCTGACCCGCCTCGCTCAGGTACTTGAAGAGCGCAAGGGCGCAGCGGCCGACAGTTCCTATGTCGCCAGCCTGTATCACAAGGGTCTGAACAAGATTCTGGAGAAAGTCGGCGAAGAGTCGGTCGAAACCATTATTGCCGCCAAGGACGCCGCCATCAGCGGTGACTGCAGCGACGTGATCTACGAGACGGCCGACCTGTGGTTCCACAGCATGGTCATGCTCGCCCAACTGGGGCAGCATCCGCAGGCCGTGCTCGATGAACTGGATCGTCGCTTCGGCCTGTCCGGACACGTCGAGAAAGCCTCGCGTCCATCCGCCTGAACAACTATTAGAGAGGAACAGCAACATGGGCATTTTTGACTGGAAACACTGGGTCGTCATTCTGGTAGTCGTGGTGCTGGTGTTTGGCACCAAGAAACTGAAAAACCTCGGCACCGACGTTGGCGAATCGATCAAGGGCTTCCGCAAAGCCATGAACGACGACGAGAAGCCGGCTGCCGATCCGACCGTGACGCCTGCGCAGCCGGTGCCACCGGTACAGCCGCAAGCCACCGCGCAGGCCAACCCGCCGCACACCATCGACGTGCAGGCGCAGAAAGTCGAAGAGCCGATCCGCAAAGACGTGTGAGCACTGACTAATGTTTGGTATCAGCTTCTCTGAACTGCTGCTCGTCGGCCTCGTTGCCCTGCTGGTGCTGGGCCCCGAGCGTCTGCCGGGTGCTGCACGCACCGCCGGCCTGTGGGTCGGACGGCTGAAGCGCAGCTTCAACGCGATCAAACAGGAAGTTGAACGTGAAATCGGTGCCGACGAGATCCGTCGGCAACTGCACAACGAGCACATTCTGTCGCTGGAGCAGGAGGCGCGGAAGATTTTCAATCCGGTTCAGCAAGAGCCGACGCCGGTTGAACATGTGGGTGAGCAGACGATTCATGCGCCGACTGCACCCGCTGCGCCTGCTCCGACACCTGCACCTGCACCTGCTGCCGTTGTAGCGCCGACAGAAACCGTGCCCGCTACTGCAGAAACTTCGGTTGAACACGTAACTACAACCGCCGCGCCGATCACACCTGCGCCTCACGACACCACTCTGCCGCCGCGAGCCCCATGACAAGGGCCTGTCATCGGTCATTTCCTGCGTCGCGTTGTCGCCTGAAAGCGGGCCAGGCAAGGCGTAGTCCGCAGGGAATGTGCTTTACCTTCCCAAGGACTACAACGCAGCCTGGCCCGCTTTCAGGCACAACCCGAAGGGCCGGCCCGTATTTGCGCAGGGCTGCGTTACTCGTTGCTTATTTGAAACGCCAAACTACGCGCCTCGCGCCTTGCCCTGCGCAAATACGGGCTCGGCGCGACACAGGAAATGACCGATGACAGGCCCTAGCCTTCCCGAAAACGACCAGCACATGCCGCTGGTTTCGCACCTCACCGAGTTGCGCACCCGTCTGCTGCGTTGTGTGGCGGCGATCTTCATCATCTTCGCCGGGCTGTTCGCGTTCACCCAGCAGATCTACACCTTCGTCTCGACGCCGCTGCGCCAGTACCTGCCGGTGGGCGCGACGATGATCGCCACCGACGTGTCGTCGCCGTTCCTGACGCCGCTGAAGCTGACGATGATGGTTTCGCTGTTCCTCGCGATCCCGGTGATCCTGCATCAGATCTGGGGCTTCATCGCGCCGGGCCTGTACAAGCATGAGAAGCGCATTGCCGTGCCGCTGCTGGTCTCCAGCATCCTGCTGTTCTATACCGGCATGGCCTTCGCCTATTACTTCGTATTCCCGCTGATCTTCAAGTTCTTCGCTGCCGCCACCCCGGCCGGCGTGGAAATGATGACCGACATCGCCAGCTACCTCGATTTCGTCATGACGCTGTTCTTCGCCTTCGGCGTGGCGTTTGAAATCCCGGTGGCCGTGGTGCTGCTGGTGTGGATCGGCGTGGTCGACGTCAAATACCTGAAAAAGATCCGTCCGTACGTGATCATCGGCTGCTTCGTGGTCGGCATGATCCTCACGCCGCCGGACATCTTCTCGCAGACCCTGTTGGCCGTGCCGATGTGGATGCTGTTTGAAATCGGCATCATCTTCGGTGGCTTGATCAGCAAACGCGAACGCCCGGAAGAAGAACCGGCTGACGACCATAACGACCAGCCGCCAGCGACCCAGCCATGAACCTGCTGCTGCTCGAAGAAGCCGATTTCATTGCGGCCGACCGCGTCGTGCTGCGTGATCGCCGTTTGACGCACATGCAGGAAGTGCATCGCTCGGAAGTCGGCGACAGCCTGCGCGTAGGGCGCATCGATGGGCTGATGGGCTCGGCCGAGCTTTTGCGGCTGGAGGCCGGTGAAGCGGAACTGCGTGTCACCCTCGATCAGCCGCCACCGGCCAAGCTGCCGCTGACATTGGTGCTGGCCCTGCCGCGGCCGAAGATGCTGCGTCGGGTGTTCCAGACCGTAGCGACTATGGGCGTGTCAAAGGTGATTCTGGTCAACAGCTACCGTGTCGAGAAGAGTTTCTGGCAGACGCCGTTTCTGGAGCCGGAAGCGATTCGCGAGAATCTGGTCCTTGGCCTCGAACAGGCGCGGGATACGGTGCTGCCGGAAATCGTCATCGAGAAACGCTTCAAGCCGTTTGTCGAAGATCGGCTGCCAGCGATTACCGAAGGCACCCTCGGTCTGGTTGGCCATCCCGGCAACTACCCGCCCTGCCCGCGCGCATTGAGCGAACCGGTGACCCTGGCCATCGGCCCCGAAGGTGGCTGGATTCCCTACGAGATTGATCTGCTGGCCAAATCCGGCCTGCAACCGGTGCAACTCGGCGAGCGCATCCTGCGTGTCGAAACCGCCGTCACTGCCCTGCTCGCGCGCCTGTTCTAGCCCGGACAAATGGCGTTACAGATTGCCATCACTGAGCCGATACAGTCCCCATAAGTCCAATTAGTGGTCGGGGAGTCGTCGCATGTACCGTTGGTTAGCCGAGAGTCTTGGAAACGTCAGCGTCAAACGCAAGCTGGGAATCGGTTTCGGCCTGGTGCTGTTGCTGACGCTGTTGATCACCTTCACCGGTTGGACCGGCATGAGTGGCATCATCAGCCAGGGCGATAAGCTGGGGTTCATCTCCAGCCTCAACGAGCTGACCAAAGACCTGCGCCTGGCGCGTCTGGACTATGAAGCACGCCGTGGCGAGCAAGGTCCGGGCGCGGTCAATGAGCTGCTGAGCAAGCTCGACAGCGGTCTGCAAACCGCCCGCAGCCTGATCGAGCAGCCGTCCGACGCGGCCATGGTCGATCAGCAACTGGCCGCCGTCGCCGAATACAAACGCGCCTTCGCCGACATGACTCAGGCCACCGTGCAGCGTGAAGATGCCCGCAGCAAACTCGGCGCCAACGCCGACAACGCCGTGGCTAAAGTTTCCGAAGTCGAGAAATCCATGCTGCAGGGCGACAGCGTCGCGCAATTCAACAGCGTGATCGAGCTGAGCAAACTGCTGCAACAGGCGCGCTATCAGGTGCGCGGCTACACCTACAGCGGCAAGGCCGGGGCTGAGCAGCCAGCGCTGGACGCCATCGACAATGCCCTGAAAAACCTCGAAAGCCTGCCAGCGAAATTGCCGGAACAGCACATCGCCAACCTGCAACAGGCCACCGATTCGATCAAAGCCTACCGCGCAGCGGTTGCGCAGTTCCGCGACTCGCAGGTCAACAATGCCAAGGCCGCCGCGCGCATGTCGACTCAGGGCGACATCTTGCTCGACGTCAGCAAGAAACTCACCGAGTCCCAGACCATCGTCCGCGACACCGATGCCACGCATGCCAAGAACATGCTGATCATCGCGACCCTTCTGGCCGTGGCCTTCGGCCTGCTGGCCGCCTGGGCGATCACCCGGCAGATCATCATTCCGCTGAACCAGACCCTGAAAGTCGCCGAGCGCGTCGCTGCCGGCGACCTGACCCAAAACCTGGTCTCGTTGCGCCGCGACGAACTCGGTCAGTTGCAACGTTCGATGCAGAGCATGACCCAAGGCCTGCGCGAGTTGATCGGCGGGATCAGCGACGGCGTCACGCAGATCGCCAGCGCCGCCGAAGAACTGTCGGCCGTCACCGAGCAAACCAGCGCCGGGGTCAACAATCAGAAGATCGAGACCGATCAGGTCGCCACCGCCATGAACGAAATGGCCGCCACCGTGCAGGAAGTTGCGCGCAACGCCGAAGAGGCTTCCGAAGCCGCCGTCGCTGCCGACCAACAGGCCCGTGAAGGCGACAAGGTGGTGGGCGAAGCGATCGCACAGATCGAGCGTCTGGCGGTTGAAGTCGGCCACTCCACCGAAGCCATGGGCGAGCTCAAGCGCGAAAGCGACAAGATCGGCAGCGTCCTCGACGTGATCAAATCCGTGGCCCAGCAAACCAACCTGCTGGCGCTCAACGCGGCCATCGAAGCGGCGCGTGCCGGTGAAGCCGGGCGTGGTTTCGCCGTGGTCGCCGACGAAGTACGCAGCCTCGCCCAGCGCACGCAGAAGTCCACCGAAGAGATCGAAGAGCTGATCGTCGGCCTGCAAAACGGCACCCAGCAAGTGGCGACGATCATGGACAACAGCCGCACCCTGACCGACAGCAGTGTGGAGCTGACCCGTCGCGCCGGTGGCTCGCTGGAAAGCATCACCCGCACTGTGTCGGCGATTCAGGCGATGAACCAGCAGATTGCTGCGGCGGCTGAACAGCAGAGTGCGGTGGCCGAAGAGATCAACCGTAGCGTGCTGAATGTGCGCGATGTGTCGGATCAGACATCGGCGGCGAGTGAAGAGACGGCGGCGTCCAGCGTTGAGCTGGCGCGGCTGGGGACGCATCTGCAGACGCTGGTGGGGCGATTCAAGGTTTGAGGTGACTGATGTGCCTCGGTTCGCTGTGGACCGAGGTGATGCATCTCGCGAGCAAGCCCGCTCCCACAGTTGACCGAGTTGTCCAAGCGGACGCGGTCTAATGTGGGAGCGGGCTTGCTCGCGAAAGCGGTAGGTCAGACGCTGAAATTACAAGACCTGACGCAGAAAGGCCTGAGCACGCGGATCCTTCGGCGCATCGAAGAACTCCGCCGGCGCCGCATCTTCCAGCAATTTGCCGTGATCGAAGAACAGCACCCGGTCCGCCACTTCCCGGGCAAAACCCATTTCGTGGGTAACGCAGACCATGGTCATGCCTTCCACGGCCAGGTTCTTCATCACCTCCAGCACTTCGCCGACCATTTCCGGGTCAAGGGCCGAAGTCGGCTCATCGAACAACATCACCTTCGGTTCCATCGCCAGCGCCCGGGCAATCGCTACGCGCTGCTGCTGACCGCCGGAGAGGCGTGACGGAAACTCGTTGGCCTTCTGCGCGATACCAACCTTTTTCAGCAACTCCATCGCCTTGGCTTCGCGCTCTTTCTTGCCGCGCTTGCGCACGACTTTCTGCGCCAGACAGAGGTTTTCCAGCACGGTCATGTGCGGGAACAGGTTGAAATGCTGGAACACCATGCCGACTTCGCGGCGGTAGGCGTTGACGTCGGTTTTCGGGTCGGCCAGTTGCAGGCCATCAATGCTCACCGAGCCCGAATCGAATTCTTCCAGGCCATTGAGGCAGCGCAGGAAGGTCGACTTGCCGGAACCGGAAGGACCGATCACCACCAGCACTTCGCCCTTGGCCACCGTGGTGCTGACGTTATCCACCGCGCGCACTACCTGGCCACGGGTGTCGAAGACTTTTACCAGATCGCGGACTTCAATCACTTTGCGCGAGCCTCCGCTCAAGCCGGCTGGCGATTTTCGACAGCGGCAGGTTGATCAACAGGTACAGGCCGGCAACGCAGAACAGAATCTCGAATGGCGAAAACGAGGTGGTGATGACTTCACGGCCGCTTTTGAGCAGTTCGGTGATGGCGATCACCGACACCAGCGAGGTGTCCTTGACCAGACTGATGAACTGCCCGGCCAGCGGCGGCAACACGCGCTTGAACGCTTGCGGCAGCACCACGTGACGCATCGACTGGCCGGCGCTCAGACCGAGCGAGCGCGCGGCTTCGTTCTGCCCACGGGCAATCGACTGCACGCCGGAACGGATGATCTCGGCCACATAGGCGCCGGTGAACAGCGACAGCGCGGCGATCCCGGCGAACTCCCGGGACAGGTTCATCACCGTGCCGATGAAGAAGTAGAAAATGAAGATCTGTACCAACAGCGGCGTGCCGCGCACCAGTTCGACGTAGATGCTCGACAGGTCGCGCAGGGTCGGGTTACTCGACAAGCGGCACAGCCCGGTGACCAGACCGATCAGCAAACCGAGAACGCCGGAGACCACCGACAGCCAAAGCGTCGTCCACAGCCCCCACAACAGCGGCCCTGCCGCCCAATGCCGAGTGACGCCCACGACATCGCCTTCGGCCACATCGTCGCCCTGAGCGAATTGCAGGCTGTTCTCGTCGACGGTCAGGTGCTGCTCGTCACCGGCATCATTGCGCAGAGTGACTTGCGCGCTGCTGCCCTTGCGCACCAGTTCGGTCACGGTGGAGATGTCGGTGGCGCGCTGGGTTTCTTCGGCCTGATAGGCGAAGTACTGCGGCACGCGGTTCCAGCGCCATTCGTAGGACATCAGCGACGTGGCGTAATACAACGCGCCGGCCAGGCCGATCAGCACCAGCACGGTCAGAACGTGCCAGGGCCATTGGGCTTTTTTATGTTTCATTGCAGGTTCCGGATTTTGTATTGCTTACAAGGCCCTCTTCGCGAGCAGGCTCGCTCCCACATTGGAATGCATTTCAAATGTGGGAGCGAGCCTGCTCGCGAAAGGGGCGACGCGGTCTGGCAGACCGGCGTTATTCCATGTCCTTGAGCCACTCGGTGCTCTTGAACCACTTGTCATGGATGCGATCGTAGGTGCCGTCTTCGTGGATCTGGTGCAGGAAGTTGTTGATGAAGTTGAGACTGTCGTAATCACCCTTCTTCAGGCCGAAGGCCAGCGGCTCGTAGGTGAACGGCTTGTCGAGGAACACCAGTTTGCCAGCGCCGACCTTGGTCACCGCTACAACGTTGTACGGGGCGTCGTAGATGAACGCGTCAGCCTTGCCGTTGACCACGTCGAGCACGGCTTCCTGCTCGTTGTCGTAGCCGTGGTACTTGGCTTTGGAGATCAGCTTCTTGGCGACCATTTCACCGGTGGTGCCGAGCTTGGAGGTGATGCGGTAGTCGGCGGTGTTCAGGTCTTTATACGACTTGACGGTGCCTTCCAGCTCCTTGCGGATCAGCAAGGTCTGGCCGACCACAATGAACGGATCGCTGAAGTTCAGGCGCAGGTTGCGCTCTTGAGTCAGGGTCATGCCGCTGCCGATCATGTCGAACTTGTCGGTCATCAGCGCCGGGATGATGCCGTCGTAACCGGTGGAGACCAGCTCCAGCTTGACGCCCATGGCCTTGGACATGGCTTTGAGGATGTCGACTTCGAAACCGATGATCTCGCCACGCTTGTTGGTCATCTCGAACGGCATGTAGGTCGGATCCATGCCGACTTTCAAGGTGCCGCGCTTGACCGCGTCATCGATCGCGCCGGCGTGCGCCGCATTGACTGCAACCAGTGCCGTGACGCCGACCAGCAGCATCGACAGATACTTCTTCATCTTCAAGTCCCCAAAACCATTGCGTTTGCGGCGCGAAAACCAACAGCGACGGGCAAAAATGCCCAGGTGCGCCAATTCGGGGACGGATGCTAACGCACTCGTTCGTTTGCACAAGGTTTTTTGATCGATTGCAGATTAGCGCCCGCTGTCGGCAGGGCAAAAAAAAGGTTCTTCACGGAATCCCGGGAAACACAGAAACAAGAACGCCGATTTGCTTGATGATGTTCGTGCGAGCAAACACATCTAACAAACCGGCGTTCTTATGCGCGATATTAATACTTTCCTTCCTTTTTGGGAGGGCTTTTCTGTCGTCACGATCAAGCCTGATGGTGATGCCCTCCAGATCGATCTGACGCCCCACGCCACCCGATTCCCTTCCTGTGGTGGGTGCCAA